>JADLCV010000015.1 GCA_020846995.1 Paracoccaceae bacterium
AGGGCCCGGCCGCGGGCGGCGCGAAGCGCCCCCCCGGGGGCGAGGGGGGACCGCCCGTGCCGGTGGCACGCCGAGAGCCCCCCGAACGGCGGGCGCGAGCCCGTGCTCGCGCACCGGCGGGACAAGGGAGGCGGGACGGTTCCGCGGGACGGGCGTTGCCAAGTGAGGCCCGTGGACCCCTGGGCGAAACGGGCCTCGGCTCGCCCCTCCTTTCCCCCCGGGGCCAGGGACGGCGCCCGGGCGCCGGCGGCGCGCGTGGCCCGGGGGAGACGGGCAAGGGCGGCGGCGGGGGCGGGGGCGGCCCCGGGCCGTCCCGCCGGCGGGCCCCCGATCAGCCTCTTGCCAAAGCCGCGGGGGAGGGCTTCAAATGCGTCCCGCGCGTGCTCTACGCCGCATCGACCGCGCGCCCCGGGGAAGGCTTGGTAAGGCGGCGGATGGCAGATGGACACCTCCTTCCTCCTCAACGGCGCGCCGGTGCGCGCGACGGCGGCGCCGGAGGCGACGCTCCTTGACTGGCTGCGCACGGGCCGCGGCCTGACCGGCACCAAGGAAGGCTGCAACGAGGGCGACTGCGGCGCCTGCACGGTGATCCTGACCGATGCCGCCGGCAGCCGGGCGGTCAACGCCTGCATCCTCCTTCTCGCCCAGGCCGACGGCAAGGCCGTGCGCACGGTTGAGGGTCTCGCCGGCCCCGACGGCAGCCTCCATCCGGTCCAGGAGGCGCTCGTCGAGCACCACGCGAGCCAGTGCGGCTTCTGCACGCCCGGGATCGCGGTCGCGCTCGCCCGCGCCCACGGCGACGGCCGCCGCGACCACGACGACGTCCTCGCCGGCAACCTCTGCCGCTGCACCGGCTACGCCGCGATCATCCGCGCCGCCGAGGCCGCCGCGGCCCGGCCGGTGCCGGCCTGGATGACGGCCGACGGGCGCGCGCTGGCGGCCCGGCAGGCGCCGGCCGCGGGGCCCGAGGCCGCGGACCACCCCGCCCGCCCGCGGACGGCCGACGACCTCGCCCGCTGGTGCCTTGCCCATCCCGAGGGGACGCTCGTCGCCGGCGCGACCGACGTCGGCCTCCGGGTGACCAAGGGGCTCCGCGACCTCGGCCCGACCGCCTTCATCGCCGGCATCGGGGAACTCGCGCAGGTCGAGATCGGCGCCGCCGAGGTCCGCATCGGCGCCCTCGTCACCATCGCCGCCCTGCGCCGGGCGATCGCCCCCCTTCACCCCGATTTCGCCGAGCTCCTGCGCCGCTTCGGCTCCGGGCAGGTGCGGGCGGTGGCGACGATCGGCGGCAACATCGCCAACGGCTCGCCCGTCGGCGACGGGCCGCCGGCCCTGATTGCGCTCGGCGCGAGCCTGCACCTGCGCCGGGGGAGCGAGCGGCGGCGCCTGCCGCTCGAGGACTACTTCGTCGCCTACCGCCGCCAGGACCGCCGCCCGGGCGAGTTCGTCGAGGCCGTGAGCTTTCCCCTCCAGCCCGACCGGCTGCGCTGCCACAAGCTCTCCAAGCGCTTCGACCAGGACATCTCGGCCGTCTGCGGCGCCTTCGCGATCACCCTCGTGGAGGGCCGGGTGGCGGCGGCGCGCCTCGCCTTCGGCGGCATGGCCGGGGTGCCGGCGCGGGCCCGCGCGGCCGAGGCCGCGCTCCTCGGCCGGCCGTGGACGGAGGCGACGGTCGCGGCGGCGGCGGCGGCGCTCGCCGACGACTTCCGGCCCCTCTCCGACATGCGGGCCTCGGCGGCCTACCGGCTCGCGGCCGCCGCCGGGATGGTGCGTCGCACCTTCCTCGAGGACCAGGGCGTCGCCACGCGCGTCCTCGAGGTCGCGCCGTGAGCGTCGCCGAGCCCCTGCCCCACGATTCCGCGCTTCTCCACGTCACCGGCCAGGCGCGCTACGTCGACGACCTCGCCGCCCCGCCGGGGGCGCTGCACCTCGCCTTCGGCCTCT
Source organism: Paracoccaceae bacterium (assembly GCA_020846995.1). GTDB lineage: Bacteria > Pseudomonadota > Alphaproteobacteria > Rhodobacterales > Rhodobacteraceae > JAHDXW01. The sequence continues at coordinate 1,948 of JADLCV010000015.1, forward strand.
CGTCGGTGGCCCGGGGCCGCCTCGTCGCCCTCGACCTCGCCCCCGTCCGGGCCGCGCCCGGCGTCGTCCTCGCGCTCGCCGCCACCGACCTGCCGCGGCCGCTCGCCGTGAGCCCGGGAGCGGGCGACGAGCCGCTTCTCGCCACGGGCGCGGTGCACTACGCGGGCCAGCCCCTCTTCCTCGTCGCCGCCGAGAGCCACCGCGCCGCCCGCATCGCCGCCCGGCGGGCCGGGATCGAGATCGCCCCCGAGGCGGCGATCCTCACCGTCGAGGCGGCGATGGCTGCCGGCAGCCGCTTCGAGGAGGGGCCGCGCGTCTGGTCGCGGGGCGATGTCGAGGCGGCGATCGCCGCCGCCCCCCGCCGCGTCGCCGGCCGGATCGAGATGGGCGGGCAGGAGCATTTCTACCTCGAGGGCCAGGTCGCGCTCGCCCTGCCGGGCGAGGGCGGGGACATGGCCGTCGCCGTCTCCTCCCAGCACCCGACCGAGATCCAGCACAAGGTGGCCGAGGCGCTCGACCTGCCGCTGGCGGCGGTCCGGGTCGAGGTGCGGCGGATGGGCGGCGGCTTCGGCGGCAAGGAAAGCCAGGCCAACCCGCTCGCCGTCGCCTGCGCGCTCGTCGCGCGGATGACCGGGCGGCCGGCGCGGATGCGCTACGACCGCGACGACGACTTCACCGTCACCGGCAAGCGCCACGCCTTCCGCATCGACTACCGCGCCGGCGTCGACGGGGAGGGCCGCATCCTCGGCCTCGACATCCGCCAGTTCGCGCTCGCGGGCTGGAGCCTCGATCTCACGACCGGGGTCGCCGACCGCGCCATGCTGCACGCCGACAATGCCTACTGGCTGCCGGCGGTCCGGATCGAGAGCCACCGGCTACGCACCAACCACGCGAGCGCCACCGCCTTCCGCGGCTTCGGCGGGCCCCAGGGGATGCTCGGGGCCGAGCGGGTGATCGACCACATCGCCCATGCCCTCGGCCGCGATCCCCTTGCCGTCCGCCGCGCGAACTTCTACCGCCCCCCCCGCCCCGCCGGCGCCGGCGCCGGAGCCGGGACCGGCGAGGGGCGCCTCACCCCCTACGGGCAGGAGGTCGAGGACTTCATCCTCCACGACCTCGTCGACCGCCTCGAGGCGGGCGCCGACTACCGCCGCCGCCAGGCCGCGATCCGGGCCTGGAACGCCGGCCAGCCGGTCCTGCGGCGCGGCCTCGCCCTGACACCGGTCAAGTTCGGGATCTCGTTCACGCTGACCCGGCTCAACCAGGCCGGGGCCCTCGTGCATGTCTACGAGGACGGCTCGATCCATCTCAACCACGGCGGCACCGAGATGGGCCAAGGCCTCTTCCGCAAGGTCGCGCAGGTGGTGGCGCGGGCCTTCGGCGTTCCCGTCGGGCGCGTCCGCGTCAGCGCCACCGACACCGCCAAGGTGCCGAACACCTCGCCCACCGCCGCCTCCTCGGGGTCGGACCTGAACGGGATGGCGGCGCAGGCGGCGGCCGAGGCGATCCGCGGGCGGATGGCCGCCTTCCTCGCCGCCGAGCACCAGGCCCGGCCCGAGGACGTCGTCTTTGCCCTTGACCGGGTGCGCGTCGGCGCCGCCGAGATGGGCTTTGCCGAGGCCGCGCGGCGGGCCGTCGAGGGCCGCGTCGGTCTTTCGGCGACCGGCTTCTACCGCACCCCCGGCCTTCACTGGGACCGCATCCGCGGCGAGGGCCGGCCCTACCACTACTTCACCTACGGCGCCGCCGCCTGCGAGGTCGTGATCGACACCCTCACCGGCGAGCACCGCATCCTGCGCGCCGACCTCCTCCACGACTGCGGGCAGAGCCTCAACCCGGCGATCGACCTCGGCCAGATCGAGGGCGCCTTCGTCCAGGGTGCGGGCTGGCTCACCTCCGAGGAACTCGTCTGGGACGAGGCCGGGCGGCTCGTCACCCACGCCCCCTCGACCTACAAGATCCCCGCCTGCTCGGACCGGCCGCGCATCTTCAACGTCGCCCTCTGGGACGGCCCCGGCCGGGTCGGGACCATCCACCACTCCAAGGCCGTGGGCGAGCCGCCGCTCATGCTCGCGATCGCGGTCCTGATGGCGCTCTCGGACGCGGTCGCGGCCGCGGGCGACGGCAGCATCTACCCCGCGCTCGACGCGCCGGCGACGCCCGAGCGCGTGCTGGCGGCCGTGGCCCGCGTCCGGGGAAGGGGCCGATGACCGTCCGCCCGCCCTGCCCGCGTCCCCTCGCCGATGCCGCCGGGGCCGCCTTTGCCGGCACCGTCGCCGGCACCCGCCCCGAGCGGCGCGGGCGCCGCCGGTCCCCGGCCGCGGGCGGCAGGGCCGGGGAGGACGGCGCGCGGCTCATCCCCGGGCATCGGCGATGACGCTCGAGCGCGAGGGCCTTGCCCGTGCCGTGGCCCGCGAGGGGCGGGTCGCGCGCGTGGTCGTGGCCGCGGTCGCGGGCTCGGCCCCGCGCGAGGCCGGGGCGGCGATGCTCGTCTGGGACGGCGCCCGCGGCCCGGGACAGGCGGGCTCGATCGGCGGCGGGGCACTCGAATGGCAGGCGGTGCAGGCGGCGCGGGCGCAGCTTGCCGGCGGCGGCGGCGGGCCGCGGCTCGAGCGGCTGCCGCTCGGCCCCGCGCTCGGCCAGTGCTGCGGCGGGGCGGTGACGCTCGTGACCGAGATCTGGGACGCGGACCGGCTCGCCGCCCTCGGCCCCGGCCCGGCGCTCGCCCGCCCGGTCACGGCTGCCACCGCCGACGGCGGGGGCGGCGGGGGCGGCAGCGGCGGGGGCGGCGAGGCGCCGCTCGCCGTCCGCCGCCTCCTCGCCCGGGCGCGGGCGACGGGGGTCGCGCCGGGGGCGGCCCTGGTCGCGGGCTGGCTGGTCGAGGCCGAGGCGCGGCCGGCCCGGGCCCTCTGGGTCTGGGGGGCGGGGCATGTCGGGCGGGCGATCGTCGCCACCCTCGCCCCCCTCCCCGACCTCGCCATCACCTGGATCGACACCGCCCCCGACCGCTTCCCCAAGGCCCTGCCCGAGGGGGTCGCGGTGCTGGTCGCGGCCGACCCGGTGGCGGCGGCCGCCACCGCCCCGGCCGCGGCCGAGCATCTCGTCCTGACCTTCTCGCACGCCCTCGACCTCGCCCTCTGCCATGTCCTCCTCGGCCACGGCTTCGGCGGGCTCGGGCTGATCGGGTCGGCCTCCAAGCGTGCCCGCTTCCGCGCCCGCCTCGCGACCCTCGGCCACGGCCCGGGAGCGATCGACCGCATCCGCTGCCCGATCGGCGATCCCGCCCTCGGCAAGCACCCCCAGGCGATCGCGATCGGGGTCGCGGCGGCGCTCCTCTCCCGCCCCGCCGCCGTCGGGGACCTTGCCGCCGAGGCCCGGGCATGACCGCGACCGCCGCCCCCCCGCCCCCCGCCCCCCTGCTCGAGGTCGAGGGCATCACCAAGGCCTATCCCGGCGTCCTCGCCAACTCCGACATCGCCTTTGCCATCCGGCCCGGGGCGGTGCACGCGCTCCTCGGCGAGAACGGCGCCGGCAAGTCGACGCTCGTCAAGATCGTCTACGGGCTGGTGCGGCCCGACGCCGGTCGCATGCGCCTGCTCGGGGCGCCCTACGCCCCGGCCAGCCCGGCCGCCGCTCGCGCCGCCGGGGTGGCGATGGTCTTCCAGCACTTCTCGCTCTTCGAGGCGCTGACGGTGGCCGAGAACGTCGCCCTCGGCATGGAGCGTCCCCCGCCCCTGCGCCGGCTGGCCGGCCGCATCCGCGCCGTCAGCGCCGCCTACGGCCTGCCGCTCGACCCCGACCGGCCGGTGGCCGACCTCTCGGCGGGCGAGCGCCAGCGGGTCGAGATCGTCCGCTGCCTCCTCCAGGAGCCACGCCTCCTGATCATGGACGAGCCGACGAGCGTCCTCACCCCGCAGGAGGTCGAGATCCTCTTCGGCACCCTCCGCCGGATCGCCGCCGACGGCACCGCGATCCTCTACATCAGCCACAAGCTCGAGGAGATCATCCTTCTCTGCGAGAGCGCGACGATCCTGCGCGGCGGCCGCGTCGTCGCCGGCTGCGACCCCCGCCGGCGCTCGGCCCGCGAACTCGCCGAACTGATGGTGGGCCGGATCGTCCAGCCCCCGGCGCGGGCGGCCGCACCCGCCGGGGCGCCGGTCCTCGAGGTCGCGGGCCTGTCGCTGCCGGCCGCCTGGCCGCACGGGCGGGCGCTCCACGACGTCCGCCTGGCCGTCCGCGGGGGCGAGATCCTCGGCATCGGCGGGGTCGCGGGCAACGGCCAGGACGAGCTTCTGGCGGCGCTCTCGGGCGAACGGCCGGGGCCCGCCGCGGCCGTCCGGCTCGACGGCCGCCCGATCGGGGCGCTGGCGCCGGCGGCGCGGCGCATGGCCGGCCTCGCGACCGCGCCCGAGGAGCGCCTCGGCCACGCCGCCGCCCCCGACATGACGCTGACCGAGAACACCCTCCTGACCGCGGCCGGGCGCGAGCGGCTGGTCCGCCACGGCCTTGTCGGCTGGCGCCGGGCCCAGGGCTTCGCCGCCCGCATCATCGCCGCCTTCGACGTCCGCACCCCCGGCACCGAGGTCGCGGCCCGGGCGCTCTCGGGGGGCAACCTCCAGAAGTTCGTGATCGGGCGCGAGATCCTCCAGCGGCCGCGGGCCCTCGTCGTCAACCAGCCGACCTGGGGGGTGGACGCGGCGGCGGCGGCGGCGATCCGCCAGGCGCTCGCCGACCTCGCCGGCGCCGGCGCCGCGGTCGTCGTCATCAGCCAGGACCTCGACGAGCTCATGGAGCTCGCCCACCGCTTCGCCGCCCTCAACGAGGGGCGGCTGACGCCCGCGCGGCCGGTCGAGGGGCTGACGGTGCGCGAGATCGGGCTCATGCTCGGGGGCGCCCACGGCATGCAGGCGGCGCGGCCGGCGGCCGAGGGGGTCCCGGCATGATCCGGCTCGAACGGCGGCCCGCGCCCTCGCGCTTCTGGACGGCGGCGACGCCGCTCCTGGCCGTGGCCCTGACGATGGTCGCCGGCGGGGTGATGTTCGCGATCCTCGGCAAGGATCCGGTGGCGGCGATCCGCACCATCTTCTGGGATCCGCTGTTCCATCCCCAGTATGCGGCCTTCTCGCGGCCCCAGCTGCTCGTCAAGGCGGGACCGCTCATCCTCATCGCCACCGGGCTCGCGCTCGGCTTCCGGGCCGGCATCTGGAACATCGGGGCCGAGGGGCAGTACATCGCCGGCGCCATCGCCGGCGCCGCCGTCGGCCTCGCCTTCTACCCCCTCGAGGGCTGGTTCGTCTTTCCCCTGATGGTCGTCGCGGGGGCCTTCGGCGGCTGGGCCTGGGCGATGATCCCGGCCCTTCTCAAGGCCCGCTTCGGCACCTCCGAGATCCTCGTGTCGCTGATGCTCGTCTACGTCGCCGACAAGATCGTCGCGGCGATGGCGGTGGGGGCGCTGCGCAACCCCGACGCGACGGGCTTTCCGGGCTCGCGCAACCTCGCCCGCTATCCCGCGGCGGCGAACCCCGACCTCATCGCCGGCAGCGGGCTGCACTGGGGCGGGGTCGCGGCCCTCCTCGCGGTCGCGCTGGTGTGGCTGATCCTCGCCCGCCACCGGCTGGGCTTCGAGGTCCGGCTGGCCGGCCTCGCGCCCCGGGCGGCGCGCTTCGCGGGCATCAGCCCGGGGCGGCTGACGATCGTCTGCCTCGGCCTCTCGGGGGCCTTCGCCGGGCTCGCGGGGCTTTTCGAGGTCGCCGGGCCCGGCGGCCAGATCCGCATCGACTTCGGCTCGGGCTACGGCTTCACCGCCATCATCGTCGCCTTCCTCGGCCGCCTCCACCCGGCCGGCATCGTGCTGGCGGGGTTCCTGATGGCCCTGACCTACATCGGCGGCGAGATCGCGCAGTTCGTCATCGGCCTGCCGGCGGCGGCGATCCAGGCCTTCCAGGGCATGCTGCTGTTCTTCCTGCTCGGGCTCGACCTTGCCGCCAACTACCGGCTGCGACGGCTGCGGAGGGCCGCGCCATGACCCTGCTCGCCGGCATCGACCCCGTCGCCGTCGCCGCGGCCCTGATCGTGGCGGCGACGCCGATCCTTCTCGCCGCCATCGGCGAGCTTGTCACCGAGAAGGCCGGCGTCCTCAACCTCGGGGTCGAGGGCATGATGATCCTCGGCGCGGTGGTGGGCTTCGCCGCCGCGGTCGCGACCGGCAGCGTGCTCCTCGGCCTTGCCGCCGCCGCCGCCGCCGGGGCGGCGCTGGCGGGGCTCTTCGCCGTCCTCGTCCTCGGGCTGCTGGCCAACCAGGTCGCGACCGGGCTCGCGCTCACCCTCTTCGGGCTCGGGCTCTCGGCGCTGATCGGCCAGGGCTACATCGGCGTCCGCCCGCCGCCGGCGGGGCGGCTCGCGGTTCCCGGCCTCTCCGACCTGCCCGTCCTCGGGCGCCTCGTCTTCTCCCACGACGTGCTGGTCTATACCGGAGTCGCGCTCGTCGCCGGGGTCTGGGCCTTCCTGCGCTTCAGCCGCGCCGGGCTGATCCTGCGCGCGGTCGGCGAAAGCCACGACGCCGCCCATGCCCTCGGCTTCCCGGTCCGGCGCGTGCGGGCGCTCGCGATCCTCTTCGGGGGCGCCTGCGCGGGCCTCGGCGGCGCCCATCTGAGCCTCGTGCGGGTGCCTCAGTGGACCGAGGGCATGACCGCCGGGGCCGGCTGGATCGCGCTCGCCCTCGTCGTCTTCGCCTCCTGGCGGCCGTGGCGGGTCATGCTCGGGGCCTGGCTCTTCGGCGGCATCGCCGTCCTCCAGCTCAACCTCCAGGCCGCGGGGGTCAAGATCCCCGTCGAGTATCTTGCCATGTCACCCTACCTCGTGACCATTCTCGTGCTGGTGATCATCACCGCCGACCGCCCGCGCGCGGCGCTCCACGCGCCCGCCGCGCTCGGCCGGCCGTTCCACGCCGCGGGCTGAGCGGCATGACAGGCGCCGGGCCGCGGACGGCCCGGACCAAAGGAGAGGGGAGAGACGCATGCAGTCCACGAAGAGGATGCTGGCCGGGGCGGCGCTGGCCCTGGCCCTGGCCGCGCCGGCCGCGGCCGAGCCGGTGAAGGTCGGCTACATCTACGTCGGTCCGATCGGCGACTACGGCTATTCGCACGAGCACAACGTCGGCCGGCTGGCCGTCGATGCCCATTTCGGCGACAAGGTCGAGACGAGCTATGTCGAGAGCGTCCCCGAGGGCGCCGACGCCGAGCGGGTGATGACGCAGATGGCGCTCGCCGGCACCGACATCATCTTCGCGACCTCGTTCGGCTACATGGATCCGGTCAACAACGTCGCCGCCCGGTTCCCCGACGTGCGCTTCGAGCACGCCACCGGCTACAAGCGCGAGCATCCGAACGTCGCCCTCTACAACGCCCGCTTCTACGAGGGCCGGGCGGTCATCGGCCACATCGCCGCCCGCATGACCAAGACGAACGTCATCGGCTACATCGCCTCCTACCCGATCCCCGAGGTCATCATGGGGATCAACGCGGCCTACCTCCACGCGAGGAAGGCCAACCCGCAGATCCAGTTCAAGATCGTCTGGGCCTACACCTGGTTCGACCCCGCCCTCGAGGCCGACGCCGCCAACGCCCTGATCGAGCAGGGCGCCGACGTCATCATGCAGCACACCGATTCGACCGCGCCCATGGCCATCGCCGAGCAGAAGGGCTTCTACGCCTTCGGCCAGGCCTCGGACATGATCGCCTTCGGCCCCAACGCGCAGCTGACGGCGATCATCGACAACTGGGGGCCCTACTACATCGACCGCGTCCAGAAGGTCATCGACGGCACCTGGGAAAGCCAGGACGTCTGGCTCGGAATGAAGGAGGACATGGTGGTGATGGCGCCCCTCTCCGAGCGCATCCCCGCCGATGTCCGGGCCGAGGCCGAGGCGATGATGGCGGCGATCAAGGCCGGCACCTATCACCCCTTCACCGGCCCGATCAACCGCCAGGACGGCACGCCCTGGCTCGCCGCGGGCGAGGTCGCCGACGACAAGACGCTCCTCGGCATGAACTTCTACGTCGAGGGGATCGAGGGCGCGATCCCGAACTGAGGGAAGGGGCCGCCGCCGGGGCCGGGCGCGCCACCCGCGCCCGGCCCCGGCGGCAACGCGAGGGGCGGCCCGCGAACCCCGGGCCGGGAAGCGATGACGGCGGATTTCCTGATCATCGGCGGCGGCATCGCCGGGGCGGTGGCGGCGGCGCGGCTCGCGCCCCTCGGCAAGGTCGTGCTGGCCGAGGCCGAGGCCGTGCCCGGCTACCACGCCTCGGGCCGCTCGGCGGCAGTGTTCCTCGGGGCCTACGGCCTCCCGGTCGTGCAGGCCCTGAACGAGGCGAGCCGGGAGGAGCATGCCGCGCGCGGCGTCCTCGCCCCCCGCGGGCTCATGCTCGTCGGCCGCCGCGAGGACGAGGCCGCCTTCCGCGCTGATGCCGCAGCCCTCGCCCTTGACGAGATCGACCCCGCCGAGGCCGTGGCGGAGGTGCCGCTGCTGGCGCCCGACCGCCTCGCCTTTGCCGCCCGGGGCGCGGACGGGCAGGACATCGACACCGACCGCCTCCTCCAGTCCTGCCTGCGCGAGGCGCGCGCCGCCGGCGCCCGCGTCCTGACCGGCGCACGCGTCGCGGCGATCGCCCGCGCCGGGGCGGGCTGGGTCGCGACGACACCGGCCGGCAAGATCGCGGCCCGCGTCCTCGTCAACGCCGCCGGCGCCTGGGTGGACGAGGTGGCGCGGATGGCCGGGGTGCGGCCCCTGGGCTTCACGCCCCGGCGGCGGTCGATGGCCCGCGTCCCCGTTCCGGGCGGCCACGACGCCCGCGCCTGGCCGATGCTGATCGGGGCCGGCGAACGCTGGTATGCCAAGCCCGACGCCGGGGCCCTGATCGTCTCGCCCTCCGAGGAGGACCCCGCCCCGCCAGAGGACGCCTGGGCCGACGACACCGTGCTCGCCGAGGGGCTCGCCCGCTTCGAGGCGATGACGACCGCCCCCGTGGCCCGGCTCCTGCGGTCCTGGGCGGGCTTGCGCACCTTCGCCCCCGACCGCGTGCTGGTGATCGGCCCCGACCCGGCGGCGCCCGATTTCCTGTGGATGGCCGGGCAGGGCGGCTACGGCTTCCAGACCGCCCCCGCGGCCGGCCGGCTTCTCGCCGACCTCGTCGCCGGCCGCGCCCCCGGTCTCGACCCAGCGACGGTCGCCGCCCTCGCCCCGGCCCGCTTCGCCTGACGGCCCCCCCCCGGGGGGGGCGGGCCCGGGCTCAGCCGGGCGGGGGAAGGCGCATCTCGGCGGGGATGGCGTCGCGACCCTCGAGGACGAGGTCGGCGATCGTCCGGGCGATGCCGGGGGCAAGGCCGAAGCCGGTCTTGAAGGCGCCGTTGGCGACGAAATGGCCCGGCCGCCCCGGCCAGGGGCCAAGGATCGGCCGCCCTGTCGCCGCCCGCGGCCGCAGCCCCGCCCAGCGGGCGACGACGCCGGCGCCGGCGAGCGGCGGGCAGGCCGCGACCGCGGCGGCGTGCAGGGCGCCAAGGCGGTCGTCGGTCGCGAAGGGGTCGGCGAAGGCGCGCTCGACGGTCGAGCCGACGGCGACGGTGCCGCCGGCATGGGGGACGATGAAGAGCCCCCCGGCCGCCTGGACGACCGGCCACCCCGCCGCCCCGGGCAGCGCGAGTTCGAGCGCCTGGCCCTTGACCGGCCCACCCGCCGCGGGCCCGAGGGTCCGGGACAGCCGCGCGAGCCCCTGCCAGCCGGTGGCCCAGACGACGGCGCGGGCGGGCCAGGGGCTCTCCTCGATCTCGCCCCGGCCGGTCGCGATCTCGCCCCCGCAGGCCCCGATCGCGGCGGCAAGGGCCGCGAGCGCGCGGCGCGGGCGGAGGCGCGCGGTGAGGTCGTCGGCGAGGCAGAGCCCTGTGGCGCCCGCCTCCGGCCAGCCGTCGGCCGGCGCCGGCACGACCGCAAGCCGCCCCGTCCCGCCCCACGACGCCGCCGCCGCCTCAACCCGCGCCCGCGCGCGGCCGACCGCCACCGCATCGGCCAGGGGTTGCAGCCGGCCCGTGCGGCCATAGCCCGGATCGCCCCCGCCCGCGGCCGCCACCGCGGCCCAGAAGCCCGCGCCCGCCGCAAGGCTTGCAAGCTGGAAGGCGCGCAGGGGCGTCCAGCCCGCGCCGGCCTCGGGGGCGTGGGGGGCGAGCGCGCCGACGGGCCCGCCCGAGCACCCGGCCCCGATCGCCCCCGCCTCGGCCAGCCCGACGCGGGCGCCGCGGCGGGCGCATTCGAAGGCGATGGCAAGGCCCGTGATCCCCGCCCCGATGACGACGACATCCGCCCTTGCCAACGCCGCCGCCCTTGCCCATGGTCGCCCGCGCCCCAGCCATAGGCCGCGCGATGCCTTCCGACCAGCCCCCCGCGCTCGACTGGACGGCCGCGGGCGTGCCCGTCTCGCGCCGCTACGGCGACCCCTACTTCTCGCGCACAGGCGGGCTGGCCGAGGCGGCCCATGTCTTCCTGGCCGGCAGCGACCTGCCGGCGCGCTTCCGCCCGGGCTTTGCCGTGGCCGAACTCGGCCTCGGCACCGGGCTGAACCTCGTCGCCACCTGGCGGGCCTGGCGGCAGGCGGGCATCGGCGGCACCCTCCACTACACGGGCTTCGAGGAGGCCCCGCCCGCGGCGGCCGCGATCGCCCGCGCCCACGCCGCCTTCCCCGGCCTCGGCGCCGAGGCCGCCCCGCTCCTGCCCCTCCTCGCCGGCGAGGTCGCGGCGCTCGATCTTCCCGGCCTCGCGCTGCGCCTTGTCGCGGGCGACGCCCGCCTGACCCTGCCGGCCTGGCCGGGGCGGGCCGACGCCTGGTTCCTCGACGGCTTCGCGCCCGCCCGCAACCCGGCGATGTGGGAGGGCCCGCTCCTTTTCGCCCTCGCCCGGGCGAGCGCGCCCGGGGCCACGGTCGCGACCTACAGCGCCGCCGGCCATGTCCGGCGGGCGCTCGCCGCGGCGGGCTTCGCGGTCGCGCGGCGGCCGGGCTTCGCCACCAAGCGCCACATGACCGCGGGGCAGCTTCGCCCATGAAGGCCCCCGACAACCGCCTCGGCATCTGGCTGATGGTCGCGACCGTCGCCTGCTACGCCATCCAGGACGGCCTCTCGCGCCATCTCGCCGGCGCCTACAACGTCCTTCTCGTGGTGATGATCCGCTACTGGTTCTTCGCCGCCTTCGTCGTCGCCCTGGCGCTCGCCCGCGGCGGCCGGGGGGGCGTGCCCGCGACCCGCCAGCTTGCCCTCCACGGGCTCCGGGCGGCGCTGCACGTGGGCGAGATCAGCCTCATCGTCGCCAGCTTCGTCCTCGTCGGGCTGATCAACACCCACGCCGTCTTCTCCGCCTGCCCGCTCATCATCGCCGCCCTCTCGGGGCCGGTCCTCGGCGAGCGCGTCGGCTGGCGGCGCTGGACGGCGATCGGCCTCGGCCTCGCGGGCGTGCTCGTGATCCTGCGCCCGGGCTCGGACCTCTTCGCCCCGGCCGCCCTCCTGCCGCTGACGGCGGCGACGATGTTCGCGCTCTACTCGCTCCTGACCAGCCGGGCGACGCGGGTCGAGCCCGCCTTCACCGCCTTCTTCTGGTCGGGCATCCTCGGGGCGGTGGCCGCGACCCTCGCCGGCATCTGGTTCTGGGAGCCGATGGGGGCCCGCGACTGGGCGCTGATGGTCGCGAACGGCGCCGTAGCGGTCCTCTCCTCGTGGCTCATGATCCGCTGCTATGCGGTGGCCGAAGCCGGGGCGGTGCAGCCCTTCGCCTATCTGCAACTCGTCTTCGTCGCCATCCTCGGCATCGCCGTCTTCGGCGAGCGGCTCGAGACCGGCACCGTCTCCGGCGCCGCCATCGTCACCGCCGCCGGCATCTTCACGCTCCTGCGCACCCGCGCCCTCGCCCGGGCCCGGCCGGGGTGAGGGCGCAGGATCCCCGCCGCGGCATCCTCCTCATGGTCACGACGACGCTCGTCTTCGCGATCCAGGACGGCATGTCGCGCCATCTCGCCGCGACCTACAACGTCCTCATGGTGGTGATGATCCGCTACTGGTTCCTCGCCGCCTTCGTGGTCCTTCTCGCCGCCCGCGGGACGGGCGGGCTGCGCCGGGTCGCGGCGACGCGGCGGCCCTGGCTCCAGGCCCTGCGCGGGGTCCTGCTCGCGGCCGAGATCTGCGTCGCTCTCCTCGCCTTCGTGCTCCTCGGCCTCATCGACACGGCGGCGATCTTCATCGTCCACCCGCTGCTCGTCGCGGCCCTGTCGGGGCCCGTCCTCGGCGAGCGGGTGGGCTGGCGGCGGTGGGCGGCGATCGCGGCCGGCTTCGCCGGCGTCCTCGTCATCCTCGACCCGACCGCGGGCGCGCTCCGGCCGGCGGCGGCGGTGCCGCTCCTCTCGGCGGCAATGTTCGCGCTCTATGCCCTCCTCACCCGCTACGTCGCCCGCACCGACACCACCGCCACGAGCTTCTTCTGGACCGGCACCACGGGGGCCGTCTTCATGACCCTCGCCGGGATCGGGTTCTGGGAGCCGATGGCGCCGGCCGACTGGGGCTGGATGGCGGCTCTCTGCCTGACCGGGGCGGCCGGCCACTGGATGATGATCCGCGCCTACGAACTGGCCGAGGCGAGCGTGGTGCAGCCCTTCAGCTACTTCCACCTCGTCTTCGTTGCGGCAATCGGCACGGTTGTCTTCGGCGAGGAGATCCGGCTTCACGTCGCGGCCGGGGCGGGTATCGTCGTCGGGGCGGGGCTTTTCACGCTCTGGCGCGAGGGGCTTCGCCGGACCGGCGGCACATGAACGGAGCGGACATGGACTGGAAGGGCTATCTCGATTCGACGCGCGACGAACTCAGGGCCCTGAACCGGGCGCTGCCCGAGGCGACGCGCGGCTTCGGCGCGCTCTCGAAGGCGGTCAAGGAGCACGGCGTGCTCGGCCTCAAGGAGAAGGAATACGTCGCCCTCGGCATCGCCATCGCCACCCGCTGCGACGCCTGCATCGGCTTCCACGTCGAGGCCCTGGCGCGGGCCGGGGCGAGCCGGGCCGAGGTCGCCGACGTCCTCGCCATGGCCGTGCAGATGGGCGGGGGCCCCGCGCTCATGTATGCCGCACGGGCGCTCGCCTGCTGGGACCAGCTTGCCGCGGCGGCGGCCCCGGCCGCGGCCGGCTGAGGCCGCCGCGGGACCACCGCGAGGGGGTCGCGAGATGGCCGCGCGAGGGCCGCGGGGCAGGCGCCGGACAGCCGCGGGACGGTCGCGGGACGGTCGCGGGACGGCGGCGCGACGGTCGCGGGACGGCGGCGGGACGGCCGCGGGATGGTCGCACGACAGGCGCGAGACCGCGGCGGGACGGCGACGGACTGGTCGCGGGACGGCGGCGGGACGGCCGCGAGACCGGCGCGGGATGGTCGCGCGCCCGGGCCCTGCCGGGCCCGGTGCCTGCGTCCCGCGGCCGCCATCTTGCCGCGCGGCGCGCCGGCGCCCACATGGGCGGGACCGGCCGCGGCCGGTGCCGCGACCGCACGCGCGCGTGCCCGCACCCACGCGCGCGTGCCCCGGAGGATCCATGCCGGCCGACATCCCCCGCCCCGTCCTGATCGAACTCGACGCCCCCCCGCCCGACCCCGCGGCGGCCCCGCCCGTGCCCGACGAGACCCCCCCGCCGGCCGAGGCGGCCCTCGCCCGCGCCGTCCGCGCGGCGGCGCGGCCCGCCTCGGCCCTCG
>JADLCV010000016.1 GCA_020846995.1 Paracoccaceae bacterium
CGCCGGGCACCATCTCAGATCGCCCGGCCCCGGGCATCGTCGACGACGGTCGCGGCAGGCCGGTCCCTGCCGCGGGCGGCGGGCGCCACGGCAGCCCGATGGAGGCCGCGGACCTCGGTCAGGCGCGACCCGAGCCCGCCCGAGGCGCCGGTGATGATCGCAACCCGTCCGTCGAGATCGCTCATGCCTGCCCCGCCCCCATGGCCCCTTTGCCCCATGGCCCCATGGCCCCATGGCCCCATCCTGCCGCGGGATCTCGCCGCCTTGTCCAACATGAACCCGGATATGTCCGACATCCTGCCGGCCGGGGACCGGAAAGGGCGGGCGCGGCCCCCGGGGATCCGGCCCCGCCCTCCCCGGGGGGCCGGCTGCACCCCGCGCAGCGCATGCCTCCGGGGCCGGGACGACGCCCGGGCCCCCGGCCCGGGATGCGGCGGGACAGCGAACGGCGGGCAGGGGCGCGAGGGCAGCCTGCGGGGGGCGCCCCCCCCGCGCGGTCCGGCCCGGGCGGCCGGGGCCGCGCGGGGCATGGGCCTTCAGCCGGGGGGGCGGGCGTGGCGGCGCCAGAAGCGCGCCATCAGGAGGCCGCCCGCCGCGACGAGCCCGACCACGAGCCCCGCCCACACCCCGACCCCCTCGAACCCGCGGACGATGCCGAGCTGGTAGCTCGCCGGGATGCCGACGAGGTAGTAGCTGACCGAGGCCAGGAGCATCGGCACGCGCGTGTCCTGGACCCCGCGCAGAAGGCCGAGCGCCATCACCTGGGCCGCATCGAAGAACTGGAACGCCGCCGCCGTCGCGAGAAGGGCAACCCCGATGGCGAGGATCGCCTCGCGGTCGGGGTCGCCCGGGGCGAGGAAGGCCCCGACCAGTGTCCGCGGAAAGAGCAGCATCCCCGCCACCGCGACCAGCCCCACCGCCGCCGAGAGGGCGACCGCGACCGCCGCCGCCCGCCGCAGCGCCAGCCGGTCGCCCTGGCCATGGGCCTGCCCGGCCCGCACCGTGGCTGCGTTCGAGAGCCCGAGGTGGATCATGAAGGTCGCCGCCGCGATCTCGAGGGCGATGCCGTGGGCGGCGAGCGTGCGCGTGCCGATCCAGCCCATCATCAGGGCCGAGGCCGCGAACATCCCGCTTTCGGCCAGCCCGGTCAGCCCGATCGGCCAGCCGAGGCGGAAGACCCGCCCGAAGGCCGCGGGATCGGCACGCCAGATGCGGGCGAACAGCGCCTGCCGCCGCAGCGCCGGGTGGCGGGCGGCATGGAGGGCGAGGGCCGCGAACGACAGCACCGAGGAGGCGACCGAGGCCGCGGCCGCACCGACGACACCCAGGGCCGGCGCCCCCCAGTGGCCGGAGATCAGCGCCCAGTTGAGGGCCGCGTTGACGATCAGCGCCGCCACCGTGACCCAGAGGACGATCCCCGCCCGCTCGTGGGCGGCGAGGTGGCTGCGCAGCACGGTGACGAGGAGGGCCGGGACGAGGCCCGTGCCGGCCACGCGCAGATAGGCCTGGGCGTCGGCGGCGACCCTCGCCTCCTGCCCGAGAAGGACGAGGAGCGGGCCCGAGAACCACATCACCGGATAGGCGGCGATCGCGAACAGGATCGAGAGCCACATGCCCATGCGGGTCGTCCGCCGCACCTCGGTGACGTCGCCGTTGGCGGCGGCGGCGGCGACCATCGGCATCACCGCCATGGCAAAGCCGGTGCCGACCACGAACAGGGTCATGAAGGTCGTGGCCCCGAGCACGCCCGCGGCGAGGGCCGGCACCGAATGCCAGCCGAGCATCACCGTCGCCGTCAGGTGCAGCCCGAACTGGGCGAGGTTGCTGCCGATCAGCGGCAGGCCGAGCGCCAGCGTCGCCCGCGCATGGGCGCCATATGTCAGCGGCTCGGCCATGGCGCGGCCGATAGCGCGAGGGCGGCCGCGGGGCAACCCCCCCGGGGCGGAGAGGCGGCCGGCCGCCCGGCCGCGGGGGGCGACGCCCCGGACCGCGAACCCGCCCCGGCGGGGGGCCGGCGCCGGGGCGCCGCAGGGGCGGGCGGCAGGTTCCCGGAGCGCGGCCCCGGCGCGGCCCTGCGGCCGGCGCCCTGCCCCGGGGCCGGCCGCGACGGGCGGCCTTCCGCTTCCCCGGGCCCGGCGCGGCGACCCGCGCCCCGGGGCGCCGGCGGCGAAAGGCGTTCCTTCCCCGGGGGAGGGCGAAGCCCCGGGCACCGGCGGCGCGGGGCCTCGCCCTAGCGGCCGACGCCCGTGTAGGCCGCGAAGCCCGCGGCCCGTGCCTCCTCGGGCGAGTAGACGTTGCGCAGGTCGGCGAGCCGCGGCGTGGCCATGACGGCGGCGATGCGGGCAAGGTCGAGGGCGCGGAAGGCGTTCCACTCGGTCAAGATGACGAGCGCGTCGGCACCCGTGGCGGCGGCGTAGGGGTCGTCGTGCCAGGCGACGCCGGGCAGGAGCGCCTCGCCCTCGCGCCGGCCCTCGGGGTCGACGACGCGCACCCGCGCCCCCCCGCCGACAAGCGCCGGCACGATCGTGAGCGAGGGCGCCTCGCGCATGTCGTCGGTGTTGGGCTTGAAGGTCACGCCGAGGACCGCGACCGTGCGGCCGTTGACCGTCCCCCCGCAGAGGTCGAGGATCTTGCCGACCATCCGTCGCTGGATCTCGGCGTTGACCTTGATCACCGTCTCGGTGATCTGCATCGGCACCGCGTGCTCCTGGCCGATGCGGGCCAGCGCCCGGGTGTCCTTGGGAAAGCACGACCCCCCGTAGCCGGGCCCGGCGTGCAGGAACTTCATGCCGATGCGGCCGTCGAGCCCGATGCCGCGGGCCACCGCCCGGACATCGGCCCCGACCTTCTCGCAGAGCGCCGCGATCTCGTTGATGAAGGTGATCTTGGTGGCGAGGAAGGCGTTGGCCGCATACTTGATCATCTCGGCCGATTCGAGCCCGGTGTAGACGACGGGGAAGTCGCGCAGGAACAGGGGCCGGTAGACCTGGCCCATGACCTCGCGCGCGCGCTCGCTCTCGACCCCGACGATGACGCGGTCGGGGCGCATGAAGTCGTCGATCGCGGCCCCCTCGCGCAGGAACTCGGGGTTCGAGGCGACGTCGAAGGCGGCCGCCGGACGGGCGGCGCGAATCGCCTCGAGAAGCTTGCGGTTGGTGCCGACGGGCACCGTCGACTTGGTGACGACGACGGCGTAGCCGGTCAGCGCCCGGGCGATCTCGCCCGCCGCGGCGAAGACATAGGAGAGGTCGGCGTGGCCGTCGCCGCGCCGGCTCGGGGTGCCGACGGCGATGAAGACGGCCTCGGCACCGGCGACGGCGGCGGCGGTCTCGGTCGTGAAGGCGAGGCGGCCGGCGGCGACGTTGCGCTGCATCACCTCCTCGAGGCCGGGCTCGTAGATCGGCACCCGCCCGGAGCGGAGCGCCGCGACCTTGGCCGCGTCCCTGTCGACGCAGACGACCTCGTGGCCGAAATCCGAGAGGCAAACCCCCGAGACGAGCCCGACATAGCCGGTCCCGATCATCGCGATCTTCATGGCCGTGCCGACCCCCGTCCCCGGATGCGGGGCGAGCGATGCGCCATGCCGGCAGCCCTGTCAACCGACCCCCGGGCCTCCCGGGCGGCAGCCCGCCGGGCGCCCCGGGGGCTTGACAATTGCCGGCGCGGGCCTAGCAAGGGGGGGCCTTGGTTCCGGCCCCACCGCCGGACGAAAGGGAACACGGTGCCGCCCCGCGAGGGGCCAGTCCGTGGCTGCCCCCGCAACTGTGAGCGGCGAGCGCGGCCGACAAAGCCACTGGGGTTCGCCCTGGGAAGGCCGGCCGCCGCGAGGACCCGCAAGCCAGGAGACCTGCCAGGGTGATCACCCATTCCCGGGCGCGGGGGGCGCCCGCGGGGGCGGATGTTCCGCAGCGGTGACGCGCGACCACCGACTGCGGAGGGGCCCCCTCTCCGTGGCCAGACCCCAACCCCGGCGGGCCAGCGGCCCGCCCGAGCGGAGCCCCGAACGATGCGCTGCCACCGCCTTCTGCCCCTCGCCCTCGCCCTTCTCGCGCTGCCGGCGGCGGCGCAGGACGGCTTCGATCTCGGCGAGATCACGATCTTCGCCAACCGCATCGCGACCGCCGCCGAGGCCACCGGCGCGAGCGTCACGGTCATCGACGCCGAGGAGCTGAAGGCCGCGGGCGAGGTCACGCTCGCGGCCTTCCTCGCCCGGCTGGCCGGGGTCACGGTCGCCCAGGCCGGCCCCCCGGGGTCGCCGGCCATGCCCTTCCTGCGCGGGGCCGCCGGCGCCTACGTCAAGGTCCTCGTCGACGGCATCGACGTCTCCGACCCCTCGGGCACCCAGGTCGTCTTCGACCTCGGCCGCATGCGCACGGCCGACATCGCCCGCATCGAGATCGTCCGCGGCTCGCAGTCGGCCCTCTACGGCGGCTCGGCGGTCGGCGGGGTGATCGCCATCACCACCCGGCGAGCCGAGGCCGAGGGGGTCCGCCACCACCTCGCGCTCGAGGGCGGCAGCCGCGGCACCGCGCTTCTCTCCTACGGGCTGACGGCGCGGGGGGCGCGCGGCGAGCTTGCCTTCTCGGCCAGCCGCCAGGTCACCGACGGCTTCTCGGCCGCCGACGGGCGCGACGGCAACCCCGAGGCCGACGGCTGGGAGGAAAGCCGCCTCTCGCTCTCGGGCCGCTTCCGGGCGACCGACCGCCTCACGCTCGGCCTCTCGGCCTTCGCCGACCGCAGCCGCAGCGAGTATGACGAGGGCTTCCCGCTCGCCGACGGCAGCCCCGACGAGCGCGCCGACATCGCCAGCGAGGGCGCGCGCGCCTTCGCCGAGCTCGACCTCGGCGCCTCCCGCCACGTCTTCGGCCTCGCCCGCTTCCGGATCGAGCGGCGCTATCGCGAATCGAACGCCTTCGGGCCGGCCGACAATACCTACACGGGCACGCGGACGGCGCTCGACTATCAGGGCAACTGGCAGGTCACGCCCGGCCTCGGCTTCGTCTGGGGCGCCGACTGGCAGGAGGAGGACTACGACCAGGCCGGCAGCTTCGGCGCCCTTGCCGCCGGGGCGCGCACCGCGGGCCTCTGGGGGCAGGTGATCGCCGAGCCGACCGACCGCCTCTCGCTTGCCGCGACCGTTCGCCACGACGACCATTCGGCCTTCGGCGGCTTCACCACCGGCCGGCTCGCGGCGGCCTACCGGGCCTCGGGGTCGGTGACGCTGCGGGCCGCGGTCGCGAACGGCTTCCGCGCCCCCTCGCCCTTCGAGCTCTACAGCCTCTACGGCGACCCCGGGCTCGAGCCCGAGGAGAGCCTGTCGGCCGAGGCGGGGGTGGAGTGGCGCGGGGCGACGGGCGCACGGCTGGCCGCCACGGCCTTCCTCCTCGATACCGAGAACCTCATCGACTACGACTTCGCCACCAGCCGCTACGCCAACGTCCCCGGCCGCACCGAACGGCGCGGCCTCGAGCTCGAGGCGACCCTGCCGCTCGGCGAGCGGGCGACGCTCGGCCTCGCCTACACCCTGACCGACACCCGGACCGCGGCCGGCACCCGGCTGCCGCGGGTCCCCCGCCACCAGGGCTCGATCACGCTCGACGGCCGCATCACCGACCGCCTCGCGGGCCAGATCGCGGTCATCGGCGCGGCCGACGTCATCGACGGCGGCGCCCCCCTCGGCGACTTCGCGGTCGTCAACGCGAGCCTGCGCTACGAGGTGAACGACACGACCGAGGCCGAGCTTCGGGTCGAGAACCTCTTCGACACCCATTACCAGCGCATCCGCGGCTACGGCACGCCGGGCTTCGGCATCTTCGCGGGCATCTCGACCGGGTTCTGACCCATGCGGCGCGCCCTTCCCGCCCTCGCCCTCGCCCTCGCCCTCGCCCTCGCCCTTCCGGCGGCAGCGGGGCCGCGGCGCGTCGTCTCGCTCAACCTCTGCACCGACCAGCTCGCGATGCTCCTCGCCGCCCCCGGCCAGATCGCGGCCCTGAGCCATGTCGCCCGCGACCCCCGCGCCTCGGCGATGGCGACCGAGGCCCGGCGCTTTCCCGTCACCCACGGCGGCGCCGAGGAGGTCTTCGCGCTTGCCCCCGACCTCGTCCTCGCCGGCACCTACACGACGCGGGCGACGGTCGGGCTCCTGCGCCGCCTCGGCGTGAGCGTCCTCGAGGTGCCGCCGCCCGATTCGGTCGCGGCGGCGCGGGCGGCCATCCTCGCCGTCGGCGCGGCCCTCGGCCGCGAGGCCGCGGCGGTGTCGGTCGTCGCCGACCTCGACCGCGGGCTCGCGGCGCTGACGGCCCCGCCGGGCCCGCGGCCGCGGGCGGCGATCGTCGCCGCCGGCGGCTGGACGGGCGGGGCCGCCACCCTCCCCGGCGAGCTCCTCGCCCGCGCCGGGCTCGCCAACCTCGCCGCCGAGCTCGGCCTCGCCGCCGGCGGCTATGTCACGCTCGAGGAGCTGGTGCTCGCCCGTCCCGCCCTTCTCGTCCTCGCCCGCCCCTATCCGGGGGCGAGCCGGGCCGAGGACCTCCTCGCCCACCCCGCCCTCCGCGCCCTTGCCGCCGGCGCCCGCACGGTCAGCCCCGACGATGCCGACTGGGTCTGCGGGACCCCGCACCTGCTCGCTGCGCTCGCCGCCCTGCGAGCCGCCCGCGACGCGATCACCGAGGCGCCATGAGCCACCGCGCCCTCCTCGCCGGGCTCGCCCTCGCCGTCGCCCTGCTCTTCGTCGCGGCCCTCCTCGTCGGGCCGGCGGGGCTGCCGCCGCGGACCGCGCTCGCCGCCCTCTTCGGGGCCGAGGGGCGGGCGCTCGTCCTCGTCATGCAGGAGATCCGGCTGCCGCGGGCGCTTCTCGCCGCCGCCGTCGGCGCGGCGCTGGGCCTGGCCGGGGCGGCGATGCAGGGGCTCCTCCGGAACCCGCTGGCCGAGCCGGGGCTGCTCGGCGTCTCGGCGGCGGCGGCCCTCGGCGCCGTGATCGCGCTCCAGACCGGGCTCGCCGCCCGCTTCGCGCCCGCCCTGCCGGCTTCCGCCCTCGCCGGGGCAGGGATGGCGGCGGCGCTGATGCTCGCCGTTGCCCTGCCGCGCGGGGGAACGCTCGCCCTCATCCTCGCCGGTATCGCCCTCTCGGCCCTCGCCGGGGCGGCCACGGCCCTCGTCCTCAACCTCTCGCCCAACCCCTTCGCGGCAGCCGAGATCGTCTTCTGGACCATGGGCTCGCTGCGGGACCGGGCGCTGGCCGACCTCTGGCTCGCTTCCCCCTTCCTCGGCCTCGGGGCGGCCCTGGTGATCGCGGCCCGCCGCGGGCTCGACGCGCTCACCCTCGGCGAGGAGGCGGCGGCAAGCCTCGGCGCCGGGCTCGTGCGGCTGCGCCTGCTCGTCGTCCTCGGCACCGCCGCCCTCGTCGGGGCCGCGACCGCGGTCGCCGGGGCGGTGGGCTTCGTCGGCCTCGTCGTGCCCCATCTCGTCCGCCCCCTCTGCGGCGGGCTGCCGTCGCGGACGCTCCCGGCGGCGGCGCTCGGGGGGGCGGCGATGGTGCTCGCGGCCGATCTCGCGACCCGCCTCATCGCCCCCGAGCGCGACCTCAAGCTCGGCGTCCTGACCGCGATCGTCGGCGCCCCCTTCTTCCTCCACCTCGTCTTCCGCACCGCCCGGGCCGAGGCATGACGCTCCTCGTCCTCGAGGCCCTGACCGTCCTGCGCGCCGGCCGCCCGGCCGTCCACGCGGCGACGCTCGCCGTCGGCGCGGGCGAGGTCGTGGGGCTTCTCGGCCCCAACGGGGCGGGCAAGACGACGCTCCTCATGGGGGCGCTCGGGCTCCTGCCGGCCCGCGGGCACGCGAACCTCCGGGCCCTCGCACCGGCGGCGCGGGCGCGGGCGGTAGCCTTCCTGCCCCAGGGCCGCGCCGTCGCCTGGCCGGTGACGGTCGGGGATCTCGTCGCCCTCGGCCGGCTGCCGCACGGGGGGGGGCCGGGCCGGCTCGCCCCCGCCGACCGGGCGGCGGTCGACCGGGCGCTCGCGGCGACGGGCCTCGCCCCGCTCGCCGGGCGCATCGCCACGAGGCTGTCGGGGGGCGAGCAGGCGCGGGCCCTGATGGCCCGCGCGCTCGCCCAGGAGGCCCCGCTCCTCCTTGCCGACGAGCCCGCCGCGGGCCTCGACCCCGCGGCCCAGCTTGGCCTTCTCGCGAGCTTCCGCGGCCTCGCCGCGGCGGGGCGGGCGGTCGTCGTCACCCTCCACGACCTCGGGCTCGCGGCGCGGGCCTGCACGCGGCTCGTGCTCATGCACGAGGGCCGGATCCGGGCCGACGGCGCCGCCGCGGCGGTCCTGAGCGAGGCCCGGCTGGCCGAGGTCTTCGGCATCCGCGCCTTCCGCGCCGCCACCGCCGACGGCCCCATCCTCCAGCCGGTCGGGGTCGTCTGATGGCGCCCCTGCCCGAACCCTGCCGCCCCGCCCGCCCCCCGCGCGCCTCATCAGGGGGAGGGAGGGGTGGGGTTCGATCACGCCCGCGCCCGGCCGCCCGCCAACCCCCGAACCGGCGCCCGGCCGGCAGGCCGCGGCCGCCCCGCGGCACCGCCGCGCCCCCGACGGCCCGGCCCGCCAGGAGTGCCCGTGATGCCCGACGATCCCGGCCCCCTCGCGGCCGCCCTGCCAGCCGAACTCGTCGCCTTCCTCAACCTCGGCGGGCCGGCGATGTGGGCGATCGCCCTCCTCTCGGTCGTCGCTCTCGCGCTCGTCCTGTGGAAACTCTGGGCCTTCCTCGGCCTCGGCGTCTGGGGGGGACGGGCGACCGAGCGGGCGCTCGCGGCGCTCGCCGCGGGCCGGCCCGAGGCGGCGGCGGCGGCGCTCGCCGGCCGGCGGGGGGCGCGGGCGCGCCTCGCCGCGGCGGCGCTCGCCGCCCGCGCCGCGCGCGAGGAGACGGCGGCGCGCGAGGAGACGGCGCGCCTCGCCCGGCGCATCCTCGCCGAGGCGCGGGCGGGGCTGCGCGGCCTCGACGTCATCGCGACCATCGCCCCCCTCCTCGGCCTCCTCGGCACCGTCCTCGGCATGATCGGCGCCTTCCAGGCCCTCCAGGCCACGGGCACGCGCGCCGACCCCGCCGTCCTCGCCGGCGGCATCTGGGAGGCGCTCCTGACGACCGCCGCCGGCATGAGCGTGGCCATCCCCGCGGCGATGGCGCTGGCCTGGGCCGAGGGCGTGGTCGAGCGCCTGCGGACCGACCTCGAGGACATCGCGACGCGCGTCTTCCTCGCCCCGCCGGGAGGAGGGTGATGTTCGATTCCGGTGCCCTCCCGCCCGCCCCGCCGCCCCGCTCCCCCATGCCCGAGGGGTACTGATGTTCGATTTCGGCAGTCCCCGGCCGCGCCGGCGCCCGAACCTGACGCCGATGATCGACGTCGTCTTCCTCCTCGTCGTCTTCTTCATGGTTGCCGCCCGCTTCGGGGCCGAGGGCACCCGGGGGCTCGGGATCGCGGGCGGGCCCGGCCCGGGCTGGGAGGGGCCGCCGCGCCTCGTCGTCGTCGCCGCTGACGGGGTCACGCTCAACGGCCGGCCGCTCGCGCCGGCGGCGCTCGCCCCCGCCCTCGCCGTCCTCGGCCCGCCGGCGGCACCGGTCATCCTGCGGGCGGCCGCGGGGGCCGACCTCCAGCGCCTCGTCGACATCATGGCGACGCTCGCGGCGGCCGGTCACGACCGCCTCTACCTTGCCGAGTAGGGCCCCCATGGACCTCGCCGCCCCACCCGCCACCCGGACCCGCGACGACGGCATCGTGCCGATGATCAACGTCGTCTTCCTGCTCCTCGTCTTCTTCCTGATGGTGGCGACGCTCGCCCCGCCCGAGCCCTTCGCCGTGGCCCCGCCCGCCGCCGCCGGGGCGCCGAACGGCGCGCGCGCGGGGGGGGCGACGCTCCACGTCGCGGCCGACGGGCGCCTCGCCTTCGAGGGGGCCGAGGGCGAGGCCGCGCTCGCCGCCGCGGCGGCGGCGGCGGGGCCGCTCGAACTCCGCGCCGACCGCGCGCTCGCGGCGGCCGCGCTTGCCCGCCTCCTCGCCCGCCTCGCCGGCCGCGGCCGCGAGGAGGTGCGGCTGGTGGTGACGGAGGGCGGCTGATGCGGTCGAGCTTCGCGGCCTTCCTCGCGCTCTCGGCCGCGGCCCACGTCGGGCTCTGGCAGGGGCTCGCGGTGGGTTCGGCCGGCGGCGGGGCGGGCGCGGGCGGGGCCGCTGCGGTGTCGCTCGCGGCCGCCCCGGCCGGGCTCGCGGCGCTGGCCGACCGCTGGCAGACCCCGGCCGCGCCCGGCCCCGCCCCGCCCGCGGCCGCGGACCCCGCGCCGCCCACCGATGCCGGCGCACGGCCGGCAGCGGCCGCCGGGGCACCCTCCGCACCCCGGGCGCCGCTCCCCCTCGCGCCGCCCCCGCCCGAGGCGGCGCCCCTCCCGCCCGCCCCGCCCGAGGCGGCGGCGACGAGCCTCC
>JADLCV010000017.1 GCA_020846995.1 Paracoccaceae bacterium
CTCGGGGCCGACGTCGTGAAGGTCGGAGGTGGCCGACCCGGTGAGGACGAGGACGAGATCGCCGGCGATCCCCGCGACCGCCCCGGCGACGGCCGGGGTCGTGTGGGGGACGGTGCGCACCTCGACCAGCCCGACGCCGAGGGCGGCCAGCCGGTCCTCGGTCACGCGCCGGCCCTTGGCGGCAAGCTTCGCGGCCTGGCCCGGGATCTCGGTCAGGACGAGGCCGGCCGCGAGGCCGAGGAAGGGGCGGACGCGGAGGGCCGCGGGGGCCGCGGCCGCGGCCGCCCGGAGCCGCGGGCCGGGGACGGCGTAGGAGATGATCCTGACCGTGGCGACCAGCCGGCCGGCGGCGGCGCGGGCGAAGGGGGGAGGGTCGCGAGCGTGATCGCGGGATCGGCACGGTTGATCGCGTCGATCGCGGCGCGGTCGGCCTCGAGGATGCCGGCGGCAGCGGCGTGGAAGTTGACGCGCCCGGTGAAGGGCGCGGTCAGGTCGATCCGCGCCGCCCCGGGGTCGGGGACGCAGGCGCGGGCGACGCAAGGGGCGGCGGCGTCCTCGGCGACGTCGTCGGCCTCGAGCCGGGCGACGACGACCTCGGCGATCCCGGCCGCGGCGAGGGTCGCGAGATCCCCCTCCGCCAGCACCCGGCCCCTGCGCAGCCGCCCGCCGGGCAGGGTGACCGAATGGGCGAGCGTCGCGCCGCCGGCAAGGGCGAGCGGCACGGCGCCGAAGCGCATCAGCCCTTCCTCAGGACCGAGGTGATCTCGGCGAGGATGGCGAGGGCGATCTCGGCGGGGTTGGCGGCGCCGATGTCGAGGCCGACTGGGGCGTGGATGCGGGCGAGCGCCGCCTCCTCCACCCCCGCCGCCCGCAGCCGCTCGAGCCGCTTGCGATGCGTGCGCGACGACCCGAGGCTGCCGAGATAGAGGACGTCCGAGGACAGGGCGGCGCGAATCGCGGGATCGTCGAGCTTGGGGTCGTGGGTCAGCGTCACGACCACGGTCCGCGCATCGAGCCCCGCCGCCGCCAGGGCCTCGTCGGGCCAGTCGAGGACGATCGTCTCGCCGGGAAAGCGCGCCGCCGACCCGAAGGCCTCGCGGGGATCGACGATCAGGGGCTCGAAGCCCGCGAGGCGGGCCATGGCGACGAGCGGCTGGGCGACGTGGACGGCGCCGACGACGATCATCCGCAGGGGCGGGTTGTGGACGGCGACGAACCACCCGCCGGGCTCGACCCCCGAGCGGTCGGTGCGGAAGCGGGCCCTTACCCCCGCCTCGCCCTCGCCCTGCCCGTCGGTCAGCCGCCGTTCGCTGCCGGCGAGGTTCGCGACCAGCGCCACCGGCCGGCGCCCCTCGCGCGCCGCCACCAGGGCCTCGAGGACCGCGAGCGGCAGGACGCTGCCGACGGGATCGACGAGGACGCGGATGGTGCCGCCGCAGGCGAGGCCGACGGCGAAGGCGTCGTCGTCCGAGACCCCGAAGGTCAGGAGCCGCGACGTGCCGTCGGCGATCGCCGCCAGCCCCTCGGCGACCACCGCCCCCTCGACGCAGCCGCCCGAGACCGAGCCCTCGATCGCCCCGTCGCCGGCGATCGCAAGCTGGCTGCCGGCGGCCCGCGGCGCGCTGCCCCAGGTCTCGACGACGGTGGCAAGCGCGGCGCCGCGCCCGGCGCGCACCCAGTCGAGCGCGGTCTCGGGCATGCGGTCGTGGGCGGGGCGCGTCATGGCATCCTCCCTTGCCGGGCCGGAGGGGCCGCCGCCGGGGATGGCGGCCACGGCGGCGGGACTGGGCCGAGAGTGCCGCCCCGAGCCGGCAAAGACAAGGGTCGCGCGCGGGGGGCGCCGGGCCCTCGGACTGGGAGAGGCGCGGGACTGGGGGCGCGCGGGTCACGCTGCGGGGCGACCCTGCCCCCGCGCCCGGCCGGGGATCGAGGAATTCGCCGCGGCGCATCGGGACAGCCCTCCCGGCCGGACGGCGGCATCGCCCGACGGGACGCATGCGCGGCCCCTCGGAAACCTTTCGTGAGTCGCCGGCGCGGGGAAGGGAAAGATGCGCCGCGCGACCGGGGAACGGGCCGGCGCGGCGCCAGTCCATAGGGAACCCGCGCCGGGAAGGGCACGGGAACGGGACGATGCGGGTCGCACCATCGACGCCCGAGCGCCGGGGATGTGCCCCATCGCCTGTCCCCTCTAGCCCGGCCCCCGCGGTCCGTCCTTGACAAATGTCAAATTGGCGGGCGGTCGGCCCACGCCCCGGCCATCGCCCGCATCGCCCGGGCCCTGGCGCCGCCGTCCTCGCGCCGGCCGAGGGCCTCGGCGAGGGCCGCGATCGAGGCGATCGAGTGGCCGGGGCGGAAGGCATCGACATGCGGCAGCATGGCGCGGATGCCGGCCGCTCTGGGCACGAATCCCTCCCAGCGCAGGAGGGGGTTGATCCAGATCAGGCGGCGCGACGAGAGGGCGAGGCGCTGCATGGCCGCGCCGAGCAGGGCGGGATCGCCGCGGTCGAGCCCGTCGGAGATGAGGAGCACGACCGCCCCCTGCCCCATCACCCGCCGCGACCAGTCGCGGTTGAAGGCGTGGAGGCAGTCGCCGATGCGGGTGCCGCCCTGCCAGTCCCGGGCCTCGGCGCCGGCGGCGGCAAGGGCGCGGTCGACGTCGCGGGCGGCGAGGTGGCGGGTGACGTTGGTCAGCCGCGTGCCGAAGGTGAAGGCATGGACCCGCGCCCAGCCCGGCCCGCGGCGGCTTGCGACCGCATGGACGAAGTGCAGCAGGACGCGCGAATACTGCGCCATCGAGCCCGAGATGTCGCAGAGGACGACGAGGTTCGGCCACCGCCGCCGGGGCCGCGCGCGGGCAAGGGCCGCGATCTCGCCCCCGCGCCGCAGGAGCGCGCGCAGCGTCGCCCGGCGGTCGATGCGGGGGCCGCGGGGATCGGGCCCCTGCCGGCGCGTCGGCAGCATCGGCACGGGAAGCTCGAGCGCGGCCACGGCGCGGCGGGCGGCGGCGATCTCCGCGGTCCCCATCTGCTCGAAGTCGAGCGTGCGCAGCCGCTCCTCGGCCGAGGCGGTGGCGGTCGCGTCGATCGCGATCTCGGGCTCGTCGGCGCCCGTCTCTCCGGGCACGGCCGGCGGGTCCCGCGCCGCACCGTCGAGCAGCGCCTCGGCCGCCCGCCGCGCCGCGGCCTCGGCCCGCCGCTCCTCCTGGACGCCGCGCAGCGAAGGCAGGAGGGCGGCCATCATGTGCTCGAGATAGCGGGGATCGCGCCAGAAGAGTCGGAAGACCTGGGCGAAGACCTCCCGATGCTCGGGCCGGGAGACGAAGCAGGCGTGGAGCGTCCAGTAGAAATCCTCGCGGGCGGTGAACCCCGCGGCGAGGACGGCGCGGACCGCCTCGACCAGCCGGCCGCTGCCGATCGGCAGCCCCGCCCGCCGGAGGGCGCGGGCGAAATGGGCGAGGTTGTCGGCGAGCCGCCCCTCGGCCGGCAGGGGAAGGGGCCCGGCCATGCGCCTCAGAAGTCGTATTCGGTGATCATGAGCTGGCCGGGGATGCGGCGGGCCCCGTCGTAGCTGCCGATCCAGATGTCGTAGAGCCCGGTCGCGGGGTTGGCGAAGGTGAGCGCGGGGTTCGAGCCGCGGTAGTCGTCGCTGTAGTGCCAGTCGCCCCCGGGATCGGAAACGAGGAGGATGGCATCGGTCCCCCCGCAGGCGACGGCGATCGTCAGCTGGTTCGCCGATCCGCTCCAGTAGAGGTCGAAGTCGGGGCGGGTCGTGACGTAGCCCTGGTAGCCGCCGTTGAAGCAGCGCTGCAGGGGGATCGTCCCGCCGACGGTGACGTTGCGGATGTAGGGATCGGGCTGGAAGCCGGCGCCGAGCTCGATCGAGCCGAAATGGGGGGTGCCGCGCCAGTTCGGGCAGGCCAGCGCCGGGGTCGGGGCGAGCGCGGCGAGCGACAGCCCGACCATCCGGCGGCGCGAGAGGAGCATGGGGGGTCTCCGACCGGCAGCCCGCATCCGTTGGGGATGCCGTCCCGACTGCCCTCGGCCCGACGATGCCGCGGCCGCCGGGGTGGCGTCAACCGCCCGCCCGCGGGTGACGGCCGATGTCACCCGGGCGCGGCGGCAAGGTCGCGGCGGACCTCCTCGAGCAGGCGGCGGGCGGCCGAGCCCTCGAGCTTCTGGATGTCGTCCTGGTATTTCAGGATCGCCCCGAGGGTGTCGGCGATGACCTCGGGCGAGAGGGCAACGACGTCGAGGGCGAGGAGGCACTTGGCCCAGTCGATGGTCTCGGCGACCCCGGGCTTCTTGAAGAGGTCCTCGGCCCTGAGCCGCTGGACGAAGGCCACGACCTCGCGCGAGAGCGTCGCCGACGCCTCGGGCGCGCGGGCCCTGAGGATCGCCATCTCGCGGTCGAAGGCGGGGAAGTCGACCCAGTGGTAGAGGCAGCGGCGCTTCAGCGCGTCGTGGACCTCGCGGGTGCGGTTCGAGGTGATGACGACGACCGGCGGCACCTCGGCGCGGATGGTGCCAAGCTCGGGCACCGTCACCTGGAAATCCGAGAGGGCCTCGAGCAGGAAGGCCTCGAAGGGCTCGTCGGTGCGGTCGATCTCGTCGATGAGCAGGACGGGCGGGCCGCCCGCCTGCGGCCGCATCGCCTGGAGGAGCGGCCGCTCGATCAGGAAGTCCTCGGTGAAGAGCTCGCCCCGGAGCGCGTCGCGGTCGGCCCCGCCGGCGGCCTCGGCGGTGCGGATGGCGATCATCTGGGCGGCGAAGTTCCACTCGCAGACCGCCTGGGCGGCGTCGAGCCCCTCGTAGCACTGGAGGCGGATCAGCTGCCGGCCGAGCCCGGCCGCGAGCGCCTTGGCGATCTCGGTCTTGCCGACCCCGGCCTCGCCCTCGAGAAAGAGGGGCCGGCCGAGGCGGAGGGCAAGGAAGACGACGGTGGCCAGCGGCCGGCCGCAGACATAGCCCTCGGCGGCAAGGAGCGCCTGGACCTCGTCGATGGTTGCGATGGCTGCCGGCACGTCCCCTCCCCCCCCCCGCATTTCCCGCGCCATCTCGGCCGGGCCGGGCCCCGGGGTCAAGGCCGGCGCCGCCGCCGCGGTCAGGCCCGGCCTCCCGCGTGCCGCTCCTCCCCGGGGCCCGGGCGGCGCGCGTCCTCCCGGGGGAGGAGCGCGTCCCCTCCCCCGGAGCGGCCCGCGGCGGGCGCGGCCCGCGGGTGCGGGTTCTCCCCGGGCAGGACCCCGCGTCCCCTGCCCCGCCGCGGCCCGCGGCGGGCGCGGCCGGCGCGCCCTGACCGCCGCCCGTCGCCGCTCCGGGGGAGCCGGTCGACGGTCGCGGGAGCCGTTCCCTCGCGCCACGTTCCGCCCTATGGTCCGTCGCCACCGCCCGCCCCCTCCGGCACCCCGAAAGGACCGCACGATGCCCGACGCGAGCCCGCTCACGCCCAAGGACGCCCCCGACCTCGCGGCCTTCGCCTGGGACGATCCCCTCCGCCTCGACGGCCAGCTGGCCGAGGACGAGCGCCTGATGCGCGACGCCGCCCGCGCCTACGCCGCGGAGAAGCTCGCCCCCCGCGTCGTCGCGGCCTGGCGCGAGGAGGCGACCGATCCCGCGATCTTCCGCGAGATGGGCGCGATGGGTCTTCTCGGCGTCACCATCCCCGAGGCCTACGGCGGGCTCGGGGCCTCCTATGTCGCCTACGGGCTGGTCGCCCGCGAGATCGAGCGGGTCGATTCGGGCTACCGCTCGATGATGTCGGTGCAATCCTCGCTCGTCATGTATCCCGTCTTCGCCTACGGCAGCGAGGCCCAGCGGCGGCGCTGGCTGCCGGGCCTGGCCCGCGGCGAGATCATCGGCGCCTTCGGGCTGACCGAGCCCGAGGCGGGCTCGGACCCCGGCGGCATGACGACGCGGGCCGAGCCGGTGGCGGGGGGCTACCGGCTCGGCGGCACCAAGACCTGGATCTCGAACGCGCCGATCGCCGACCTCTTCGTCATCTGGGCGAAGTCCGCGGCCCACGGCGGAAAGATCCGCGGCTTCCTGGTCGAGCGGGGCACGCCCGGGCTCGCGGCGCCGAAGATCGCGGGCAAGCTCTCCCTGCGCTCCTCGACCACGGGCTCGATCCTCCTCGACGGGGTCGAGGTCGGGGAGGATGCGCTCCTGCCCGGCGTCAGCGGCCTCAAGGGCCCCTTCGGCTGCCTCAACCGCGCCCGCTACGGCATCGCCTGGGGGGTGATGGGGGCGGCCGAGGCCTGCTGGCAGGGGGCCCGTGCCTACGGGCTCGACCGCCGCCAGTTCGGCCGCCCGCTCGCCGCGACCCAGCTTTACCAGCGCAAGCTCGCCGACATGCAGACCGAGATCGCGCTCGGCCTCCAGGCCTCGCTGCGCGTCGGCCGGCTCATGGACGAGGGCGCCGCCGCCCCCGAGATGATCAGCCTTATCAAGCGCAACAACTGCGGCAAGGCGCTCGAGATCGCCCGCGCCGCCCGCGACATGCACGGCGGCAACGGCATCCAGGAGGACTATCACGTCTTCCGCCACATGGCGAACCTCGAGACGGTGAACACCTACGAGGGCACCCACGACGTCCACGCCCTGATCCTCGGCCGTTCC
>JADLCV010000018.1 GCA_020846995.1 Paracoccaceae bacterium
ATCGTGATTTCCCCGGCCGCCCCTGTCGCCCTAGGCTGCCGCCCGGGTCCGGGCACTGCCGTGGACCGGGCCTGATGAGCAAGCATCAGGGAGACGGAACCATGGACCTCCATGCCGTGCCGGGTCGCCGCAGGTCGGCGGCCCTTCTTGCCGTTGCCCTCTGCGCGGTCCTTCCCGCCCCGGCCGCCCTCGCCCAGGCCTTCCATGTGGTGCCGGAGGCCGACCGGACGATGTCCGAGGCCGAGTGGCAGGCGATGAAGGCCCGCGCCGTGCCGGACGTGCGCCTGGTCGACCCCGCCGCCCGCCGCCCGCGCGCGGCCCCGGTCTTCTCGACCTCGCCCCCGGAGCTCGTCCCCGGCAACCCCGGCACGGCCCCGAACCTCGCCGAGCGCGGCGGCTTCGACCTGCCCGCCGGCGGGGAGGGGATCGAACCCGAGAACTACGGCAAGGACCACCTGGGGACGATCTATCACTTCAACGACTATCTCCAGGTGCCCCGTCCGGTGCGCTACTACCCCTGGCGGGCGGTGGGCAGGATCTTTACGATAACCGCGAGCGGGAAAACTGGCGTCTGCACGGGGGCGCTGATCGCTCGTTCGATCATCGTCACCGCCGGCCACTGCGTGCATCAGGGCGGCAACCGCGACGCCGGCTGGAACCGGTCAACGGTCTTCGTGCCGGCCGCGGACGGGGCCCTCGAGCCCTACGGCCGCTGCAACGGGAACTACCTCATCACCACCGACCAGTGGTTTGACGACGGCGAGTTCCAGGTGGGCCATGACGTCGGCCTCATCGGCTGCGGCAAGAGGGTGGGGACGAGCCGCGAGATCGGGTGGGCCACCGGGTGGTTCGGGCACTGCGCGTCGGGCTGCCTGCTGCCCAACTGGTTCTTCACCCAGATCGGTTACCCCGAGAACTACTACGACGGCGACTATATGACCGTGAGCCAGCACCTTGCCATTGGCACGGTCTGGCCCGATTTCTTATACGGGACCGGCATGCGGGATGGCTCCTCCGGCGGACCCCACGTCTCCAACATAGGCTCGCTATCGGACAGCTCATCCGATCTCGGCCAGTGGAACGGCCGGAACTACATCTTTGCCGTCACCTCCTGGCAGTGGAATGACCATCAGTGGAAGACCCAGGGCGCCTCGTCGCTCAGCGGGCCCGAAGACAGCAACGACTGGAAGGAGATGTTCAACTGGGTTTGCGACATGGTGCAGGGTGCCCACGGCCGGAGGTCCTGCACCCCGTTTCCCTGAGGTCCTTCATGCCCCGGGGGCGGGCGGCGGGATGACGCCGCCGGCGGCGAGGGCCCAGACGGCCGCGGCGGCAAGGGCGAGGAAGGCGCCGAAGGGAAGCCGCGCCGCGGCCCGGAGGCGGCGGCCGCGGAGGGCGGCGCAGGCGAGGCCGGCGGTGGCGCCGACGAGAGCGACGAGCGGCAGCGCCGCCGCCCCGAGCCCCGCGCCGATCCCGCCCATGAGCCAGACGTCGCCCCCGCCCAGCCCCTCGCGGCCGCGCAGGCGGCGGTAGGCGGCGCCGAGCGCCCAGAATGCTCCCGCCCCCGCCGCCGCCCCCGCCGCGCTCGCCCCCGCCGCCGCCGCCGCCGCGCGACCCTCTGCCCCCGCCCCGGCGAGGGCGAGGGCGAGGCCCGCCACCGGCAGCGCGAGAAGGAGCGGGCCGGGCAGGCGGAAGGCGCGCAGGTCGGCGAGCGCGAGCGCGAGAAGGAGGGTCAGGAAGGCCGCCGCCGCCACCGCCTCGGCCGCGCTCCGGGCGAGGACGGCCGCCGCCGCGAGCAGCGCGAGCCCCGCGACCTCGGCCTCGAGGAGCCGCCGCGGCAGGGCCCGGCCGCAGTGCCGGCAGCGGCCGTGGAGGAGAAGGAAGGACAGGATCGGCACGAGGTCGCGGAACCCGAGCCGTGCCCCGCAGCCCCGGCAGCGCGAGCGCGCGACGAGGACGGGATCGCCGCGCGGCAGCCGGTCGGCGAGGAGAAGGGCGAAGGAGCCCGCGGCCGGGCCGGCGAGAAGGACGGCCAGCCGCAGGGGCTCGGCGAGAAGAAGCGCAAGGGCGGCGGTCACGGACTGTTGGGCGGCAGGGGCAGCCCCGCCGCGGCGGGGCGTGTTGTTGGCCCCGCGGCTTTCCACTATTGTCGGCCCCGAGGCAAGCGCGAGGGACGAGGACATGAGGGGGCGCGGCAGCGATCGCGGGTTCTCGCTGATCGAGCTCATGGTGGTGGTGGCGATCCTGTCGATCCTCGCCCTCGTCGTCGTGCCGCGGGTGATGGACCGCCCCGACCAGGCCCGCATCGCCCGGGCGCGGACCGACCTTGCGTCGCTGGCGGCGGCGCTCGACCTCTACCGGCTCGATAACTTCGCTTATCCGACGACCGAGCAGGGGCTGGCGGCGCTGGTCGCCAGGCCGGCGCTGCCGCCGGTGCCGCCGGCCTGGGCCGCCAACGGCTATGTCGACCGGGTGCCCAAGGATCCCTGGGGGGGCGACTACCAGTATCTCGCTCCGGGCGTGCACGGGCCCTACGACATCTTCTCGTTCGGCGCCGACGGCGCGACCGGCGGCGCCGGCGTCAACGCCGACATCGGGACATGGATGCTGAACTGAGGGGCCGGGGCAGGTGGGGCGGGCGCGGCTTCACGCTCGTCGAGCTGGTCGTGGTCGTCGCCGTCCTCGCCGTGCTCGCGACCGCGGTGACGCTGACCGGCGGCTTCGCCCGCGCCGGCGGGGCGGCCGAGGCGGCCGGCGCCGCCTTCGCCCGCGCCGTCGCCGCCGCCCGCGACCGCGCGCTCGCGCGCGGCGAGGCGACGGGCCTCGGGCCGCTCGCCCTCGGCTGGCAGGTCATGGCCCCCGACGGCAAGGGCGGCTGGGCAGCGCTCGGGCCCCCCGGCCGCGCCCCGGGGGTGGCCTGGACGGTCGCCGGGGTGGCCCTGAGGCCGGCCCCGGACGCCGATCCCGCCCCGCCCGCGATCCTCTTCCTGCCCGACGGGCGCGGCACGCCCTTCACGCTCGCGATCGCCGATGGCCGGGCGCAGCTTTCCTGCCGCACCGACGGCTGGGAGGCGCCGCAATGCACGACCGACCGGGGGGCGGGCCGATGACTTCGCCCCCGCCCGCCGCGGCCCGCTCCGGCGCCCGCGCCGCGGCCCCCCGTCCGCGACCGCGGCGGCCGGCCCCGGGCCCGGGCGGCCCCGGGCGCGGCTTCTCGCTCGTCGAGATCGTGGTCGCCATCGTCGTCATCGCCATCGGCACCGTGGCGGGCCTCCGCGCCTTCGGCCAGGCCGGCCGCGACCGCACCGGCCTGGCCGGGCGTCTCCTCGCCCACGAGGTGGTCATGACGCGCGCCGACGAGATCGCGCTCCTCGGCATCACCGAGGCCGGGGTCCTGCCCGAGGAGGTCGAGATGGGCCGCCACCGCTTCCGCATCACGCTGGCGCGCAAGCCGACCCGCGGCGGCCTCGTCGAGACCGAGATCACCGCCACCGCCGAGGACGGGGCGGGCGCCCGGCTCGTCGCCCATTTCGCGGCGCCCCGGCCATGACGGCCCGGGCGGGCGGCTTCACCCTCATCGAACTCGTGGCGGCGATCGCCATCTTCGCCCTCGTCGCGGTCATGGGGCTCGAGGCGCTGACGATGGGGATCCGGGCCGAGACCCGCCTTATCGCCGCCGACGAGGCCGACCGGGCTCTCTTTCGCACCCTCGCGCTCCTCCGCCGCGATCTCGCCCTCGCCGTGCCCGTCCCCTTCCTGCCGCCCGCGGGCACGGCCGAAGCGGCCTGGCTCGCACCCGCGGGGGCCGACCGCTTCGCCGTCAGCGTCGCCGGCCAGGCGCGGCTGCCGGGGGCGGGCGAGGCCGGGCTCGGGCGCGTCGAATGGCAGCTCGACCGCGCGACGGGCGTCCTCTCGCGCCGCTTCTGGCCGACGCTCGCGCCCCGCGAGGCGACCGCCGCGGGGCCCGCGGTCGCCCTTCTCGAAGGCGTCCAGTCGCTCGCGCTCGACGAGTTCCCCCCCGGCGCCGAGCCGCGCACGAACCTGATCGAGATCGAGGATTCCGCCCTCGCCCGGCTTCCCCGGGGTTTCGAGTTGCGCCTCGTCACGGCCCGGCACGGGCCCCTGCGGCTCGTGGTCGCGCCATGAGGGGAAGGGGCTTCGCCCTCATCAACGCCCTCGTCATCACCGGCGCGCTGGCGGCGGCGGCCCTCGCCGTGCTTGCCCGCGGCGAGGCCGCGCGCGACCGGCTCGCGCTTCTTGCCGGGGCCGACCAGGCGGCGCGCTACAGCGATGCCGCGGGCCTTCTCCTCGCCGCCGTGCTCGCGGCCGACGCGGCCGAGGGCGAGACCGACGACGCGGGCGAGGGCTGGGCGCGGCCGCGCGAGGGCGAGACGGTCGACCGCGGCCGCGTCGACTGGCGGATGGCCGACCTCCAGGGGCGCTTCAACCTCAACTGGCTGGCCGTGGAGGGCGAGTTCGCGGCCCTCGCGCGCGCGGCCTTCCTCCGGCTCGCCGCCACGGCCGGCCTGCCGCCGGGCCTCGCCGCCCGCGCCGCCGACGCGCTCGACCCCGCGGCCGCGGGGCGCGATGCCGCCTACCGCGCCGGCCCCCGCGGCAGCCGGCCGCGGCCGGGCGCCGTCATGGCCGCGGGCGAACTCATGCTCGTCGAGGGGATGACCGGGGCCGATTTCGACCGCCTCGCCCCCTTCCTCGCCGCCCTTCCCGCCGCTGCGGCGCTGAACCTCAACACCGCGCTCCCCGAGGTGCTCGCCGCCGTCCTGCCCGGCCAGAGCCCGCAGGGGGTCGCGCGCGCGATCCGCCGCGTCACGATCCCGGTGGCGACGGTTGCGGACTTCCGCGCCGAGGTCCTCGACGGGCTGGCCGGAGGCGACAGCACGTCCCTCCTGCCCGACGACCGGCTCGCGGTCGGCTCGGAATGGTTCGAGGCGCGGATCGTCGCCCGCCTTGACGAGGCCGTGCTTCGCCGGCGACTGCTTCTCTGGCGCCCGCCCGGCGGCGGCGCCGTCGAGCAGGTGCTGGACGAGCCCGACGGGGTGCCATGACCGAGGCGAGGGCGATGATCGCGACCGCGGCCGGCCCCCCGGCGGGAACGGGCACGCCGGCCCTGCCGGTGATGCCGGAGGGCGCGGGCGAGGGCTTCCTCTGGCATCCGCTCGGGGCCGGCCGGCCCCTGCCGGGGCGGCCCTTCGTCGCCCTCGTCCCCGGCGCCGAGGCCCCGCTCCTCGCCCTCGACCTGCCCGCGGGGCTGCGCGGCGCGGCCCGCGAGGCGGTGGCGCGGCGGGCGCTCGCCGACCGCCTCGACCGCGATCCGGCGACGCTCGACCTCGCCCCGGCCCGCCTCGCCGGGGCGGCCGAGAACTGGTCGGCACTCCTCCTCGCCGCTCCCGGCGCCGCCGCCCGCTGGCGGGCCGAGGTCGCCCCGGCGGGTCGGCGCTGCCTCGCCGTCCTGCCCGACTACCTCGCCCTGCCGGCCGCGCCCGGGCTCTGGACGGTGGCCGCGGGGGCGGGCGCCGTCGCCGTGCGGCTGGGCCCGGGCGACGGCTTTGCAGCCGAGCCCGAGCTTGCCGCCCGCGCCCTCGCCCTCGCCTTCGCGCAGGGGCCCGGGCCGGCCGCCGTTCTCAGGCTCGGGCCGGCCGAGGCCGCGGTCGATGCCGTCCTCGCCCTCCAGCCGGGGCTCGCCATCGCCCTGAGCCCCCGGGCCCTGCCCGCGGGGCACGCCCCGCCCCGCATCCTCGCCCATGGCGAGCGCGCCCTCGACCTCCGGCGCGACCCCGCGGCCGAGGTCGCGACGCTCGCGGCCGGGCTGCGCCGGCAGGGGGCAGCGCTCGTCGTCGCCCTCCTCGGGCTTGCCGCCTGGGCCGCGGCCGAGGAGGTCGCGACGCGCCGCGACCTCGCCCGGGCCGCCGCCCGGCGGGCCGAGGTCGTCGACCTCGTGCGGCGCGACTTCATCCCCGCGGGCCCGATCCTCGACGTCACCCTCCAGGTCACGCGCGAGCTCGACCGTCGGCGCGCGGCCGCCGCCGCCGCCCCCGCCCGCGCCCCCCTCGAACGCCTGCGCGCGGCCGGGGCGGTGATCACCGGCGCCCCCGGCGTGACCCTGACCGCGGCCACCCTGAGGGGCGACGGCAGCGTCGCCCTCGACGTCGAGGCGACGGCCTTCGCCGACCTCGAGGCGCTCGCGGGCGCGCTCCTCGCGGCCGGGCTCGCGGCCGAGGTCGAACGGCTCTCGGCCGAGGCGGGCGGGCAGGTCAGGGGCACGGTAACGCTCGCCGCGGGGGGCGCGCCGTGAGTGCCCGCCTGGCCCAATGGCTCCTCGCGCGAAGCCGCCGCGAGCGCCTTCTCGACCTCCTCCTCGCCCTCGCCCTCCTCGGCCTCGCGGCGACCGAAGGGGTGATCGGGCCGCTCGCGGCCCGGCGGGCGGCGGCGCGGGCGGCGCTCGATGAGGTCGCGGCGCTCGAGGTCTGGCTCGCCGCCCGCCGCCTCGACCTCGCCCTGCTGCCGGCGCCGGCGCCCGCGGGCGGGCCGGCCGGATCCCCGGCGCCGCCGCCCGCGGGCCTCGGCGGCATCGAGGCGCGGCTCCTCGCCCACGGCCTCCGCGACGCCGTGGGCCTTGTCGCCGCGACCGAGGGGGGTGGCGTCGCCCTGCGCTTCCCGAGCGTGGAGTTCGGCCCCCTGATGGGCTGGCTCGATGCCGTCGAGACCGGGGAAGGCTACCGCGTCGCCGGGGCGCGGTTGCGCCGGGGCGCGGAGGGGGGCACGGTCGAGGCCGAGATCGACCTCGCCCCGGCGGGGGGGTGAGGGGCGCGCCGGGCCGCCCCCGGGGCGAGGCCCGCGGGCGGCCACGGGGCCCGGGACCAAAATCCTTCGTACGAAGGATTTTCGACCGCCCCGCCGGCCCGCCGGCGATTGCCGCCCTGCGGCGAGAGGGGTAAGAGGCCGGCCATGATGCGTTGCGCCGATGAGGGAATGCCATGTCCGCCACCCGCACCGAGACCGACAGCTTCGGCCCCCTCGAGGTTCCCGCCGACCGCTACTGGGGGGCGCAGACGCAGCGGTCGCTCGTCAACTTCCCGATCGGGGGCGAGCGCCAGCCGGTCGCCCTTATCCGCGCGCTCGGCACGATCAAGCGGGCGGCGGCGCGGGTGAACATGGCCGAGGGCAAGCTCGGCCGCGACCTCGGGGCGGCGATCGAGGAGGCCGCGGGCGAGGTGGCCGCCGGCCTCTGGGACGACCATTTCCCGCTCGTCGTCTGGCAGACGGGTTCGGGGACGCAGACCAACATGAACGCCAACGAGGTGATCGCGAACCGCGCGATCGCGATCCTCGGCGGGGTCATGGGGTCGAAGCGGCCGGTCCATCCCAACGATCACGTCAACATGAGCCAGTCCTCGAACGACACCTATCCGACGGCGATGCACGTCGCCGCCGCCGAGACGGTGCGGGCGGTGCTCGTGCCGGGGCTGGAGAGGCTTCACGCCGCGCTCGCCGCGAAGGCCCGCGATTTCGCCCCGATCATCAAGATCGGCCGCACCCATACCCAGGACGCCACCCCCCTGACGCTCGGCCAGGAGTTCGGCGGCTACGCCCATCAGGTGGCAATGGGGCTGCGGCGGATCGAGGCGGCGCTGCCGGCGGTGCTGGAGCTTGCCCAGGGCGGCACCGCCGTCGGCACAGGGCTGGCGACGCGGAGGGGCTGGGCCGAGGCGGTGGCGGCCGAGATCGCGCGGCTGACCGGCCTGCCCTTCGTCACTGCCCCGAACAAGTTCGAGGCGCTCGCCGCCCATGACGCGCTCGTGGCGATGTCGGGGGCGCTCCGGACCGTCGCCGCGAGCCTCTTCAAGATTGCCAACGACATCCGCTTTCTCGGATCGGGCCCGCGCTCGGGGCTGGGCGAGCTGATCCTGCCCGAGAACGAGCCCGGCTCCTCGATCATGCCGGGCAAGGTCAACCCGACCCAGTGCGAGGCCCTGACCATGGTCTGCGTCCAGGTCATGGGCAACGACGCCGCGGTCGGCTTCGCCGGCAGCCAGGGGCATTTCGAGCTCAACGTCTTCAAGCCCGTGATCGCCTACAACGTGCTGCAGTCGATGCAGCTTCTGGGCGATGCCGCGACCGCCTTCGCCGACAACTGCGTCGCCGGCATCGTCGCCAACGAGGCGCGGATCGCCGGCCTCATGCGCGAGAGCCTGATGCTGGTGACGGCGCTGGCGCCGATCATCGGCTACGACCGCGCCGCGACCGTCGCCAAGACCGCGCACCGGAACGGCACCACGCTCCGCGAGGAGGCGGTGGCGCTCGGCTTCGTCGATGCCGCGACCTTCGACCGCGTGGTGCGGCCCGAGGACATGATCGGGCCCGCCGACTGATGGCCGCGATCCTCAACCTCCGGCGGGCGCGGAAGGCGCGGGCGCGGGCGGCGGCGCGCCTCGAGGCGGCGGCGCGGGCCGCCCGCTTCGGGCGCACGGCCGCCGAGCGCGAGCGCGAGGCCCGCGAGGCGGCAGCGGCCGAGGCCCGCCACGAGGCCCACCGGCGCGAGGGGGAGGGCGAGGAGGAATGACGGCCGGCCCGCGGAAATGGTCCCTGACGCTGGCGGGACACCGCACCTCGGTGTCGCTCGAGGCACCCTTCCGCGAGGCGCTGGGAGAGATGGCGGCGGCCCGCGGCCTCAGCCTCAACGCGCTGGCGGCCGAGATCGACGCCGCCCGGCCGGCCGGCACCGGGCTCGCCTCGGCGCTGCGGCTTGCCGTCCTTGCCCATCTGCGGGCAGGGGCCGCCCTCGCGGGGGCCTGCCGCAAGGGCGACCCGCTCGCGCCATCGTGACGCCCGGGCGGCAGGATTTATGGCAGCCATCGCCTTGGCCGGGGCACGCGCGCGGGGAGCTTGACATGGAGCGGGGACGATCGGTCCGGGGGATCCTGCCGCCTTCCGCCCTCGCCGTCCTGGCCGTCCTCGCCGCCGCGCCGGGGGCGAGCGGGCAGGGGCTGGGGGCCAGCGACGCCGCGCCCGAGGCGCCGCCCGGGGTCTTCTTCGCCGCCGAGGTGACGGCCGACGGCCGGCTGCGGTCGGGGATCGGCGTCACAGGCCTTGAGCCGGTCACCGATGTCGCGGGCTGCGAGGCCGGCGGTTGCACCGAGGTGCGCCTGCGGCGGCGGAACCTCGCCACGGCCTGCTGGTGGACGGCGACGATCGGCGGCCGCGCGCCGGGTGCGACCGTCGCCGGGGCCGTCGACGTCGTCCCGCGCGAGGAGGCAGCGGGCCGCCTTCTCGTCGTCACCCGCGACGCGACCGGCCTGGCCACCGACCTGCCCTTCATCCTCACCGTCCTCTGCCGCTGATCCCCGCCCCCTTCGACGGAGCCCCGACCCATGCCCCTCACCTTGCGCTCCTGCCTCGCCGCGGCCCTCGCGTTCACGCTTTCGGCGGCCGCCGCCGAAGCCGCGGACGGGCTGAACGACGGCGTCCTGCGCCGGCCGGGCAGCGCGGCCTCGGCCCCCGAGGCGGTGGTCGCGGGGTTCTTCGCCGCCGCCGTCCGCGGCGACGGGGTCCTGCGGTCGGGGGCCGGGGCGCTCTCGGCGGCGCGGGTCGAATGCGAGGCGGGCTGCTACGAGGTCCTTTTCCGCAAGGCCGACCTTCACCGCAACTGCTGGTGGTCGGCGACGATCGCCGACCGTACTGCCTGGGCGGTGCCGGCGGGGCTGATCGGGGTCGACGCCCGCGCGACCTCGAACAACGGCCTGTTCGTGCAGACCTTCGCCCCCGACGGCACCCACGCCGACCGGCCCTTCATCCTGACCGTCCTCTGCCGCTGAAGGCGCGTCCGCCCGCTCCCGACGAAACCGGCTGACTTCGTCCCCGATCTGGCATAAGATGTATCTGTCGGACATGATTCCGACGGAACCGGCCGCGGCCGCCCTGGCTTGGGCCGCGGCACCCGGGGAGGGCTTGGATGATGGCGAAGGCATCGGGAACGACGCTGGCGGCGCTGGCCGGGGCAATGGCCCTGACGCTGGCGATGCCGGCGCCGGCGGCGGAGAACGACGGCAGGCTGCGCCGGCCGGGGGCCGAGCGCGGCGGCGAGGCGGAGGCGGTGGCGCGCACCCTCTTCGCGGCCGAGGTGGCGGCCGACGGCTCGCTCGTCTCTGGCGCGGGGGCGAGCTCGGCCTCGCGCG
>JADLCV010000019.1 GCA_020846995.1 Paracoccaceae bacterium
CGGATGGCCCCGTCGAGCGCCGCGCCGCCGGCATACCAGCCCGCGGGCCCGACCGTCTCGAGCCAGTAGTCGATGATCTCGCGCTGCCGCATCGCCCTGCCACCCGTCCTTACCCCGCCCCGGGGCGGGGCGAGCCTTGCAGCTGCGGCCGGTGATGGCAACCCCGGGGGACGGGTCAGCCGCGCGGCGGGGCCTCGGGGCCGGGATGGGCGAGCACCGCCCCGACCGCCACCGGCGAGGCCGTCGGCACCACGATCGCGAAGGCCCCGGTCGTCGCCACCGCGGGCGCGGGCCGCCGCGTCATCCGCCACAGGGCATAACCGAGGAGGAGAAGGAAGGCCGTGGCGATGTAGAGGAAGAAGCCGCGCGGTCCGACCGCGCCCATGACCCAGCCGGTGACGAGGGGCCCGACGATCGCCCCGACCCCGTTCAGGAACAGGAGCGCGGCCGACGCCCCCGCCATCTCGGCCGGCTCGAGGAAGTCGTTGGTGTGGGCGAGGAGCAGCGAATAGAGCGGGTTCGCGACCGCGCCGACGATCAGCGCGATGACGAGGAGGGCGGCGAAGGGAAGCTCGGCGAAGCCCGGCGGCAGCATCACCGCCATCCCGGCCGCGGCCACCCCGGCAATCAGCCGGCGGCGGTCCATGCGGTCCGAGATCCAGCCGATCGGGAACTGGAACACGAGCCCGCCGACGTAGATCGTCGCCACGAAGAGCGAGATCTCGCGCACGCTGAGCCCCGCCAGCGTGCCCCAGACCGAGACCATGGCGAAGATGGCCGAGAAGATGCCGCCCATGATGAGGATGCCGATGCAGCCGAGGGGCGAGACGCGGTAGAGCCGGCCGATGCCCATGCGCCGGACGGCGCCGAAGCCCGGCGCCGGCGTCGCCGCGAGCAGGATCGGCGTGAAGGCGAGCGAGACCATGACCGAGGCCGCCGCGAACAGGAAATAGCCGCCGGCGTCGCCGAGATACATGAGCCCCTGGGCGGCGATGACGCCGACCATCTGGACGATCATGTAGGCCGACAGGGCCTGGCCGCGGGTGTCGTTGGTGGCCGAGTGGTTGAGCCAGCTTTCGGCGGTGACGTAGACCCCCGAGAAGCAGAAGCCGATCGCCACCCTGAGCGCCGTCCACGCCAGCCAGTCGGGAACCATGGCGTAGAGGACGAGCGCGGCCGAGATGAGCGAGCCGAGGGCGGCGAAGACGCGGACATGGCCGACCCGGGCGATGAGCGCCGGGGCCAGCCGCGAGCCGAAGAGGAAGCCCGCGAAGTAGCCCGCCATGACGACCGACATCTGGCCGGTCGAGAAGCCCTCGATCGCGCCGCGGACGCCGAGGAGCGTGCCCTGCACGCCGTTGCCGACCATGAGCAGCATCACCCCGAGGAGGAGCGGCCAGGTCGTCGCCAGCACCCTCAGCATCCCCGCCCCTCTCCCCTCTCCGCGCGCGCTCCCCGCGCGCCCTGCCCGCCCGCCATACCCCGTCCGGGCGGGCCGGCGCCAGCCCGTGGCCCGCGCCCGTTCCCTCAGCCCGCCAAGCCTTGTCCGGGAATGAGGAGCGAGGCGTCGCCGTAGGAGAGGAAGCGGTAGCCCCGCGCGATCGCGTGGGCATAGAGGTCGAGGATCCGCTCGCGCCCCATGAGCGCCGCGACGAGCATGAGGAGCGTCGAGCGGGGCAGGTGGAAGTTGGTGACGAGGGCGTCGGCGGCGCGGAAGCGGTAGCCCGGGGTGATGAAGATCGCGGTCTCGCCGGCAAAGGGAGACAGGCGCCCGTCGGCAGCGGCGGCGGTCTCGAGAAGCCGCAGGGCGGTGGTGCCGACCGCGATCACGCGCCCGCCGCCGGCCCGGGCGGCGTTGATCGCCGCCGCCGCGGCGGGGCCGATCTCGCCCCATTCGGCGTGCATGCGGTGGTCCTTCACGTCCTCTGCCTTGACCGGCAGGAAGGTGCCGGCGCCGACGTGGAGCGTCACCGTCGTGCGGAGGAGGCCGGCGGCATCGAGGCGGGCCAGGAGGGGGGCGTCGAAGTGCAGCGCCGCGGTCGGCGCCGCGACCGCCCCCGGCCGGCGCGCGAGGACGGTCTGGTAGTCCTCGCGGTCGGCCGCGTCGGGGGGGCGGCGGGCGGCGATGTAGGGCGGCAGCGGCATCGCCCCGACGGCCGCGAGGGCGTCCTCGAAGGCCGCGCCCTCGCGGTCGAAGGCGAGGCGGACGAAGCCCGCCGCGACCGCCACGACCTCGGCCGCAAGCCCGGGCCCGAGCCCGAAGGCGATGCGGTCGCCCGGCCGGAGCCGGCGCAGGGGCCGGGCGAGCGCCTCCCAGCCGCCGGCGGGAAGCGGCCGGGCGAGCGTGACCTCGACCCCGGTCGTGTGCCCGCCCCCCGGCCCTGCCCGCCGCCGCACCCCCTGAAGGCGCGCGGCGAGCACGCGGGTGTCGTTGAAGACGAGGATGTCGCCCGGGTGCAGGAGCGCGGGCAGGTCGCCGACGTGGCGGTCCTCGACGGCCTCGCCCGCGGCGAGAAGCAGGCGGGCGGCGCTGCGCGGCCGCACCGGGCGGGTGGCGATCAGCCCCTCGGGAAGGTCGAAGTCGAAATCGGCCAGCTGCATCGCCCTACTCGGCAAGCCGCGGGGGGGCCGCGCGGAAGATGTCGCGGAACATC
Source organism: Paracoccaceae bacterium (assembly GCA_020846995.1). GTDB lineage: Bacteria > Pseudomonadota > Alphaproteobacteria > Rhodobacterales > Rhodobacteraceae > JAHDXW01. The sequence continues at coordinate 2,655 of JADLCV010000019.1, forward strand.
CCCGGGGTCAGGACCGAGAGCGGGTTGACGTCGATGCGGGGGTTCGCGGCCTCGCCGCGGATGCGGTAGGTGAAGCCGAAGAGCCCCTCGCCCCGGCGGCTGAAGAGGCCGCCGGCGGCGTTGAGCAGGTAGAGGGGCGAGATCACGCCCTGGATGTCCACCCGCCCGCTCCCGGCGGCGTAGATGCCGGCGAGGGTGACACCCATCGAGGGGCCGAGCGCGGTGCCGTTCGCGATCTCGATCCCGGCCGGGGTCAGGCGCAGGTCGGCCTCGACCTCCGAGAAGGCGATGCCGGGGCCGGCCATCTGCTCGATCAGGCCCACGACCGAGATGGCGCTGAGGAGCGAGGCGAGGACCGGGGCATCCTGGACCCGCATCCCCCCGCTGATGCGCAGCCGCCCCTCCTGCCCCGGCCCGTCCCGGCGCGGCAGCAGCACGAGGTCGAGCGCCCCCCCCCGGGCGCGCCCGAAGAACCCCGCCGCGCGCAGGACGGCGCCGCCGTCGGCGGCGGTGACGCGGAGGGCGGTGCGCCCGTCCACCGGCTCGGCCCGTCCCTCGAGCGCGACCTCGCCGTTGAGGAGGCCGTGGAAGCGGCCGGCAAGCCCGCCGGCGCTGACGAGGCTCGCGCGGAAGTCGGTGAGCGCGATCTTGTCGCTGATGACGAGCCGGTCGAGCACCAGCTCGACCGGCGCCGGGGCCCGGCCGGCCCGCCCGGTGCCCGCGGCCACGCCCGCGGCGGGCATCGCCCGGAGGTCGAGCGTGCCGCCGCGGACGGAGATCGCCGGGGCCCCGTCGCGGCTGGCGACCTCGACCCGCCCGTCGAGCCAGTCGCCGAGGCGCAGGCGCGCGAACTCGGCCGCGGCCGGGCGGTCGGCCGAGGCGAGCCGGGCCGTGCCCTCGGCCATGAGCCCCGGCGCCTCGATGAGGAGGCGCGCGAGTTCGACCGGCCGGCCGAGCGTGCCCTCGACGAGAAGCCGGCCGCGGGCGGGGCCGGGTTTCGACCAGCCAGCCTCGGCGAGCCGCAGGCCGAGGCCGGCGAGGTCGGAGGTCAGGCGCAGGCGCGGCGCGGCGCCGCCGGCGGGGAAGTCGATCGTGAAGTCGGCGGCGGCGGCGCCCTCGACGGTGCCGGGGGCGACGGGCAGGCGGAAGGCCGCGACGAAGCGCGGCGAGAGCTCGACCGTGCCCGCGACCCGTCCGGCCCCGCCGCCGGGGGCGGCCGGCCGCGACCAGCGCCCCTCGAGCGGCACCCCGTCGAGGCGCGCGCGCCCGGCGATGACGACCTCGCCGCCGCTCGCGGCCGCGAGCGCGAGCCGGTCGGCCGCGAGTTCGTGGCCGGCGAGCAGCCCGTCGGAGCGGAAGTCCCCGATCTCGCCCTCGAGGTCAAAGGCGATGTCGGGGGCGGCGAGCCTCGCGATCAGCGGCAGCTCGATCCGCCCCGCCACCGACACGCTTCCGGTCCCGGGGTCGGGCGTGCCGCCGGCGGGACGGGCGAGCCCGAAGGGCGGGGCGGCGAGGAGCGCGAGGGTGGCCGCGACCGAGCCCCGGGCGACAAGGTCAATCTCGGCCCGGGCCGGGCGCAGGGTCACGTCGGGCACCCGGAACACCGATCCCGCGACGTCGATCGGCCCGCCCGCCCCGGGGTCGAGGCGGCCGGCGTCGAGGACGAGCGTGTAGGCGCGCTCGTGCAAGACGATGTAGCCGGCGCCGTCGCGGATCGGCGGCTGGCGGGGCAGGACGCGAACCTCGGCGCCGTCGAAATCGCCGCCGATCGCGATCAGGGGCTCCTGCCCGGGGTGAAGGCGCAGGGCGGCGCGGACGTCGCGCAGCGTCCCCGTCAGCACGTTCCCGGCGAGCCAGCGGCGGGTCGCGGGCGCGAGCCCGAGCGGCCAGGCGGCGAGCAGGCGGTCGTGGGCGATGGCGTCGACGGCGACGTCGACCGCGACCTCCCAGCCCGCCGCGGCGGCGGCGACGCGCGCCCTTCCGCGCAGCCCGGGGGCGGGGGCGCCGGGCGCGGGCGCGGCCCCCCGGGCGGCGATCTGGCCGATCTCGAGCGTGAGCGGCGCGAGCCCCAGGCGGAGGTCGAGCACGCCGTCGGCGAAGGCGAGGGGGGCGGCAAAGACGCCCGCGGGGTCGAGGGCGAATTCGGAGAGGCGCAGCTGGGCGACGAGCCCCGCGGGCGCCCCGCCCCCGGCCCGCTCGGGGTCGGCCCACCCCGTCCCGCGCAGCCGCAGGATCCGGCTGTCGACGGCGAACTCGGCGAGGTCGA
>JADLCV010000020.1 GCA_020846995.1 Paracoccaceae bacterium
ATGTTCCTTGGCGCCGAGACCATGCGGGGGGCGATCGCGGGGCTCGTCGCGGGCAGCCTCTTCATCCGCCGCGACCGCTTCTCGGCCCTGACCCACACCGGCGAGAAGAAGCTCAGCCGGATGCCCGCGCGCGCGGCCATCGTCGGCTTCTCGGTCGAGAGCGTCTATGCCATCGCCGAGTTCATGCGCCGCCAGCGGGGCGGCTCGGCCGTGGTCATGGGGGCGCTCTCGCCGCGCACCCGCAACGCCCAGGTCGCCCTCTACCAGGCCGGCGAGGTCGACTTCCTCGTCGCCACCGACGCCATCGGCATGGGGCTGAACCTCGACATCCACCACGTCGCCTTCGCCAGCACGGCGAAGTTCGACGGCCGCCGCATGCGCCAGCTGATCCCGAACGAGCTTGCCCAGATCGCCGGTCGCGCCGGCCGCCACACCGCGCCGGGAAGCTTCGGCACCACCGGCGACGCCCGGCCCCTGCCCGACGAGATCGTCGAGGCGATCGAGAGCCACCAGTTCGCCCCCGTCCGCAAGCTCGAATGGCGCAACACCGACCTCGACTTCGCGAGCCCCGAGCGGCTGATCGCGAGCCTCGAGGCGCCGACCGCGAACGACTGGCTCACGCGCACCCGCGACGCCGACGACTTCCTCGCGCTCAAGGCGCTCGCCGCCAGCCCCGCCGTGCGGCCGCAGGTCGCAGGGGCGCGCGACACCCGCCTCCTCTGGGACGTCTGCCGCATCCCCGACTTCCGCAGCATCTCCGAGGGCGAGCACGCGGGCCTTCTCGCCCGCATCTGGGGCTTCCTGCACGGGGGCGGGCGGGTGCCCGACGACTGGCTCGCCCGCCAGGTCGCCCGCATCGACCGCCAGGACGGCGACATCGACGCCCTCTCGCGCCGGCTCGCCTTCATCCGCACCTGGACCTACGTCGCCCAGCGCCCGGGCTGGGTCGCCGACGAAGACCATTGGCGCGAGGTGACCCGCGGAGTAGAAGACCGCCTGTCGGACGCCCTGCATGCGCGGCTCACGCAGCGGTTCGTCGACCGGCGCACCGCGGTCTTGATGCGCCGTCTCAAGGAGAGGGAGAGCCTCGTGGCCGAGGTCAACGACAGGGGCGAGGTGGCGGTCGAGGGGGAGTTCGCCGGCCGGCTCGAGGGGTTCCGCTTCCGCCTCGATGCCTCGGCCACGGCCGATGCGGCGCGCACGCTGCGCCAGGCCGCCTACGAGGCGCTGCGCCCGGAGTTCGCGCTCCGCGCCGACCGCCTCTACAACGCCCGCGACGCCGAGATCGACTTCACCACCCAGGGCGGGCTCATGTGGGGCACGGCCGCGGTCGGCAAGCTCGTCGCCGGGGCCGAGCCGATGAAACCGGGGATCGAGGCCTTCGTCGACGAGGAGGCGGGCCCCGAGGTCGCCGAGAAGGTCGCCCGCCGCCTCCAGCACTTCATGGACCGCAAGGTCGCGGCCCTGTTCGAGCCCCTGGTCGCGCTCCAGCGCGACGAGACCCTGGCCGGGCTGGCCCGCGGCTTCGCCTTCCGGCTTGTCGAGGCGCTCGGCGTCCTGCCGCGCGAGGGCGTGGTCGAGGACGTCCGCGCGCTCGACCGCGACGCTCGGGCGGCGCTGCGCCGCCACGGCGTCCGCTTCGGGCAGTACACGGTGTTCCTGCCCCTCCTCCTCAAGCCTGCGCCGACGCGGCTGCGGCTGGTGCTCTGGTCGCTCGCCCAGGGGCTGAAGGAGTTCCCCGAGAGCCCGCCGCCCGGCCTTGTCACCATCCCCAACCTGCGCGAGGTGCCGCGCCAGCACTACACGCTCAGCGGCTACCGCCCGGCGGGGACGCGGGCCATCCGCATCGACATGCTCGAGCGGCTGGCCGACCTCCTGCGGCTGCGCGACGCCCGCGCGGGCTTCGAGGCGAGCCCGGAGATGCTGTCGATCACCGGCATGACGCTCGACCAGTTCGTCGACCTGATGGGCGGGCTCGGCTACCGCGCCGATCGCGGCGAGCGGCCGAAGGCCCGCCCGGCACCCGAACCGGCCGCGCCCGAACCGGCCGCGCCCGCCGATGCCGATGCCGATGCCGATGCCGATGCCGATGCCGCTGCCGGCGCCGAAGCCGGGGTCGCGGCGGAGGGCGGGGAGGCGCCCGCCGCCGGTCCCGTCCCGGCGCCGCCCGCCGCCGCGCCGGCGGATTCCGACCGGCCGGCCGCGGCTGAGGTCGGCGACGAGGGGGCCGGCGCGGACGCGGCGCCCCTCCCGGAGGCGCCTTTCGCGCCCGCTGCGGCGGCTGCCGCAGCGGACGGGGAGAGGATGCCGCCGGCGGACAGGGCCGCGGTGGCGGCCGGGGCGGCCGAGGCCGCCGCCGTCCGGCCCGGGACCGAGGGCGATGCGGCGCCCGCCGCCGGCGGGCCTGATCCTGCCACCTCTTCCCCGCCCGCCGCCGCCGGCGGGCCCGATGCGGCGGCGTCCGCCCCGGCCGCCGGCGAGGGGGTCGAGGAGGTGGAGGCCTTCGTCACCTTCGTCTGGGCGCCCCGGCGCCCGGCGGGCGAGCGCGGCGGGGCGGGCCGGGGCGCGTCCGGCCTCCGCCACCACCGCAGCGCGGCCGGCGAGGGGCAGGCGGACGCCTCCGGTGGGGCGGAGGCCGGGCGCGCCGACGGCGCGGCCGACCGCCGCCGCCCGCCGCGCGGCCGCGACCCTGACCGCGGCGCCGCCCGCCCGCCGCAGGGCGAGGCCGCGGGCGGACCGCGCGGCGCCGACGAGCGCCCGCCGCGCGCCGACGGCACGGGCGACCGCTCCCGCCCGCCGCGCACGGAAGGCGCGGGCGACCGTCCCCGTCCCCCGCGTGGCGAAGGCGCGGGCTCCCGCCCCCCGCGCGCGGAAGGCGCCGGCGACCGCGACCGTTCCCGTCCGCCGCGCGGCGAGGGCGCGGGCGAAGGGCGTCGGGAGAGCGAGCGCGGGCCGGCGCCGGCCGAGGCCGCGGGGCCCGGCGGGGCCGGCGGCCGGCGCCCGGCGGCCGGCGACCGCCCGCCCCGTCCGCCCGCCGGGGCCCGTCCGGACCAGCCCTTCCGGCGCGACGACCGGCCCGACCGCGGGCCCCGCCCGCGCCACGACGCCCGCCGCCCCGACGACGCCCCCCGCGTCTACGAGGCCGGCCCGCCCCGTCCCAAGGACCGCATCGACCCCGACAACCCCTTTGCCAAGGCGCTGATGGCGCTTCGCGACAAGACCTAGGGGGAGCGGCCGTGTCGGGCCCGCCCGAGCCCCTCGGCGACCTCCTTGCCGCCCGCGAGGCGATCGCCCTCGCCTTCCGCGAGTTCCGCGCCCGCGTCGACCCGGGCCGGATCGCGGGGGTCCGGCTCGAAGGCCATGACCTCGACGCCCCCGCGCGCGAATGGCACGTCCTCATCGGCTTCGATGCCGGACGGGGCGGCCCGGCCGCGGCCGGCCCCGGCACGCTGCCCGAGGGAGGGACGGCGGGCCGCGAGTTCCGGCGCATCACGCTCGACGCGGCGACGGGCCGGCTGCGGCGCATCGTGCCGGACCGCCCGTGAGCCCGCGGCCGGGTCCTCCGCGCCGCCCGGGCGGGGCCGCGTCCGCGTCCGCCCCGCCCTGAGCGATGGCCGCCCGCCCCTCCGCCCCGGCCCCCGACCCTGCCGCCCAGCGGCTTGACAAGTGGCTGTGGCAGGCACGCTTCTTCCGCAGCCGGGGGGCGGCGGCGGCGGCCGTGGCGGCTGGCGGCGTGCGCCTCAACGGGGTCAGGACCGACAAGCCCGCCCGCGCCGTCGCCCCCGGCGACACGCTGACGCTCGTCCACGGCGGGCGGGTGCGGCTGGTGCGGGTCCTCGCGCTCGGCCGCCGCCGCGGCCCGGCGGCCGAGGCGGCCACGCTCTGGCGCGACCTCGCCGCACCCGACGGGTCGCAGGGGCCGGTCCTTGAATGATCCGGCGCCCTCGTCTAGCTAGCCCGTGAGAGACCGGACGGCCCGGTGACGGAGACGCCGCGCATGACCTACGTCGTGACCGACAACTGCATCGCCTGCAAGTATACCGACTGCGTCGAGGTCTGCCCCGTCGACTGCTTCTACGAGGGCGAGAACATGCTCGTCATCCATCCCGACGAGTGCATCGACTGCGGGGTGTGCGAGCCCGAGTGCCCCGCCGACGCTATCCGCCCCGACACCGAGCCCGACACCGACGCCTGGGTCGAGTTCAACCGCAAGTATGCGCAGGCCTGGCCGGTCATCATCGGCAAGAAGGATCCCCTGCCCGGCGCCGAGGAGCGCGACGGCGAGACGGGCAAGCTCGACCGCTACTTCTCGCCCAACGCCGGCGGCTGAGCGGGGATCCGGCGGAAACCCGATGCGGCGGTGCAGCGCGGGACTTTGATTCCGCCGCAGGACGTGTTATCTTTCGTTCACGAAATCAGCCCGGACCCTGACCGCGACTCGCAGGAGTGCTCGCCGGCGCGTCGCCTGTTCATCTGCACGATCCCTGCGGACGAGGCAGTCGGTGCCCCGCCCGCGGTCGTGTCTGCAAGGGGTCGGGGCAGGACCGAGGAAGCGACCGGATGACCAAGACCAAGCGGCCCGAGTTCCGTCCCAACGACTTCGTCGTCTACCCCGCCCACGGGGTCGGCCGGATCATCTCGATCGAGGAGCAGGAGGTTGCCGGCATCCGCATCGAGATGTTCGTGATCTCGTTCGAGAAGGACAAGATGACGCTGCGCGTGCCGACCCATCGCGCGACCGCCGTCGGCATGCGCTCGCTCTCGACCCCCGACGTCGTCAGCAAGGCGCTCGAGACCCTGAGGGGACGGGCCCGGATCAAGCGGGCGATGTGGTCGCGCCGGGCCCAGGAATACGAGCAGAAGATCAACTCGGGCGATCTCCTCTCGATCGCCGAGGTCGTGCGCGACCTCCATCGCGCCGACGACCAGCGCGAGCAGTCCTATTCCGAGCGCCAGCTCTACGAGGCCGCGCTCGAGCGGCTGACGCGCGAGGTCGCGGCCGTGAGCGGCATCGACGAGCCCAACGCCGCGCGCCAGGTCGGCGGCGTGCTTCTGTCGCGTGCCGCCTGAGGCGCGGACGCGGCCCTGACCAGGACGGCCGGGGCGGGCGCCCCCGGGGCGGCACCGGCGCATCCGCGGCCGGCCAGGGCCGCGGATCGCACTGCCGGGGGTAGGGCTCGCCGATGGGCCCCCACGTCGACAGCGTCTTCAACGAGATCGCCGCCCTCGTCCTCCTCGCCGCCGGGGTCGGTTTCGCGGGGCTCCTGCTGCGCCAGCCGCTGATCGTGGCCTTCATCGCCGTGGGCGTGCTCGCGGGGCCGGATGCCTTCGGGCTCGTGACCTCGACCGAGGTCATCGACCTCCTCGGCGAGATCTCGATCGCCGTGCTCCTCTTCCTCGTCGGGCTGCGCCTCGATCTCGGCCTCGTGCGCTCGATCGGCCGGGTGGCGGTCGCGACCGGGCTCGGCCAGATCGGCTTCACCTCGCTCTTCGGCTTCCTGATCTGCCTCGCGCTCGGGATGGACGCCGTCACCGCCCTCTACGTCGCCGTGGCGCTGACCTTCTCCTCGACGATCATCATCGTCAAGCTCCTGAGCGACAAGCACGAGATCGGGGCGCTGCACGGCCGCATCGCGCTCGGCATCCTGATCGTGCAGGACATCTTCGTCATCCTCTGCATGGTGTCGCTCTCGGCCCTCGGCGTCGGCCTCGCCGAGGACGAGGGGCGCCTCGCCGACATCCTCATCGTCGCCGGCGGCGGGGCGGCGATGATCGTCTTCGTGATCCTCTTCATCCGCTACGTCGCGACCCCGCTCCTCGGCCAGATCGCGCGGTCGGCCGAACTCCTCGTCATCTTCGCCGTCGGCTGGGCGGCGGGGCTCGGGGCCGCGGGCGACTGGATCGGCTTCGGCAAGGAACTCGGCGGGCTTCTCGCCGGGGTGTCGCTCGCCTCGACCCCCTACCGCGAGGCGATCGTGTCGCGGCTCGCCTCCTTGCGCGACTTCCTCCTCCTCTTCTTCTTCATCGCCCTCGGCGTCGGGCTGAACCTCGAGGGGCTGGGCGCCGACCTGCCCTCGGCGGCCGTGCTCTCGGTCTTCGTGCTGGTCGGCAACCCGCTCATCGTGCTCGCCGTCGTGGGGGCGATGGGCTACCGCAAGCGGACCGGCTTCCTGGCCGGGCTGACGGTCGCCCAGATCTCGGAGTTCTCGCTCATCCTCATGGCGATGGGCGTCAACCTCGGGCATGTCGGCGAATCCGCCCTCGCCCTCGTGACCCTCGTCGGGCTGGTGACGATCGCCCTCTCGGTCTACATGATCACCTGGTCGAACCTGCTCTACGACTGGCTCGAGCCCTTCCTCGGGCCTTTCGAGCGCCGCCGCCCGCATGGCGAGGCGGCGGAGGCAGCGATGGCGCCGGAGGCGGCCGCGCGCCACGACTTCGTCATCATCGGCCTCGGCGGCTACGGCACGCGGATCGGTCTCGGGCTCGAGGCCGCGGGCTTCGGCGTCCTCGGCATCGATTTCGACCCCGAGGCGCTGCGCCACTGGCGCCAGCGGGGGCTGGACGCGGTCTTCGGCGACGCCACCGACCCCGAGTTCATCGCCCAGTTGCCGCTCGAGGCGGTCAAGGTCGTGGTCCTCGCGGTCTCGCGCGAGCCCGGGGTGCTGACCGAGGCGAGCGCGCCGATGTCGCTCCTGCACGGGTTGCAGGCGGCGGGCTACCGGGGCGCGGTCGCGCTGTGCGCCCAGCGCCGCGAGGAGGCGCCGGCCCTTCTCGCGCGGGGGGCGACCATGGTCTTCGCGCCCTCCGAGGATGCCGCCGAATACGCCGTCGAGCGGCTGACGGTGTGGTCGGTGCCGCAGGCCGGCGGCGGCGGGGCGGCGCTCGGCTGAAGGGCGCCCCCGCGACCCTGCCCCGCCCGCCGGCCGGCCGTGCCGCCCGGGCCGGGCCCGCCCGCCGGGCGCGGGTTGCGCCGCCGGGGGGCTTCCCCTAGGTTCGCCGCGCCCTAATCCCCGCGGAGGCATCACAACGACCATGGCCGAAGGCTCGAGCTATCATTTCGACACCCTCCAGATCCATGCCGGCGCCCGCCCCGACCCCGCGACCGGTGCCCGCCAGACGCCGATCTACCAGACGACCGCCTACGTCTTCCGCAGCGCCGAGCATGCCGCGGCCCTCTTCAACCTCCAGGAGGTGGGCTACATCTACTCGCGCCTGACCAACCCCACCGTCTCGGTCCTCCAGGAGCGGATCGCGACGCTCGAGGGCGGGGCCGGCGCGGTCTGCTGCTCGTCGGGGCACGCGGCCCAGATCATGGCCCTCTTCCCGCTGATGGGGCCGGGCCGGAACGTCGTCGCCTCGACCCGCCTCTACGGCGGCACGGTGACGCAGCTCAGCCAGACGATCCGCCGCTTCGGCTGGTCGGCGCGCTTCGTCGACACCGACGACCTCGGCGCCGTCGCCGCGGCGATCGACGCCGATACCCGCGCCATCTTCTGCGAATCGATCGCCAACCCCGGCGGCTACGTCACCGACATCCGCGCGCTTGCCGACATCGCCGACCGGGCCGGGATTCCGCTCGTCGTCGACAACACCTCGGCCTCGCCCTGGCTCTGCCGGCCGATCGAGCAGGGCGCGACGCTGGTCGTCCACTCGATGACCAAATACCTGACCGGCAACGGCACGGTGACGGGCGGCGCGATCGTCGATTCGGGCCGCTTCAACTGGTCGGCCTCCGACAAGTTCCCCTCGCTCTCGGCCCCCGAGCCGGCCTACCACGGGCTCAGGTTCCACGAGACCTTCGGGCCGCTCGCCTTCACCTTCCACGGCATCGCCGTCGGGCTGCGCGACCTCGGGATGACCCTGAACCCGCAGGCGGCGCACTACACGCTCCTCGGCATCGAGACGCTCTCGCTGCGCATGGAGCGTCACGTCGCCAACGCCGTGAAGGTCGCCGAATGGCTCGAGGCCGACCCCCGCGTCTCGGCCGTGACCTATGCCGGGCTGAAGTCCTCGCCCTACCACGCGCGGGCGCAGAAGCTTTACCCGCGCGGGGCGGGGGCGCTCTTCACCTTCGCCGTCCGGGGCGGCTACGCGGCCTGCGTGCGGCTCGTCGATGCCCTCCAGATCTTCAGCCATGTCGCGAACCTTGGCGATTCCCGCTCGCTCGTCATCCACTCCGCCTCGACGACGCACCGCCAGCTCACGCTCGCCCAGCAGATGGCGGCCGGCGCCGACCCCGACGTCGTGCGGCTGTCGATCGGGCTCGAGGATCCGGCCGACCTCATCGCCGACCTCGACCAGGCCCTGGCCAAGGCGACGGCCTGAGCGGGCCGGCCGGGGGCCGCCTCAGGGCAGGATCAGGAACTCGACCGACACCGAGACCGCGAGATCGACCTCGCCCGCGGCGACCGGCACGGCCCCGTCGGCCGCCGCCGCGAGGGCCCGGAACTCGGGCTGGGGGCCGGCCTGGACGCTGTTCTCGACGACGCTCAGGACCGGTCCCAGCGTGACGCCCAGCCCCTCGGCGAGCGTCGCCGCACGGGCGCGCGCGTCGCGGGCCGCGGCGAGCCGCGCCCCGGCCAGCGCCGCCTCCGGGTCCGAGACCGAGAAGCTGAGCCCGTTCAGCTGGTTGGCGCCGCCCCGCACGACCGCATCGAGAAGCGTGCCGAGGCCCTCGAGGGCACGCACGCGGATCGTGACCGTATTCGAGACCTGGTAGCCGAGGATGCGCGGCTGGCCGTCGGGACGGCGGCGCTCGTAGTCGTAGACGGGCGCGAGCGAGAGGCCCGAGGTCTGGACATCGCGCGGGGCGATGCCGGCGGCGGCGACAAGGCCCATGACCTCGGCGAGGCGGGCGGAGTTCTCGGCCAGCGCCGCCGCCGCCTCGGGCCCCTCGGTGACGACCCCGACCGAGACGAGGGCAAGGTCGGGGGTGGCGGTGACGCGGCCCTCGCCGGTCACCGAGATGCGGGCGGGCTGGTAGGTCTGCGCCGCCGCCGGCAGCCCGAGCGCGGGCGCGAGGGCGAGGGCGAGGGCGAGGGCAGAGACGGGCAGGCGTCGCATGGCAGGGCTCCCTGGCTGACGGATGGCGGCGCGGGCAGGGGGCCCGGGCGCCGGCATTCCCCTTCGACGCGCCTGCCATCGCCGATCCTTGGCCGGCGCCGCAACCGGGCCCGGGGCCGATCGCTTTCATTCGGCGATTTGTTGCTGTAAGTATACCGGACACCTTGACGTGACTCCACGGCCTTTCGGCAGGATGCTAGACGCCGGCCCATGAGACCCGCCTTTGCCCTCGACCTCTCCCACGACGGGATCGGCCTCTACCACCGGACCCCGCGGGGCTGGACGCATGTCGGCTCGGTCGCGCTCGACGATGCGGCCTTCACCGACACGCTCGGCTTCCTGCGCACGACCGCGGTCGGGCTCGCGCCGCGGGGGCTCGCGACCAAGCTCGTGATCCCGAACTCCGAGGTCCTCTACCTCACGGTCCATGCCCCGGGGCCCGACGAGGCCGCCCGCCGGGATCAGATCGCCGGGGCCCTCGAAGGGCGCACCCCCTATGGCGTCGCCGAACTCGTCTGGGATGCCGCGGTCGAGGGCGAGGAGGTGCGCCTCGCCGTCGTCGCCCGCGAGACCCTCGAGGAGGCCGAGGGCTTCGCCACCGACCATCGCTTCAACCCCGTCTCCTTCGTCGCCCGCCCCGAGCCCGGGCAGTTCGCGGGCGAACCGTTCTTCGGCCTCGCCCGCGCCGCCGCGGCGACGCTCGCCGAGGGCGAGACGGTCGAGCGCGACGACCGGCCGCTGCGGGTCGAGGGGCGCCGGCCGCCGCCGGCCGAGGTCGCGGCGGCGGCGGCGGCGGCCGCGGCCGCGGCGGCGTTGTCCGCGACCCCCGCGGCGTCGGCCCCGCCCGCCGTGCCTGCGCCCGGCGAGCCGCCCGCGGCGCCGGCGGCCGCCGGTCCGCCCGAGCGCCCGGCGGCGATCGGGCCCGCCGGGCCGCCGCCGCCGCCGCCGCCGCCCGCCGTGCCTGCGCCCGGCGAGCCGCCCGGGCTGGCCGCGGCGCCTGCGGCCGGCGGAGGAAAAGCGGCGGCCGGACCCGCCGGGCCGGGGACGGGAGAGCCGCCGATGCCGCCGGACGCCGGCGTCGGTGGGTCCCCAGGGGCCACGGCGCCCGCGCCCGCCGCTCCCCTGATGGGAGAGGCGGCCGCGGCCTTCCCCGCCGCTGCGCCGCGGCCGGTGGCGGAGGCGCCGCCCCTGCCGTCGGGCGCTCCCTGCCCCTCATTGCCGGGCACCGCGACGATGCCGGGTGCGGCCGCGGGCGTTGCGGGGATCCCCCCCCCGCCGCCCGACCCGCCCGCGGCCGCCTCGCCCGCGGCGCAGCCCTCGGGGGCAGCGACCCCGGGCCCCGCCGCCCCGGCCGCGGCCCCGTCTCCGGCGGCGGCCGAGGACACGGCCGTGGCCCCGTCGCTTCCGGCCGCCGCGCCCCCGCCTTCGCCGGAGGCGTCGCCTCCCCCGGGTGCGACCGACCCGGCGCCGACGGTCGCGGCAGCTGCGCCGGGTGCGGCCGCGCCGGTGGCGGCGTCGCTCCCTGCCACGCCCGAAGGGGCGGCGGGCGGCGGGGCGGTCGCGCCGGACCGGCGGACGCCGCGCCAGGCCGCTGCCGGCCGCGCCGGGCGGGCGGGCGGGCCCCGCCCGGGCCCGGCCGCCCCGCTCGAGGACCTCCGCCCGGCCGCCCCGCCCGCGCCCGGACGGCCGGCGGCGCGTCCGGGCCCGGCGGCGCCGCTCGAGAACCTCCGCCCGGCTGCCCTGCCCGCGCCCGGACGGCCGGCGGCGCGTCCGGGCCCGGCGGCCCCGCTCGAGGATCTCCGCCCCGCGGCGGCAGCGCCCGCGCCCGAACGGCCCGGGATCCGTCCCGGCCCGGCGCCGAAGCTGCCGGCCTCCTGGGCCTGGGCCGACGCCGGCCGCGACGGCGATGCGGCGCGGCGCACCGAGGCCGCGCGCAAGGCGGCGGCGGCGGCGCGGGCAGCGGCCGAGCAGGCGGTCGCGGCGGCGCGGGGGAGCATCGCGCCCCCGGCTCCGGCTCCGGCTCCGGCTCCGGCTCCGGCTCCGGCGGCGGCGGCGCCCGCGGCCACGCCCGCGGCGAGGGCCGCCCCGGTGGCGGCGGCGCCCGCGGTCGAGGCCGGAGCTTCGACGGTGCCGGCGGCCGCTGCGGCGGCCCCGCAGGCGCCGGCGCCCGGCGCTGCCCCGGTCACCCCGGCGCCCGCGGCACCGGCCCTGTCGGCGGCCACCCCGCCCGCGGCCGCCGCCACCCCCGGTTCCGGCGCGGGAGAGGCCCCTTCCGCCCCCGCCTCCGACCCTCCGGCGCGGGAGGTCGCGGCGGCCTTCGTCAGCCGCCGGCGCGGGGCGGCGGCCGCGGCGGCCCCGGGCGCGCCCGCCCGGCGGCCGGCGGGGGAACTCGCGCAGTTCCCCTCGGCGGCCGTGCGGGCCGCGTCCGCCCCGGCGACGCCCTCGCCGGCCGTTGCCGCGGCTGCCGCGAAGGCCGCCGCCACGGCGAGGTCGGGTGCGGCCCCCGCCGGGGTGGCGAAGGCCGCAGCCCCTGCCGCCACCGCTGCGATGGCCGAGGGTCCGCCCGGCGGCGCCCCCGGCGCGGGCCGCCGGCCGCGGCTTGTCGAGGGGGGCGGGGCGGGGACGGCCGCCGCCTCCGCCGCCCGCCCGGCCGCGGCGCCGCAGCCGCCCGAGGAATTGCGCCGCTATCTCGGGGCCGTTCCGGGCGGCGCGCGGCCAGCTGCCGGGGCCCGCCCGGCGGCGCTGCCGGCGACGCCCCGCCCCGCCGCGGCCGCGGGCGAACCCGCGGCGGCGGCCGCGACCGCCGCCGCGGCGGCGCGGGTGACGGTGCTGCCGCGCCCGGCTGGCGCCACCCCGGCCGGGCCGCGCCCGGCCCCGGCCGCGCTTGCCGGCGGGCGCGGCCGCCCGGCGCCGGCCCGCGACCGGCCGTCGCACCGGCTCGGGATCGTCCTCACCGTCGTCCTCCTCGTCCTCCTCGGGCTCGTGGCGCTCTGGTCTCAGGTCTTCGGGGTGCCGGAGGTGTCGCGCCTTCTCGGCCGCGAGGCACCGCCGGCCGCGACCGACCCCGCCGCCCCGGCTCCGCCGCCGGTCGCGACCGACGCCGCCGGTCCCGCGACGCCGCCCGCCGCGCCCGCGACCGCCGCGGCCGATCCCGCGATACCCCCCGCGACGCCGCCCGCGACCGACGCCGCCGCCCCGGCGCCGACCGCGCCCGCAGCGCCGCTGGCCGAGCCGCCGGCCGCCGCCGCCGCGCCCACGCCGCTGGGTTCGGGCGAGCCCCCGGCCGCGGCCGCGGCCGGCGATCCCGCGCCCGCGACCGCCGCCCCGGGGCTGCCGCCGGCCGCACCCTCCGACGGGGCGGTGGCGGGCGGGACGGCGGCCGCGGCGGTCGCCCCGACCGCCGCGACCGGCACGCCCGCGGGTGCCCCCGCGCCGGCCACGCCCGCGGAGGCTGCGGGTGCGCTTGCGGCCGAGGACGCCGCCCGGCCGTCCGCGCCCCGGCTGGCCCTCCTTCCGCCCGCGCCCGGCGCCTCGGAGGCGCCGGCCTGGGACGGCGGCCAGGCGCCGCTGCCGGCCCCGCCGGCCCCCCGTCCCGAGGCGCCCGAGCCCTTCGACCCCATCGCCGGCATCTGGCCCTTGCCGCCGGTCGTCGCCCCCGCCCCGCCGGCGCCCGAAGCCACCCCCGCGGAGGCGGTGCGGCGTGCCCTGGCGCCGCTCGCGGCCACCACCCCCGCGGCGGGCGAGTGGGTGCACGCGGCCCCGCCCCTTCCCCCTCCCGCCGCCGCCGCCACGGCGCCCGTCGCCCGGCCGGGGCCCGCGGCCTTCGCGGTCCTCTTCCCGATGGACGCCGCGGGCCTCGTGATCGCGACCCCGGAGGGGGTGCTGACGCCCGCCGGCGTGCCCGTCGTCGCCGGGACCCCCGCGCCGGCGCCGCGGCCGCGCCCGCTGCCCGCGCCCCCGCCCGAATCGGCCGTGGATGCCATCGCGGGCGAGGACCTGGCGGGGCCGCCCGACGGCGGCCCGCCCGCCGCCGAGGCGCCGCCGCCCGCACCCCTGGCCCCGGCGGAGGCCGCGCCGCCCGCCCCCGCGTCGCCGGCGGTCGTTGCCGGGTTCCCGGCCGCGGCGACGCCCGACCCCGACGGCATCCTGCCCGAGGCGACCTTCGAGTCCCTGCCGGCGCTGGCCGGCCCGCCGCCCCGG
>JADLCV010000021.1 GCA_020846995.1 Paracoccaceae bacterium
GCCATCGCCGCCTTGGCGGCGCGGAAGCCGCACTGGCGGTTCTCGTGGTTGATCGCGGGGAGGACACGGGCATAGGCCGCGATCGCCCCCGCCCGGTCGCCGGCGGCGAAACGGGCGAGGACGGGCCGGATCTGGTCGGGGATCATGGCCGAGGTCATCGAGCCCGTGGCGCCGGCGTCGAGGTCGGCGAGAAGCGTGATCGCCTCTTCGCCGTCGAAGGGCCCCTCGATCAGATCCCCGCCGTCGGCCACCAGCGCCCGGAGCTTGGCTGCGGCCTGCGCGCACTCGATCTTGAAGTGGCGGACCATGGCGATCTCGCGCGCCATCCGCAGCAGGAGCGCGACCGGGAGCTCGACCCCCGAGAGGGGGGCGTCCTGGACCATGATCGGGATGCCGGCCTCGCCCACGGCGCGGAACTGCTCGAGGGTCTGCTCGGCCGTGCCGCGCATCAGCGCCCCGTGGTAGGGGGGCATCATCATCACCATGGCTGCCCCCATCGCCCGCGCCTCGCGGGCGCGGGCGACCGCGATCGCGGTCGCGAAATGGCTGATGGTGACGATCACCGGCACCCGGCCCGCGACATGCTCGAGGCAGAGGCGCGTGAGCGTCGCCCGCTCGTCATCGGCAAGCAGGAACTGCTCGGAGTAGTTGGCGAGGATGCAGAGGCCGTCGACGCCCTGGTCGATCATGCAGTCGAGGACCCGCCGCATGCCCGCGAGGTCGAGCGTCCCGTCGTCGTGGAAGGGCGTCGGGGCGACGGGCCAGATGCCGGAAAGGCGGGTCATTCCATGACCTCGAAATGGGCGCGGTGGCGATCGGAGAGGGTGAGCCCGAGCCCCGGGGTGGCGTCGTCGAGCTGGAGGAAGCCGCCCTCCGCCACCGGGTCGCCCTCGAAGATGTAGTAGAAGAGCTCGTTGCCGACCTCGACATCGAAGACCGGGAAGTATTCGGCGATCGGGCAGTTCGCGTTGGCCATCGTCAGGTGGTAGTTGTGCATCTGCCCGGCATGGGGGATGACGGGAACCTGGAAGGCCTCGGCGATGGCGTTGATCTTCTGGGCCGCGGTGATGCCGCCGACGCGGTTGGTGTCGTATTGCAGGACGCTGACCGCCCCCCGGCGCAGGAGGTCGGCGCACCCCATGACCGAGAACTCGTGCTCGCCGCCGGCGATCGGGACGAGGTTCATGGCGTTGAGCGCGACATAGCCCGCGACGTCGTCGGCGATCACCGGCTCCTCGAGCCAGCGCGGCGCGAGGGGGGCGAGCTGCGGCAGCATACGCCGCGCGTAGTCGAGGTTCCAGCCCATGTAGCACTCGAGCATGAGGTCGCGGTCCCAGCCGATGACCTCGCGGACGGCCTCGGCCCGCCGCAGGTTCTCGCGCATCCCTGCCATGCCGTCGGCGGGCCCGTAGCCGAAGCGGGTCTTGAAGGCGCGGTAGCCCGCCTTCACCGCCGCCGCCGCCTCCTCCTGCATCGCCGCCACCGGGCCGGCGTAGAGCTTGGAGTAGTAGACCGGGATGCGCGCCTTGGTGCGGCCGCCGAGGAGCTTGAAGACGGGCTTGCCGACGAGCTTGCCCATGAGGTCCCAGAGGGCGATGTCGATGGCCGAGATCGCCGTCATGCCGATGCCCTTGCGGCCCCAGGCGTGGGTCCGCCGGTACATCCGCTCCCAGATCATGGCGTGATCGAAGGGGTCCTCGCCGATGACGAGGGGGGCGAGCCAGTCGTCGATCGCCCGCTTGACGAGGGTCGGCGCGAGCGCGGCGTTGCCGAGGCCGACCGTCCCGTCGCTCGCCTCGACCTCGCAGGTCAGCCACTGGTGGAAGCGGAACGAGTGCATGGCGTCGCCGCGCTCGCCGAGGATGTCGGAGGCGTTGGTGCAGAAGTTCCCCGCCGGCGGCACCGTCGGCCCCTTCCAGGTCCAGACCCGCGCCCGCACCGAAGTGATCGTGGCCATTCCTCTCCCTCTTTCCCCCGGGGTCGGTCGCTGAGGGGCGGACGCCACGCCGGCGCCCGGCCCCGCACGCGGGGCGAGGATGGCGCCCCCGGGCGGGGATGTAAACCTCCGACGGGGCGAGTTGGCCCGCCCCGCCCGCCCGCGGCCGGGCGTTGCCCGTTCCGCGCGAGGGGCCAGGTTCTCCACATGGCAACGCGCGGCGTGCGACCCCCTCGCGGCGACGCCCTCCCCCGCGGAGACGCCCCGCCGCGGCCCGTCAGTTCAGGAGCACCGCGAGGGGGAAGTCCGCGACCTCGTCGCGCTTGCGAAGGACCGGGGTCTGGCGGTTCGCCGTCAGTTCCTTGACCCGGTCGGAGACGTAGAGGTTCAGCTCGTTGACGCTGACGGCGCCGTCACCGTTGACGTCGCCCCGCCCGTCAAGCCCCTCGCGGAGGGCGAGCGTGAAGGCGCCGTTGCCCCACTCGGCGCTCTCGAGGGCATACTGGCTGCCCGTCGCCGACGAGAAGACGACCGCCCCCGTCGCCGCGTAGAGGTCCTGGAGATGGCCGTTGACGTCGAGCGGCACCGCCGAGCGGCGCGTGAACTCGAGGTTGCCGGAATGGCAGCTGTCCATGAAGTAGACGGTGCGGCCGGGCAGATACTCGATCGTGCGGACGAATTCCGAGGAGGCGACGGCGGTCCGGCGGAGGTTGTCGACCTCGCCCTCGAAGGGCAGGAAGTAGAGCTCGCCGCGGTTGTCGTTGACGCCGTGGCCGGCGACGAAGAGGTAGGCCGTGTCGTTCGCCGTCACCTGCTCCTCGAGCCAGAAGAGCCCGTCTCGGATGTTGTCGTAGGTCGCCTCGGCGTCGGTGATCAGCCGCACCTCGACGCTGCTGTAGAGCGCCCCCGCCTGGCCCCTGAGGAGGTCGGCGAAATCGCCCGCATCCTTGGCCGCGAACTGGAGGCGCAGCGTCTCGTCGCGGTAGACCGAGGTGCCGATGGCGAGGACGTAGAGCCTGGGCTTGACCTCGACCGGGCGGAAGCCCTCGGGCGGGCGGCGCAGCATGACGTCGGCCGGGGGGCCGAAGCCGTGGCGGTTCGCCCCCATCACCGTCACCCAGAGTTCCTCCTCGGTCAGCCCGGCGATGTCGAGCGTGACCGTCGCCTTGCCGCCTGCGAGCGTCAGCGGCGGGTCGCGCTGCGGCCGGCCGTTGATGAAGACGCGGACCTCGGTCAGGGGCGCGTCCGCGGCCGCCGTGATGCCAAGCTCGACCGTCAGCGTGTCGCCGGGGGCCTCGGCGCCGCGGGCCGGGCTGTCGATGCGCACGACCGGCGGCAGGCTGTCCTGGAGGAGGGGCGTGCCCTCGGGGACCGCGCCCGGGGCAGGCGTCTCGGCGCGGTGGGCGTCGGCTAGCGCCACCGCGGCGGCCTCGTCGCGGGTCTCGAGGATCGCCTGGACGACGTCGGGGCGGTAGAAGCGGTCGCGGAAGAGCGAGGCGCTGAAGAAGACGGGCTCGGTCTCGAGGCCGCGGTTGACGTGCCAGCCGATCAGATCCTCGCCCCCCGGGGCGGCATCGTAGTAGCCCGAGGGTGTCCACAGGACCCAGCGCTGGCCGTCGGCGTGGACGTAGAGGGCGAGGAGTTCGCTCCCGTCCTCGGCGTCATACCAGCGGATGGTGCCGTCGGCGTAGGCGGCCCCGACGAGCCGGCCGTCGCCCGAGACGTTGATCGTCCACGCCGCGCCGGGGGTGCGCGCCTGCCAGCGCAGGCTGCCGTCGGGGTTGACGAGATAGAGGTTCCAGTCGCCGCCGATCGCGGCAAAGGTCCCGTCATGGGCGACTGCGACCGACCGGCTCCACTCGAAATCCTCGAGGAAGTCGAGCGTGCGGCCGTTGACCTTCGGCGCCTCGGTGTTCAGCCAGTCGGTGACGGCGAGCCCGCGCGCCCGCTCGAGGAAGGCGGGGTCCTGCGAGGCCTCGGCCTTCAGGGCCCGGGCCGGGACGTCGAAGACGAAGGGCGTCCCCCCGTAGGGTGTCGCGCCGATCGCGCGGCCGTCCGCGCTCATGCGGAAATGGGTGCGGTCGACGGCGCTGTAGTCCAGGTTCGGCGAATCCTGCTGCCAGGCGATCTTCATCCCGGGGTTGAGGAAGATGATGTCGGGCTGGCCGCTGACCACGGCGAGGCTGCCGTCGGGCAGGGTCTCGAGATCGAGGATGGTGTTGCCCGCGACGCCGAGGTCCTGGTAGGGGCCGGCGCCCTTGTCCTGCCAGATGCGGATGTAGCGCGGCCACCAGTCGTCGGCCGCGAAGGAGGCCGAGCCGCCGGCGATCAGCCGGCTGCCGTCGGCCGACCATTCGACCTTGCCGAGGTCGGAGCCTTCGGCGACGTCGGTGATGTCGGGCTCGGTGACCGTCGCGAGCGTCTTGCCGTCGAGGACGAGGGGCTGGACCGTGCTTTCGTAGCCGACCGCGAGAAGCGCGCCGTCGGGCGAGAACTCGAGGTCGAAGGGGCGCTGGCCGGCGAACGGGCGGCGCGCCCGGAGCTGGCGGAAATCGCTCCCGAAAAGCCGGATCACCCCGTCGTAGGTGACGCTCGCGAGGCGGCCGTCGGGGGCCCAGGCGAGGTTGTAGCTCGCGCCGTCGTTCAGGCCGAGTTCGGCCGTCACCGTCCAGGTCGCGACGTCGAGGACGAGCGAGCGCGCGCCCCCGCCGACCGCCACCGCGAGCAGGCGGCCGTCGGGCGAGAAGGCGAGGTCGTTGGCGACGTTGCCGAGGCCGGGGATGCGCCGCACCATGCGCCCGCTGGCGAGGTCGTAGACGAAGAGCGAGTGGGTCAGGTAGTCGGCCGGCTCGTCGGGGGTGGCCCCGGGGGCGCGGGCAAGCTCGTCCCGGGCCGTCGCCCCGTAGCTCATCCAGCCGCCGAGGACGACCGTCTTGCCGTCGGGCGCGATCGCCGCGGCGTAGACCCAGCCGTCGTTGTCGCCGCCGATCGGCACCCGCAGGGTCTGGACCAGCTGGCCCGTGGCGACGTCCCAGACGCGCGCCGTGCGATCCTCCGAGGCGGTGACGAGAAAACGGCCGGAGGCATCGGCATCGACCCGCACGATGCGCGTCGTGTGCATCCCGGCCTCGATCCGCAGATGCGGCCGGTCGCTCACCTCCTGCGCCGCCGCCGCGCCCGCCGCCGCAAGGGCCGCCCCTGCCGCGACCGCCCGGGCGAGGCAGGCCGCCGCCCGGATCGCGCTCCCGAACCCTTCCCGCCGCGTCGCCATCGCCCGCCCCCCGCTCCGGCCCTCGCGCGCAATCAAAGCAAATGCGGCCCCTCCTGCCAACACACATTGGCGTTCCGGTGGGGCGTTCCGGGACGGCGGGGGCAGTCGTGACTTGCCGGGTGCCGGTCGCGGGCGTAACCTGTATTTCCTGTGTCGCCGTTTCGCCGCGGCGCGAAGGGCCGGCAGGCATGACACGAAGCCATCCGAAGGACATCCGACGCATGAACAGGACCGCTCCGAGACGCTGCATCCTGCCCGTGACCGCCCTTGCCGCGGCCTTCTGGGCCCTGGCCCTTGCCCCCTCCGCCCTCGCCCAGGCCTTCCATGCCGTGCCCGAGGCCGCGAGCGCCATGACGGAGGCCGAATGGCAGGCGATGAAGGCCCGTGCCGTGCCGGCCGAGCGTCTGGCCGACCCCGCCGCCCTCCGCCCGCGCGCGGCCCCGCTGGCCTCGGCCTCGCCCCCGCAGATCGTCCCCGGCAA
>JADLCV010000022.1 GCA_020846995.1 Paracoccaceae bacterium
GCAGCAGGATGTCCTCGGCGAGAAGCTCGTCGCGCCAGATCGTGACCGCCTGGAAGGTCAGCGGGCTTTCGCAGAGCCCGGCGATCATCGTGTTGCGGCCGGCCTCGATGCGCTTGGCGATGGCGATTTCGCCCTCGCGCGAGAGGAGTTCGACCGAGCCCATCTCGCGCAGGTACATGCGCACGGGGTCGTCGGTGCGGTCGAGCGCCTCGGCCGGCGGGGGGGCGATCGCGACCTCGCGCGAGCCCTCGGCCTCGACAAGCTCGCCGCCCGCGGCGGGGGGCGCGTCCTCGGCCTCCTCCTCGTCGATGACGTTGACGCCCATCTCCGACAGCGTGGCCATGATGTCCTCGATCTGCTCCGACGAGACCTTGTCGGAGGGCAGGACGGCATTGATCTGCGCGTAGGTGATGTAGCCCCTTTCGCGCGCCTCGGCCATCATCCGCTTCATCGCGGTCTGGCTGAGGTCAAGGGTGAGGTCGGCCTCCTGCTCCTCGGTCTTCGGCTCGTCGGCATCCTTGGCGGCCATGGGGTCTCCTCACGGAAGAGGTCTCGGGGACCGATTCTGTGGCGGCGCATGTAGCGATTCCCGGACCCGAATCACAGATACGGAAAGCACGCGGCGTTAGTCCTCCGGCAAGGCCGGCCCGGCCGACAGCGCGGCGAGCCGGGCCGCGAGCGTCGCCCGGTCGGCGTCCTCGCCCGCGGCCGGCCCGAGCGGGGCGCGGCGCGACCGCTCGCGCGCGCGCGCGGCCTCCGAGAGGCGCCAGGTCGTGCCCTCGTCGGCAAGGCCGCGCAGGTCCTCCTCGGCATGGGCGATCTCGGCGGCCTGGCCGCGGTCGGCGGCGATCTTCCCGAACTCCTCCTCGAGGCAGGCGGCGGCAAGCCCGGCGTCGCCCGGCCGGCCGACGGTCGGGGCGATGCGCAGGTCGGCCCGCGCCCGCAACCGGGCCAGCGCCGCCGCCGCCGCGGGCGGGAGCGGCGAGGACGCGGCCTCGGGGCGGAGGAGCGCGAGGTGGAGGAGGCGGTGGTCGGGCTCGGCCGGGGCAAGGGCCTCGATCGCCTCGGCGAAGCGGACGAGAAGCGCGGGGTGGAGGGCGAGGGTGGCGAGGATGACGGCCTCGCGCCGCCGCTCGCCCGCGCCCTCGGGGGCGGCGACGAGGGACGAGCGCAGGGTTTCCGGGGCCGGCGGCGGGGGGGGCTGGCCGGGGCCGGCGAAGGCCGCGGCGCCCCCGCGCGGGGGGCGGGCGCGAGGTCCCGGGGCAGCGGGGCGGACGGGGCGGAAGAGCGCCTCGCGCCGCTCGCGCAGGGCGGCCTCGTAGTGGCGGCGGAGTTCGGGGTCGCGGACCTGGGCGACAAGCGCCGCGAGCCGGCGGACGAGGGCCGCGCGCCGCTCGGGGCTGTCGAAGACCTGGCCCTCGGTCTCGCGCTGCCAGACCAGCGCCACCATCGGCTCGGCCGCCTCGAGCAGCGGCCGGAAGGCCGCCGGCCCGCCGCTGCGGATGAGGTCGTCGGGGTCCATGCCCGGGGGCAGGAGGGCAAAGCGCAGCCCCTGTCCCGGGGCGACGAGCGGGAGCGCGAGGTCGACGAGGCGGCGGGCGGCGCGCAGGCCGGCGGCGTCGCCGTCGAGCGCCACCACCGGCTCGGCCGCGACCTCCCAGAGAAGGGCAAGCTGGTCGGCCGTGACCGCGGTGCCGAGGGGGGCGAGCGCGCCCTCGTGCCCGGCCCCGGCCAGCGCGATCACGTCCATGTAGCCCTCGGCGAGGATGACGGCCGCGCCTTTCGCCGCCGCCGCCCGCGCCGGTCCGAGGTTGTAGAGCGTGCGGCCCTTCTCGAAGAGGGGGGTCTCGGGCGAGTTCAGGTATTTCGGCTCCTGCCCGGGGGCGAGCGCGCGGGCCCCGAAGCCGATGGCTCGGCCGCGGCCGTCGCGGATCGGGAACATCAGCCGGCCCCGGAACTGGTCGTAGGGCGGCCGGCCGTCGTCGGGCCGGCGGGCGAGCCCGGCCTCGACCGCGAGGTCGAGGGCGATGCCGCGGGCGGCCAGGGCCTCGACGAGCGCGCGCCCGCCGGCGGGGGCATGGCCAAGCTCGAAGCGGTCGCGGAGCGGCGGCGCCATGCCGCGGCGGTCGAGGTAGTCGCGCGCCGCCCCCCCCTCGCCGGTCGCGAGCCGCAGGCGGTAGAAGCGCACCGCCTCCTCCATGACCTCGGCGAGCGTCGTCCGCCGGGCGGCTCGGGCCGCGGCCTCGGGGTCGCGGGCGGGCAGGGGCAGGCCGGCCTCGGCGGCGAGCGCCGCCACCGCCTCGTGGAACTCCATGCCCTCGGCGGCGCGCAGGAAGCCGATCGCGTCGCCCTTCGCCTGGCAGCCGAAGCAGTAGTAGACGCCCTTGCGGTCGTCGACGTGGAACGAGGCCGTGCGCTCCTCGTGGAAGGGGCAGGGGGCCCAGAAGTCGCCCTTGGCCTGGTTCGAGCGGCGGAGATCCCACGTCACCCGCCGCCCGACGACGCGCGAGAGCGGGACGCGCGCGCGCACCTCCTCGAGGAACCCCGGCGGCAGACTCATGGGGCCAAGATGGGGGCCGGGGCGGCCCCTGTCCAGATCCCCGGGCGGACGCGGCGGCGGCCGGGCGCGGGCGGTCAGAAGCGGTCCTTCCGGCGGCGGATCTCGGCGAAGACCTCGGGCGCGGGGGCGCCGGCCATGCCGATCGCCGCCCCGGCGCCGGGCAGGGCCGCGCGCAGGAAGGGGTTGGTCGCCCGCTCGACGTCGAGGGCGACGTGGACGCCCTCGGGCCCGCCGGCGCGGGCGGCGGCAAGGCGGGCCGCGATCGCGGGGCCATTGGCGGGATCGACGCTCCGGGCGAAGGCGGCGTTGGTGTCGAGGTAGTCGTGCCCCGAGAGGATACGGGTCGCCCCCGGCAGGGCGGCGATCCGCGTCAGGCTCTCCCACATCATCGCCGGCGTGCCCTCGACCAGCCGCCCGCAGCCCATGGCCATCAGGCAGTCGCCGGTGAAGGCGAGGGCGGCGGCGGGGACGTGGTAGGCGACATGGCCGACGGTGTGGCCGGAGGCGTCGAGCACGGCGACGGCGAGGCCGCCGACGGCGAACGCCTCGCCCGGGGCGAGCGCGAGGTCGAGGGGCGGCAGGCGGCGGGCATCGGCGGCCGCGCCGACGACGCGCGGCCGCGGCGCCCGCCCCTCGAGCAGGCCCGCGAGCCCCTGGACGTGGTCGCCGTGGTGGTGGGTGAGAAGGACCTCGGTCGCCTGCCAGCCGCGGGCGGCGAGCGCGGCCGCGACCGGTGCCGCCTCGGGGACGTCGACGACGGCGGTCGCCCGCGTCGCCGGATCGTGCAGGAGGAAGGCGAAGTTGTCCTTCAGGCAGGGGATGGCGACGACGATCGCGGTCATAGCATTCGCCTCTGTTCGCGGTAAGGTCGGGGCCAGACTGGGCGAAGCCGGATGCCGGCACAATGCACCTCGACGTCGTCGCGCTGAGGGATTTCTACTACCAGACCGGGCTCGGCCGCGTAGCGCGGCGCGCCCTCCGCGCCCCGCTGGCGGAGTTCTGGCCCGAGGCGCGGGGCCAGACGGTCGCGGGCTTCGGCTTTGCCGTGCCGCTCCTGCGGCCCTACCTCGCCGGGGCCCGGCGGGTGATCGCGCTCATGCCGGGGCCGCAGGGGGTGATGGCCTGGCCGGCCGAGGGTCCGAACGTCGCCGTCCTCTGCGAGGAGACGCGCTGGCCGGTCGAGACCGGGCTGATCGACAAGCTCGTGGTCATGCACGGGCTCGAGACCTCCGAGAACCCCTCGGCGCTCCTCGACGAGGCCTGGCGCTGCCTCGGCCCCGGGGGGCGGGTGGTGTTCGTCGTCCCCAACCGCACCGGACTCTGGTCGCGGCGCGAGGCGACACCCTTCGGCTTCGGCCGGCCCTATTCGCTGGCCCAGCTCCACGCCCAGCTCCGCGACCACGCCTTCACCCCCGAGCGCCATGTCGCGGCCCTCTTCGCACCCCCATCGCAGCGCCGCTTCTGGCTCCGCACGGGGGCCTTCTGGGAACGCATGGGGCCGCGGATGTGGCCGGGCTCGGCCGGCGGCGTCCTCGTCATGGAGGCGACGAAGGAGGTCAGCCGGCCGCTGCGGGTGGGGCTGCGGGCCCGCATCGGCAACCCGCTCCGGGCCCTCGACGGGCGGCCGGCCCCTGTCCCGGCACCGAGGGGAGCGGCCCGCGGGCGGCCGGCGCTACACACCGTCGCAGGCTGACGCCGCGACGCAGCGCGGGCCGCCTCCGGGTCCGCGAGGGCGTTGCGGGACGGGGGGCGCTCTGCTAGAGGGGCGCCGAGTTTCGGGTGCCGGGGCTTTCCGGCGCCTCGGGCAGGGTGCGACCTGTCCGCGGCGCCGGTCGCTGCCGGCTTCAGACAGCGGATGGGTGGACGTGACCGAACCGGCTTCGATCTCAGCAGGAATCGCGGCGCGCTATGCCGCCGCCGTCTTCGACCTCGCCACCGAGACCGGCGCGATGGCCGCCCTCGAGGCCGACACCGAGGCCCTCGGCGCGGCCCTCGAGGGTTCGGCCGACCTCCGCGCTATGGTCGCCTCGCCGGTCATCGGCCGGGACGAGCAGGGGCGGGCGATGGCCGCGCTGGCGGCGCGGATGGGGCTCTCGCCGCTGATGACGGGCACGCTCGGCCTGATGGCGGCGAACCGGCGGCTGTTCGTGCTCGCCCCGCTCGTCGCCGGCCTCCGGGCGCGGATCGCCGAGGCCCGCGGCGAGGTCACGGCCGAGGTCGCCGCGGCGCGGGCGCTGACGGCCGAGGAGGAGACGCGCCTCGCGGCGACGCTTTCGGGCCGGGTCGGCCGGACCGTGAAACTCAAGACGACCGTCGATGCGGGGCTGATCGGCGGTCTGGTCGTGAAGGTGGGCTCGAAGATGGTCGACACCACCATCCGCTCGCGTCTCGCCGCGCTGCAGAATGCCATGAAAGGGGTCGGATGATGGGTATCCAGGCGGCCGAGATCTCGGCGATCCTCAAGGAGCAGATCAGGAACTTCGGGCGCGAGGCCGAGGTCGCCGAGGTTGGCCGCGTCCTCTCGGTCGGCGACGGCATCGCCCGCGTCCACGGCCTCGACAACGTCCAGGCCGGCGAGATGGTGGAGTTTCCCGGCGGCATCCGCGGCATGGCGCTGAACCTCGAGGTCGACAACGTCGGCATCGTCATCTTCGGCGACGACCGCGACATCAAGGAAGGCGACACCGTCAAGCGCACGCAGTCGATCGTCGACGTGCCGGTGGGCGACGCCCTCCTCGGCCGGGTCGTCGACGGGCTCGGCAACCCCATCGACGGCAAGGGCGAGATCAAGGCCGACGGGCGGCGCGTCGCCGACGTCAAGGCCCCCGGCATCATCCCCCGCCGGTCGGTGCACGAGCCGATGGCGACGGGGTTGAAATCGGTCGATGCCATGATCCCGATCGGCCGCGGCCAGCGCGAGCTCATCATCGGTGACCGCCAGACCGGCAAGACGGCGCTCGCGCTCGACGCCATCCTCAACCAGAAGGGCTACAACGACGCCGCCGGCGACGACGAATCGAAGAAGCTCTACTGCGTCTACGTCGCCGTCGGCCAGAAGCGCTCGACCGTCGCCCAGCTCGTGCGCAAGCTCGAGGAGACGGGGGCGATGGACTACACCATCGTGGTCGCCGCCACCGCCTCGGACCCCGCGCCGATGCAGTTCCTCGCCCCCTACGCGGCGACGGCCATCGCCGAGCACTTCCGCGACAACGGCCGCCACGCCCTCATCATCTACGACGACCTCTCCAAGCAGGCGGTGGCGTACCGGCAGATGTCGCTCCTCCTCCGCCGCCCGCCGGGGCGCGAGGCCTATCCGGGCGACGTCTTCTACCTCCACTCGCGGCTCCTCGAGCGGGCGGCGAAGCTCAACAAGGACCACGGCGCGGGCTCGCTGACGGCCCTCCCGATCGTCGAGACCCAGGCCGGCGACATCTCGGCCTATATCCCGACCAACGTCATCTCGATCACCGACGGCCAGATCTTCCTCGAATCCGAGCTTTTCTACCAGGGCATCCGGCCGGCCGTGAACACCGGCCTCTCGGTCTCCCGCGTCGGGTCCTCGGCCCAGACCGCGGCCATGAAGTCGGTCGCCGGGGCGGTCAAGCTCGAGCTCGCGCAGTATCGCGAGATGGCGGCCTTCGCCCAGTTCGGCTCCGACCTCGACGCCGCCACCCAGCGGCTCCTGAACCGCGGCGCCCGCCTCACCGAACTCATGAAGCAGGCGCAGTATTCGCCCCTGACCAACGCCGAGATCGTCTGCGTCATCTTCTCGGGAACCAGGGGTTACCTCGACCGCTTGGCGGTGCGCGACGTCGGCCGCTTCGAGGCCGGGCTCCTCGCCCATATGCGCACCAACCACCGGGCCCTCCTCGACGACATCACCCGCAACGACCGCAAGGTCGCGGGCGAGCTCGAGCAGAAGATTCGCGCGGCCATCGACGCCTACGCCAAGGACTTTGCCTGAGGGCGGTCCGCTTTCCGGCCACAGCGCGGGGACAGCCAGATGCCAAGCCTGAAGGCACTGAAGAACCGGATCGTCAGCGTCCGGAACACGCGGAAGATCACCAAGGCGATGCAGATGGTCGCCGCGGCCAAGCTGCGCCGCGCCCAGGAGGCGGCGGTCGCCGCCCGGCCCTACGCCCAGCGCATGGGCGCCGTCATCGCCGGCCTCGCGGCGGCGGCGGAGGGGTCCGACAGCGCCCCGCGGCTCCTGCGCGGGACCGGGCAGGATCGCGTCCACCTGCTCATCGTCCTGACCTCCGAGCGCGGGCTCTGCGGCGGCTTCAACTCCTCGATCGTGCGCCAGGCGCGGGCGCGGGCGTCCGCGCTTCTGATGAACGGCAGGACGGTGAAGTTCCTCACCGTCGGCAAGAAGGGGCGCGAGCAGCTCAAGCGCGACCACGCCGACCGCTTCGTCGGCCACATCGACCTCTCCGATGTCCGCCGCGTCGGCTACGCCAACGCCCGCGCGATCGCCGACGACGTGCTCGCCCGCTTCGCCGCCGGCGAGTTCGACGTCGCCACGATCTTCTTCAACCACTTCAAGTCGGTGATCGCCCAGGAGCCGACGACCCAGCAGATCATCCCGGCGGTCTTCGCGGCCCGGGGAGGCCGCGGGCTCTACGACTACGAGCCCTCGGAGGAGGCGATCCTCGCCGACCTCATGCCGCGCAGCATCGCCACCCAGCTCTTCACGGCGCTGCTCGAGAACGCGGCCTCCGAGCAGGGGGCGAGGATGACGGCGATGGACAACGCCACCCGCAACGCCGGCGACATGATCGACCGCCTGACGATCCAGTTCAACCGCTCGCGCCAGGCGGCGATCACCAAGGAACTGATCGAGATCATCTCGGGGGCGGAGGCACTGTGATGAGAGCCGCCGCCTTCGCCGACTGGGCCCCGGTCCACGGGGGCCTTCTGGCGACGTCGGCACGATCCTACGTCAGCTATCTGAGTTCGGTCGAGAGGGCCTACGGGATCGAACTCGATGCGGACTGGAGAGCGACGAGACTGACGCGAACCCGCACCGTCCTCGGCGAGGATCGGGCGCTGAACCGGAACACGCAGCGCAACCGCCTGTCTGCGCTGGCGAAGTATGAGGATTTCTGCTCGGCGACGAGCGGCTGAGAACGGGAGACACAACATGGCCAAGGCACAAGGCAAAGTCACCCAGGTGATCGGCGCCGTCGTCGACGTCCAGTTCGACGGCGCGCTGCCGGCAATCCTGAACGCGCTCGAGACCGACAACAACGGCCGCCGGCTGGTGCTCGAGGTCGCCCAGCATCTGGGCGAGAACACCGTCCGCTGCATCGCCATGGACGCGACCGAGGGGCTGGTGCGCGGCCAGGGGGTGGCCGACACCGGCGGCCCGATCGCTGTCCCGGTGGGCGACGCGACCCTCGGGCGCATCCTAAACGTCGTCGGCGAGGCGGTGGACGAGAAGGGGCCGGTCGAGTCCCGCGAGCGGCGGGCGATCCACCAGCCGGCGCCCGAGTTCGTCGCCCAGTCGACCGAAAGCCAGATCCTTGTCACCGGCATCAAGGTCATCGACCTGCTCGCCCCCTACGCCAAGGGCGGCAAGATCGGCCTCTTCGGCGGCGCCGGGGTCGGCAAGACGGTGCTGATCCAGGAACTCATCAACAACATCGCCAAGGTCCACTCGGGCTATTCGGTGTTCGCGGGCGTCGGCGAGCGCACGCGCGAGGGCAACGACCTCTACCACGAGTTCATCGAATCGGGGGTCATCAACATCGACGACCTGCCGAAGTCCAAGGTCGCGCTCGTCTACGGCCAGATGAACGAGCCGCCGGGGGCGCGGGCGCGGGTCGGGCTCACCGGGCTCACGCTCGCCGAGCAGTTCCGCGACCAGTCGGGCACCGA
>JADLCV010000023.1 GCA_020846995.1 Paracoccaceae bacterium
CGCGGGGGGGGCGGACCGCGTGGACGAACGTCGTCGCCGCCTGCACCGCCTGCAACCGGAGGAAGGGCGCGCGCACGCCCCGCGCCGCGGGGCTTGTCCTGCTCGCCCCCCCGCGCGAGCCGACGGTCGAGGAACTGATGAACACGGGCCGCCGCTTTCCCCCGAACCATCTGCACGAGAGCTGGATCGACTTCCTCTACTGGGATGCCGAGCTCGAGGCCTGAGCCCGCCCCGCGCCGCCGCCGGCGCCGCCCCCCGGGTGGACTTCGCCAGGCGGCCGCGCTAAGGGGGTGCCCGTTAGCGCTAACGGAAGCCGGCGGCAGGACCCGGGCATCGCCCCGGGAGGGGCAGGAGCGATGATGGTGTCGCGGATCATTCCGGTCGAGCCCTTCGACCTCGTCGTCTTCGGCGGCACGGGCGACCTTGCCCGCCGCAAGATCCTGCCCGCCCTCTACCGCCGCTTCCGCGCCGGCCAGATGCCGAAGAACGCCCGGGTGATCGGCGTCGCCCGCGCCGCCATGGACGATGCCGCCTATCGCGCCTTCGCCGCCGCCGCGATCGCCGAGGCCGGGGGCGGGGAGGCGGAGCCGCCGGCCGAGGGCGCGGACTTCCTCGCCCGCCTCGGCTATGTCGCCGTCGACGCGGAGGCGGCGGCGGGCTGGGAGGCGCTCGGCGCGAGGCTCCGGCCCGGGGTCGTGCGGGCCTGCTACTTCTCGGTCGCGCCGGGGCTGTTCGCGACCCTCGCCGACCGCCTGCACGCCCATGCCTTGGCCGGGCCCGGCACCCGCATCGTCGTCGAGAAGCCCTTCGGCCACGACCTCGACAGCGCCCGGGCGCTGAACGCCACGCTCGCGCGGCATTTCGGCGAGGGCCAGATCTACCGCATCGACCACTATCTCGGCAAGGAGACGGTCCAGAACCTGATGGCCGTGCGCTTCGCCAACATCCTCTTCGAGCCGCTGTGGAACGCCCGTTTCGTCGACCACGTCCAGATCACGGTCGCCGAGTCGGTCGGGGTCGCCGGCCGCGGCGCCTACTACGACCGCGCCGGGGCGATGCGCGACATGGTCCAGAACCATCTCATGCAGCTTCTCTGCCTGATCGCCATGGAGCCGCCCCACCGCTTCGAGCCCGACGCCGTCCGCGACGAGAAGCTCAAGGTGATCCGCGCCCTCGATCCCCTGCTGCCGGGCGAGGTCGTGCGCGGCCAGTATCGCGCCGGCCCCGGCAGCGCCGGCTATCGCGCCGACGCCCAGAACCCCGCGAGCGATACCGAGAGCTTCATCGCCATGCGGGTCGGCATCTCCAATTGGCGCTGGAAGGGCACGCCCTTCTACCTGCGCACCGGCAAGCGCCTGCGCGCCCGCGCCTCCGAGATCGCCATCGCCTTCCGCGAACCGCCGCACGCGATCTTCGACCAGCAGGAGGGCTGGAAGGAGAACGTGCTGTCGATCCGCCTCCAGCCCAACGAGGGGATGAACCTCCGGGTGATGATCAAGGAACCCGGCCCCGGGGGGATGCGCCTGACCGACGTGCCGCTCGACATGTCCTTCGCGACCGCCCTCGGGGCCGGGGGGGCCGTGATCCCCGACGCCTACGAGCGGCTGATCATGGACGTCATCCGCGGCAACCAGACCCTTTTCATGCGCGGCGACGAGGTCGAGGCCGCCTGGGCCTGGACCGATCCCGCGATCGCCCTCTGGCAGGCGGCGGGCGACCGGCCCCTGCCCTACGATCCGGGCTCGTCGGGGCCCGAGGATGCGCTTATGCTGATGCACCGGGACGGACGGCGCTGGCGGGAAATCCGGGAATGACGCTGCACGAATACCCCGACCGGGAACTGATGATGTTCGCGCTCGCCGACCGGCTCGCGGGCGAGATCGCCGATTTCCTGCGCCGCGAGGAGCAGGTCTCGCTCGCCGTGCCGGGGGGGACGACTCCGGGGCCGGTCTTCGACGTCATCGCCGGGGTCGATCTCGACTGGGCGCGGACGAGCATCATGCTGACCGACGAGCGCTGGGTGCCCGACAGCCATCCGCGCTCGAACACCGCCCTCGTCCGCCGCCGGCTGCTCACGGGCCGGGCGGCGGCGGCGCGCTACATCCCCCTCTGGGCCCCGGCCGAACGGCCCGAGGACGTGCTCGCGACCCTCTCCGAAGGGGTGGCGGCGGCGCTTCCCCTCTCGGTCGCCCTCGTCGGCATGGGTGCGGACATGCACGTCGCCTCGCTCTTTCCCGGCGCCGAGGGGCTCGCCTGGGCCCTCGCCGCCGATGCCCCCCCGCTCGCCGTCCTCCGCGGCCCCGATCTGGCCGAGCCGCGCGTCAGCCTGACGGCACGGGTCCTGAGGGGGGCGGTCAGGCTCCACATCCTCATCACCGGGGCCGACAAGCGCGCAGCGCTCGACCGCGCCCGCGGCCTCGGCGCCGAGGAGGCGCCGGTGCGGGCGCTCCTCGATGCCGCGACCGTCCACTGGGCCGAGTAGGAGGACGGGGGGCGATGGCCGAGGCGATCTGGGCGCGGCTTTCCGCGCATCACCGGGCGACGGCCGGCCGGCCCATCGCCGACCTCTTTGCCGAGGACCCCGGGCGCGCCGCCGACTTCGCGGCCGAGTCCGAGGGCCTGCTCCTCGACTACTCGAAGACCGCGATCGACGCCCGCGCGCTCCACCTTCTCGCCGGGCTGGCCGAGGCCGCCGGGGTGGCGGGGCGGCGCGAGGCGATGTTCGCGGGCGCGCCGATCAACGCGACCGAGGGCCGCGCCGTCCTCCACACGGCGCTGCGGAACCTCGACGGCAGCGTGCACGTCAACGGGGTGGACGTCATGGACGGGGTGCGGGCGACGCTCGCGCGCCTCGAGGGCTTCGCCCTCGACGTGCGCGCGGGCCGCCTCCGGGCCCCGGGCGGGCCCGTCAGCGACGTCGTCGCGATCGGCATCGGCGGCTCCGATCTCGGCCCGGCGATGGCGACGGCGGCGCTCGCGCCCTACCACGACGGGCCGCGGCTCCATTTCGTCTCGAACGTCGACGGCGCCCATCTCGCCGACACGCTGCGCCCGCTCGACCCCCGCCGGACCTTCGTCATCGTCGCCTCCAAGACCTTCACCACGGTCGAGACGATGACCAACGCGGTCTCGGCGCGGGACTGGCTCGCGGCCGCGGTCGAGCGGCCGGGCGAGCAGTTCGCGGCCGTCTCCTCGGCCCTCGACCGCACGCGGGCCTTCGGCCTCGATCCCGCCCGCGTCTTCGGCTTCGAGGACTGGGTCGGGGGGCGCTATTCCCTCTGGGGGCCGATCGGCCTGCCGCTGATGGTCGCGATCTCGCCCGCGCGCTTCCGCGCCTTCCTCGCCGGCGGGGCGGCGATGGATGCCCATTTCCGGGCCGCACCCTTCACCGAGAACCTGCCCCTCCTTCTCGCCCTCGTCGGCATCTGGCACCGCCAGGTCGCCGGCCACGCGACCCGCGCCGTCCTGCCCTACGACCAGCGGCTTGCCCGCCTGCCCGCCTATCTCCAGCAGCTCGAGATGGAATCGAACGGCAAGCGGGTGGCGATCGACGGCACCGACCTTCTCCGCCCATCGGGTCCCGTCGTCTGGGGCGAGCCCGGCACCAACGGCCAGCACGCCTTCATGCAGCTCGTCCACCAGGGGACCGAGGTCGTCCCCTGCGAATTCCTGCTGGCCGCCCGCGGCCACGAGCCCGGGCTTGCCCACCACCACCGCCTCCTTGCCGCCAACTGCCTCGCCCAGTCCGAGGCGCTGATGCGCGGCCGCAGCCTCGCGGAGGCGCGCGCGCTGATGGCGGCGCGCGGGCTTGCCGGCGCCGAGCTCGAACGCCAGGCGCGCCACCGCGTCTTTCCCGGCAACCGGCCGTCGGTGACGATCCTCTATCCGCAGCTGACGCCCTTCGTGCTCGGCCAGATCATCGCCCTCTACGAGCACCGGGTGTTCGTCGAGGGCACGATCCTCGGCCTCAACTCCTTCGACCAGTGGGGGGTCGAGCTCGGCAAGGAGCTCGCGGGCTCGCTCCTGCCGGTGCTCGAGGGGCGCGAGCACGGCCGCGGGCGCGACGGCTCGACGGCGCGGCTCGCTGCCCGCATCCGCGCCCTCGGGGACGCCGCCGCGGACACGGAGGGCGCGGGCTGAGGGCGCGCGCGGGGGCCCGCGGCCACCGCGGCCGGCGCGGGCCCCTCGCTCAGCCGCCGGCGTGGCGGGCGACGAGGTCGAGGAACAGCGGCTGCTCGCCCCCGCCCGCGATCTCGAGCGCCGCCCCCGAGACATAGGCGGCCATCGGGCTGAGGAGGAAGAGGGTGCCCATGGCGATGTCCTCGGGCAGGCCCATGCGGCGGGCGGGCAGCGCGGCCGCGATCGCCGCCCGCGCCGCGGGACTGCCGTAGGCCGCCTCGGCCCCCTCGGTCGCCACCAGCCCGACGACGATCGCGTTGACGCGGATGGCCGGCCCCCATTCGGCGGCGAGGCTCCGGGTGAGCGACAGGAGCCCGGCCTTGGCGGCGCTGTAGACGGCGGTGCCGGGGGCGGGCCGGGAGCCCGCGACCGAGCCGATGTTGACGATGGCCCCGCCGCCGCCGCGCATCATCCAGCGCGCCGCCGCCTGCGACATGTGGACGGGGGCGGCAAGGTTCAGCGCCAGGATCGCCTCGTGGAAGCGCGGCGAGGCCGAGAGCGCCGCCGCCGCCGGTGCCCCGCCGGCGTTGTTGACGAGAAGGTCGATGCGCCCGGAGGCCACCCCCACGGCCTCGACGAAGGCCGCGACCGCCTCGTGGCGGCGGACGTCGCAGGCGTGGAAGCGCGCCTGCCGCCCGCCCGCGGCGGGCAGTTCCGCGGGCGCGGCCCGGGCGCAGACCGCGACCTCGGCCCCGGCGGCGAGAAGGGCGCGCGCGATCGCGGCGCCGATGCCGCGGGTGCCGCCGGTGACGATCGCGACCTTGCCGGCAAGGTCGAGCGAGGCGAGGGGGGCGGGGGCGGGCATGGCGGGTCTCCGGCGGCGCGCGCGGGCGCGCGGGGGGCGGCAGGCGGGAGGCGGAAAGCGGGGCGGCGCGGGGCCCCTGATGGGGCCGGGCGCGGCCGGCCTCGTCGTCCCATCGGACGATGCCCGAGGCGGGGGGCCGGCGCACCCTTGCCCCCTCCGCCTTCCGGCCCCGGCCTCCTGCCCATGCCCGACCCCGCACCCTGGCGCTTCACCACCCTCCCGGCCTTCCTCGCCGAGGCCGCCGTCCGCCATGGCGACGCCCCTGCGATCGAGGACGGCGGCCGCATGCTCTCCTACCGCGACCTCCTCGCCGCCGCCCGCGCCTGCGCGCGGGCGCT
The DNA here is from genome assembly GCA_020846995.1 of Paracoccaceae bacterium. Classification (GTDB taxonomy): domain Bacteria; phylum Pseudomonadota; class Alphaproteobacteria; order Rhodobacterales; family Rhodobacteraceae; genus JAHDXW01. The sequence continues at coordinate 5,323 of JADLCV010000023.1, forward strand.
GATCGCGGCCGGGGTCGGGGCGGGCGAGCGGGTCATGCTGTGGGCGCCGAACTCGGCCGAATGGATCGTCGCCGGCCTCGGGATCGCTTGCGCGGGGGCGGTGATGATCCCGGTCTCGACCCGCTTCAAGGGCGCCGAGGTCGAGGATCTCGCCCTCCGCGGGCGGGCGCGGGCGATGATCGCGACGGGCGACTTCCTCGGCCTGCGCTACCCCGACATGCTGACGGCGCCGACGCGTGCCCAGCTTCACCGCCTCGTCGTCCTCGGCCCGGCGCGGGGCGCGGAGGAGACGGGCTGGGACGCCTTCCTCGCCGCCGGCGCTTCCGTGCCCGACGCGGCGGTCGATGCCCGCTCGGCCGCGCTGGCGCCGGAGTCGGTCTGCGACATCCTCTTCACCTCGGGCACCACCGGCCGCTCCAAGGGCGTCCTCTACGCGCACGGCCAGTTCCTGCGCGTCGTCCACGACTGGACGGCGCGGGTCGGCCTACGGCGGGGCGACCGGACGCTCGTCATCCCGCCCTTCTTCCACGCCTTCGGCTGGCGCGGGGGGGCGATCGGGTCGCTCATCGTCGGCGCCACCATCCTGCCGCAGCAGACCTACGACGCGGGCGCGGTGCTGGCCCGCGTCGCCGCCGACCGCGTCAGCGTCATCCCCGGCCCGCCGGCGATCTTCCAGGGGATGCTGAACCACCCCGGGCTGGCGGGCTTCGCCCGCGCCTCGCTGCGCCTCGGCATCACCGGAGGCGCCGTCATCCCCGCGGCCCTCGTCCGCCGCATGAAGGACGAACTCGGCTTCGCCGGGGTCTGCAACGGCTACGGGCTGACCGAATGCGGCGGCTACGGCGCCATGTGCCGCCACGACGACGCGACCGAGGTCATCGCCAACACCGCAGGCCCGCCGATGCCGGGGATCGAGATCGCGACCATGGACGGGGACGGCCGCCTGCTGCCCCCCGGGGCCACGGGCGAGGTCGTCATCCGCGGCTACATCGTCATGCAGGGCTACCTCGACGATCCCGCGGCCACGGCCGAGGCGATCGACGCCGCGGGCTGGCTGCACACGGGCGATGTCGGCCGCATCGACGCCGGCGGCAACCTCGTCATCGAGGATCGCCTCAAGGACATGTTCATCACCGGCGGCTTCAACTGCTATCCGGCCGAGATCGAGCGCATGCTCGCGGACCATCCCGCGATCGGCCAGGCGGCGGTCGTAGGCGTGCCCGACGAGCGGCTGGGCGAGGTCGGCCGCGCCTTCGTCGTCCTCCGCCCCGGCGCCGCCGCGACCGGGCCCGAGATCATCGCCTGGGCGCGCGAGCGGATGGCGAACTTCAAGGTCCCGCGCGCGGTCGAGATCCGCCCCGCCCTGCCGGTGAGCGCGCAGGGCAAGGTCCTCAAGCGCGTCCTGCGGGCCGAGGCCCTGGGCGAGGACGCGGCCGGCCGCTAGTCCGATCAGACGATGCCGCCGGGCGGGCCCCACCCGAGGGTCCCTCTCCAGGCGCGACGGAGGTCGGGCATCCCGTTGCCGCTCGGCACGCCGCCGGCGGGTCGGGTTGGCCGCGACGAACCCGGGCGCGGATCAGGGAGGATCAGGGATGAAGAGACGGCTCCTGCTGGCGACGAGCCTCGCCGCGCTCGCCGCGATGCCGGTCCTGGCGCAGGGCAACACGGTCAAGATCGGCGTCCTCAACGACCAGTCGACGTCGTTCTCGGCCCTCGGCGGCATGGAGGTGGTCGAGGCGGTGCGCCTGGCCGTCGCCCGCCACGGCGCCAGCGCCGGCGGCATGCCGGTCGAGATCGTCTTCGCCGACCACCAGAACAAGCCCGACGTCGCCCTCTCGATCGCCCGCGAGTGGCTGGACGAGCAGGGCGTCGACGTCATCGTCGACGTCGCCAACTCGGCCATCGCCCTCGGCGTCAACACGCTGATCGGCGAGAAGGGCAAGTTCGGCATGTTCGTCTCGCCCCTGACCGACCGCACGACCGAGGCCGACTGCAACGGCCATGTCGTCGCCTGGGCCTACGACGCCTATTCGACCGTCGGCACGACCGTCCGCGCCCAACTCGAGAAGGGGCTGAAGAGCTTCTTCATCCTCTCGCCCGACTACGAGGCGGGCAAGGTCCAGGAATCCTGGGTCGAGGCCGCGGTCGTCGCCGGCGGCGGCACGGTCGTCGACAAGGTCCGCGCCCCCCTCGGCACCACCGACTTCTCGGCCTTCATCCTCCAGGCCCAGGCCTCGGGCGCGCAGGCGATCCAGCTCAACCTCAACGGGCCCGAGCTCATCAACGCCCTGAAGCAGATCCAGGAGTTCGGGCTGATCGCCCGCGGCCAGTCGGTCGGCGTCACCTTCCTGCACCAGTCCGACGCCCGCGCCATCGGGGCCGAGGCGCTCCAGGGCATCCGCTTCGCCGCTCCCTGGTTCTGGCAGCTCGACGCCGAGAGCGAGGCCTTCGGCGGGGCGATGAAGGCGATCACCGGCAATGCCCCGGGCTGGATCGCCGCCGGCAACTACTCGGCCGTCGGCGCCTACCTGCGCGCCGTCGATGCCGCCGGCAGCGACGATCCCGCGGCCGTCTTCGCCAGGCTGCGCGAGATCCCGCTCGACGACATCTTCGTCCACCACGGCGCGCTCTACGCCAACGGCCGGCTCGCCCACGACATGCACCTGCTCGAGGTCAAGGCGCCGGGCGAGATGACGCAGGGCGACGACTACTTCCGCCTCGTCGCCACGGTGCCGGCCAACGTCGCCTTCCGCGAGGAAGCCGCCTCGGCCTGCCCGCTGGTCAGGAAGTAGGCCGGCAGGCGATCGGCCCCGGATTGGGGGGTGCCCGCGCCGCGGGCGCCCCCTGCCCGCGGGGAGACTTGGGGCGGAGGGGGCGATGGCCGCCTACATGGTCTTCGAGATCGACATCACCGACGAAGCGGCCTGGGCCGAATACCGCCGTCTCGCCGGGCCCCTGATGGTCGCCGCCGGCGGCCGCTTCGTGCTCTGGGGCAAGGAGGCCGAGCCCCTGGCCGGCGACTGGACGCCGCCCGTCCTCTCGGTCGTCGCCTTCCCCGACCGCGCCGCGGCGCGGGCGCTGATGGCGTCGCCCGCCTACCGCGCCCTCCTGCCCCTGCGCGAGCGCGCGGCGCGGATGCGCGGGACCCTCCTCGAGGGCGCCGGGGCGCCGCCGTGACCCCCCCGCCCGAGGCCATCATCGAGACCCGCGGGCTCTCGAAGTCCTTCGAGGGCTTCCGCGCCGTCAGCGACGTGAGCCTCACCGTCCGGCACCACACGATCCATGCCCTGATCGGCCCCAACGGCGCCGGCAAGACCACCGTCTTCAACCTCATCACCGGCTTCCTCGCCCCGACCGCGGGGCAGATCCTCTTTCGCGGCGAGGACATCACCGGCCTTGCCGGCGATGCCGTCGCCCGCCGCGGCATCGTCCGGTCGTTCCAGATCTCGGCCATCTTCCCGCGCATGACGGTGGCCGAGAACGTCCGCCTCGCGCTCCTGCGGCCGACCGGGCTCGCCTGGCGGTTCTGGCAGCGCGAGGCGACGCTCGCCCCGCTCGGCCCCCGCGTCGAGGCGCTCCTCGAGGCCGTCGGCCTTGCGGCCGAGCGCGACCGCCCGGCCGCGGGGCTGCCCTACGGCCGCAAGCGGGCGCTCGAGTTCGCGACCACGCTCGCGCTCGAGCCCGAGGTGATGCTCCTCGACGAGCCCATGGCCGGGCTCGGCCACGAGGACGTCGACCGCATCGCCGAACTCATCCGCACCGCCGCCGCCGGCCGCACCATCCTCATGGTCGAGCACAACCTTGCCGTCGTCGCCCGCCTCGCCGGCCGCATCACCGTGCTTGCCCGCGGCCAGGTGCTGGCCGAGGGCGACTATGGCGCCATCTCGGCCAACCCCGCGGTGGTTGAGGCCTACATCGGGGGCAGCGATGACGACGCCGCTCGTTGAGGTCGAGGACCTCCACGGCTGGTATGGCGAGAGCCGCGCCCTCCACGGCGTCAACCTCACCGTCAACGAGGGCGAGGTCGTCACCCTCCTCGGCCGCAACGGCGCCGGCAAGACCACGATCCTGCGCGCGATCATGGGCCTCCTGCGCCGCAAGAGCGGGCGCATCCGCTTTCGCGGCGCCGACATCACGGGGCTGCCGCCCGAGGCGGTGGCCCGCCGCGGCATCGGTTACGTCCCCGAGGAGCGGGGCATCTTCGCCTCGCTCTCGGTCGAGGAGAACATGCTCCTGCCGCCCGTCCTCGCCCCCGGGGGCATGGGACTCGACGAGGTGCTGGGGCTTTTCCCCAACCTCCGCGAGCGCTGGGGCAGCACCGGGGCGAAGCTCTCGGGGGGCGAGCAGCAGATGCTCGCGATCGGGCGCATCCTGCGCACCGGAGCCCGCCTCCTCCTCCTCGACGAGCCGACCGAGGGCCTCGCCCCGGTCATCGTCCGCCAGATCGGCGCCGTCGTCGCGACGCTCAAGGCCAGGGGCTTCACCGTCCTCCTCGTCGAGCAGAACTTCCGCTTCGCCGCCCGCCTCGCCGACCGCCACCATGTGGTCGAGAACGGCACGGTGATCGACCGCATCGACGCCGCCGACGTCGCGACCGAGGGGGCGCGGATCATGTCCTACCTGAAGGCCTGACCGATGCTCGCGATCCTCGGCATCTCCGCGCCGCTGCTCTGGGGCCAGCTTCTCATCGGGCTCATCAACGGCCTCTTCTACGCCATGATGAGCCTCGGGGTGGCGATCATCTTCGGGCTCCTCAGGATCGGCAACTTCGTCCACGGCGCCCAGTACATGCTCGGGGCCTACGGGGCCTGGACGCTGGCCAGCCTGCCCACGCTCTTCCCCGGCCTCGGCCTGCCGGCGCTCGGCTACTGGTGGGCGCTCGTCCTCGTGCCGCCGGCGGTGGCAGCAATCGGGGCGCTGACCGAGCGCCTCTTCATCCGCCGCGTCTACGACCTCGAGCATGCCTACGGCCTGCTCCTGACCGTGGGCCTCGCCATGGTCATCGAGGGGGCCTTCAACCTGCGCTTCTCGGCCGCCGGCCAGCAGTACGGGGTCCCCCCCTCGCTCCAGGGCGGGGTCGATGCCGGCTTCATGTTCATCCCCCTCTACCGGCTCTGGGTGATCGTCGCCGCCCTCGCCGTCTGCGTCGCCACCTGGTACATGATCGAGCGCACGCGGCTCGGCGCCAACCTGCGGGCGGCGACCGAGAACCCCGACCTCGTCCGCGCCTTCGGCATCCGCGTGCCGCGCATGCTGATGCTGACCTACGGCTTCGGCGTCGGGCTCGCCGGGCTGACCGGGGTCATGGCGGCGCCGATCTACCAGGTCGGTCCCTACATGGGGCAGTCGATCATCATCACCATCTTCGCGGTGGTGGTGATCGGCGGCATGGGTTCGATCTTCGGCGCCATCGCCGCCGGCATCCTCATGGGCGTCCTCGAGGGGCTGACCAAGGTCTTCTGGGCCGAGGCCTCCTCGACCGTCATCTTCGTCGCCATGGCGCTCGTCCTCGTCGTCCGGCCCCGCGGCCTCTTCGGCAAGGACACCGTCAGCCACGCCGGCACCGACCTCGCCAGCGCCCGCCCCGGCAGCATCCTCGAGAACCTGCGGCTGTGGCTTCTCGTCCTCGCCGTCGGCGGGGCCGCCCTGCCGCTCGTCATCTACCCCGTCTTCGCCATGAAGATCCTGTGCTTCGCGCTCCTCGCCTGCGCCTACAACCTGGTCTTCGGCTACGGCGGCCTGCTCGCCTTCGGCCACGCCGCCTTCTTCGGCGCCGCCGCCTACGTCGCCGCCCATGCCGCCGCCGCCTGGGGCCTCGGGCCCGAACTCGCGATCCTCTCGGGGGTGGCGATGTCGGCCGTGATCGGGGCCCTCTTCGGCTGGCTCGCGATCCGCCGCCAGGGACTCTACTTCGCGATGATCACCCTCGCGCTCGCCCAGATCGTCTACTTCTACGCCATCCAGGCGCCCTGGACCCATGGCGAGGACGGCATCCAGTCGGTTCCCCGCGGCCGCCTCCTCGGGCTTTTCGACCTCGGCGACGAGCGGTCCATGTATTTCTTCGTGCTGGCCGTGTTCCTCGCCTGCTTCGCCTTCCTCGCCCGCATCGTCCGCTCGCCCTTCGGGCAGGTCCTCAAGGCCGTGCGCGAGAACGAGCGGCGGGCGATCTCGCTCGGCTACCCGACCGACCGCTTCAAGCTCATCGCCTTCACGCTGTCGGCGACCTTCGCGGGCGTGGCCGGCGGGCTTAAGGCCATCGTCTTCCAGATCGCCTCGCTCGCCGACCTCCATTTCATGACCTCGGCGGATGCCCTCCTGATGACGCTGATCGGCGGCGTCGGCACGCTTCTCGGTCCGCTCGTCGGGGCGGCCGTGGTCGTCACGATGCAGCGCGAGTTCGCGGGCCTCGGCGCCTGGGTGGTGGTGATCCAGGGGGCGGCCTTCGTGCTCTGCGTGCTGTTCCTCCGGAAGGGCGTGATCGGCACGCTCGAGGACTGGCTCGCCCGCCGGGCCGAGCGCCGCGCCGGGCGCGGCCGGCCATGACCGCGGCCGCCGCCACCGCCGCCGCTGCCGGCGCCGTGGTCGTCGGCGTCGGGCCGGGGCTCGGGCTCGCGCTCGTGCGCCGCTTCGCCGCCGGAGGCATGAAGGTGGCGATGATCGCCCGGAACGCGGCCGCACTCGAGGGCTTCCGCGCCACTCTCGCGGGCGAGGGGCTCGCGGCCGAGCCCTTCGCCGCCGATGCCGGGGCGCCGGCATCCCTGGCCGCGGCCCTCGCCGCGGCGCGGGCGCGGCACGGCCCGCCCGCGGTCCTCGTCTACAACGCCGCCCTGATCGAGCCCGCGCGCTTCCTCACCCCCTCGGGCATCGCCGAGGCGCGCTATGCCGGCGCCCCCGGCTGGCAGGCGCGGGGGGCGCCCGCCGATCCCGCCTACCTCGCGCACAGCTTCGCCGTGAACGTCGCCGGCGCGCTCCAGGCGGCCCAGGCGGTGGTGCCGGCGATGGTCGCGGCCGGGCGGGGGACGATCCTTCTCACCGGCGGCGTCCTCGCCTTCGGGCCCTGGATCGAGTGGGGGCCGGTCGCCCTCGGCAAGGCGGCGCTCCGCAGCCTCGGCCAGTCGATGGCGCTCGAGATCGGGCCGAGGGGGGTGCAGGTGGCGGTGGTGGCGATCCACGGCACGATGGCCGCGGGCGGCCCCTACGATCCCGACCGCGTCGCCGGGCTCTACTGGCAGACCCATCTCCGCCCGCCGGCGGAATGGACCGTCGACGTCCATTTCCGTGCCGACGCCGCCGACGGCAGGGATCCCGACCGATGATCGCCCTCGCGGGGCAGCGGGCACTCGTCACCGGCGGGGCGAGCGGGATCGGCGAGGCGACCGCCCGGCTGCTGGCCGAGCTCGGGGCGCAGGTCGTGCTCGCCGACCGCAACGCCCCCGCACTGCCCGCGGCGCAGGACCGCACCGGCGCCCTCGCCGTGACGGCCGGCGATGTCGCGAGCGAGGCCGACGCCGAGCGGATGGCGGCCGAGGCGGCGGCGGCGCTGGGCGGGCTCGACATCCTCATGAACGCGGCCGGCATCGGCGACGATCTCGCCCCCCTTCATGCCCAGCCGGTCGAGCGCTGGCAGCATGTCCTCGACGTCAACCTCCGCGGCACCTACCTCATGTGCCGCGCCGCGGGACGGCCGATGCTCGCCGCCCGCCGGGGCGCGATCGTCAACGTCTCCTCGATCGTCGGCCTCGGCGCCTTTCCGGGCCGCTCGGCCTATGGCGCCGCCAAGGCGGCGGTCAACCACCTGACGCGGACGCTCGGCTGCGAATGGGGCCCGCTCGGGGTCCGCGTCAACGCCGTCGCGCCCGCCTACACGCTGACGCCGATGGTCAGGGACCTGCTCGACCGCGCCGTCTTCGACCCCGCGCAGATCGCCTGCCGCACCCCCCTCGGGCGGATGGCCGAGCCGGCCGAGGTCGCCCGCGCCGCCGCCTTCCTCTTGTCGGACTGGGCCTCCTACGTCACCGGCGCGGTGCTGCCCGTGGACGGCGGTTGGAGCGCCTACGGCGCCGCCGGCGACGTCGCCCGCTTTCCCGGCCCCGGGGCCTGACGGCGGGGCCCGGGCGGCGGGTGGCCGCAACGGGGGCCGGCCGGGGCGCGCGCCCCCGGGGGCGGGTCGCGGGCGGCGGCCCGGCCGCGTCCCCGGATGCGCCTCAGTAGGCGACCGTGATCCGCCGCCCGGGCGCCCGTGGCCGCTCGAGTTCGTCGATGAAGGCGAGGGCGTAGTCGGCCGCCGAGATGGCGCTCCGGCCCTCGGCATCGCGGAGCACGGCGTCGCCGCCGACGCGGTAGACGCCCCTGCTGGCGCCCGCGGCGATGACGATGGGCGGACTGACGCAGGTCCAGTCGAGAGCGCTTGCCCGCAGGACCGCGAGCGCCTCGCGCTGGGCGATCCCCTGGGGGCGGTATTCCTCGGGGTAACCCGGCGCATCGAGGCGCTGAACCCCGGGGCTGAGTTCGAGCGTGCCGGCGCCGCCGACGACGAGAAGCCGCCTGACCCCGACCCGGGGCAGGCCGAGGACGAGCGCGCGGGCGGCCGCGGGAATGACCGCGGGATCGCCGCGGCTGCCCGGGCCGATGGCGCTCAGGACGGCGTCCCTGCCGGCCGCGAGGCGGGCGACCGCGTCGGCGTCCGTCGCGTCGCCCGCCACGACGGCGTCGGCCGCGGGCGTGCCGGCATGGCGCGCGGGGTCGCGGACCGCGGCCGTGACGTGGTGGCCCCGCCGGCGCGCCTCGAGTGCGATCTCGCGGCCGATGAAGCCGCCGACGCCGAAGAGGAGGATGTCCATGGCCGCCCCGCCCCCCTTCTACTCGACCCCGACCGGGAACATCTCGGCCATGGTGATGCGGCGGTCGGTGACCTTCTGCTCGTGGCAGTAGCGCAGGAAGGTCTCGAGCGCGGCGCCGCCCTCCCGGAGCCCGTAGGGCCAGATGTCGGGGCCGATCGCGGCCTCGGCCTCCTCGACCGCGGCCGGCAGCCAGGGCAGCGAGCCGTAGTAGAAGAGCGTGAGCTTCAGCGCCTCCTGGTTGATCGTCTTGGCCTTGAGGAAGGCCTCGTAGAGCCGCCGCGGCAGCGCCGGGTCGGCCTCGGCGAGGTCGCGGCGCAGGACGACGATGTGCATGATCGGGAACTGCCGGGTGCGGGCGAAGTATTCCTTCTCGGTCGCCACATAGTCCGCGAACAGGCGGCGCATGCGCCCCTCGCGGAAGGCCCGCGGGGCGCGGATGGTGAGGATGGCGTCAAGCTCGCCGCGCGCCATCATCCCCGTCAGGCTGTCGCCCGGCGCCGGCGCGGCCAGCCGGAAGGAGCGCGCAAGATGCGCGGGCGCCGGGACGCTGTAGTCCTCCGGCCCGTCGACGGGGCCGATGACCCAGTTGACGGCGGCGAGATCGACGCCGAAGTCGTCCTGGAGGATGCCGCGCTGGAGGATCGCGGTGGTGTTGAAGAAGTCGATGCCGCCAATGCGAGCCCCGGCAAGGTCGCGGGCATCCCTGATCGGCGAATCGGCCGCGACGTAGATCTGGCCGTGGCGGAAGGCCCGCGACAGGAAGACCGGCAGGCCGATGTAGGCGGTGTCGCCGGCGTCGAGCGCCTTGGCGAGGTTCGAGGGCGAGACCTCGCCGACCGCGAGCGCCTTGGTGGCGAAGGTCTCGCGGTGGATGTCGCCGGGGCCCATGGCGGGGAAGGCGAGATCGTAGCCGGCAAGGGTGACGCGGCCGTCGCGGAGAGCGGCGACGCGGTCGTAGGGCATGGCGCCGATGGTCAGGGTCTTCGTGCTCATGTCGTCTCCGCCTCCGGGATGTCGTGGTGCCTAGGGTCAGTCGCGCCCGCCTGCGTCCCGGGCCCGCTGCGCCTCGGCGAGGCCGGCAAGGGGGACGTGACAGGCCATGAGCCGGCCGTCGCCGGTCGCGGCGAGGGGCGGCACCAAACGGTCGCAGGTGCCGGGGATGCGCTGCGGGCAGCGGGGCGCGAAAAGGCAGCCCCGCCCCGTCCCGCCGGGCAGGGGCGGTACCGCGACCGCGGGCCGGCGCGGCCGGCCGACCTCGGGCAGGGCCGCGAGCAGGCTGTCGGTGTAGGGGTGGTGCGGTCCCGCGAAGACCGTGGCCGTCGGCCCCGTCTCGACGACGCGGCCCAGATACAGGACCGCCACGGTGTCGGAGATGGTGCGGACGACGGCGAGATCGTGGGAGATGAAGAGGTAGGTCAGCCCCGACTCGGCCTGGAGCTCGCGCAGCTGGTTGAGGACGCCAGCCTGGACCGAGATGTCGAGGGCCGAGGTCGGCTCGTCGCAGACGATGAGCTCGGGATCGGCGGCGAGGACGCGGGCGATGTTGACGCGCTGCTTCTCGCCCCCCGAAAGCTCGTGGGGGAAGCGCGCGGCAAAGCGCGCCCCCAGCCGGACCAGGGCGAGGAGTTCCTCGACCCGGGCCGGGATCGCGGCCGCCGGGGCGCGGCCGTAGAGGCGCAGGGGCCGGCCGACGATGTCCAGCACCCGGCGCTGCGGGTTGAGCGCCCCGTCGGGGTTCTGGAAGATGATCTGGATGCGCCGGAGGAGGTCGGGCTCGCGCCCGGCGGCACGGGGGGCGAGGGCCTTGTCCTCGAAGCGGAGCCCTCCCCGCTCGGCGGCGATGAGGCCGACGACGCTGCGGGCGAGCGTCGACTTGCCCGACCCGCTCTCGCCCACCACGGCGAGGGTTTGCCCGCGCGGCACCGCGAGCGAGACGCCGTCGAGCGCGCGCGTCTCCTCGAGCCGCCCGATCAGGGGCAGGCCGCGGCGCTGGCGGAAGGTGACGCCCAGCCCCTCGATCGCGAGCTTCGGGAGGGATGCGGCCGCATCGTCGGGCGCCGGCCCCTGTGCCCGCGCGAGGGGGCCGGCATCGCCCGCGGGAAGGTCCGCGACCCGTTCGGGGAAAAGGCACCGCGCGAGGTGGTCGCCGGCAAGCCGCCGGACGCCCGGCCGCCCCTCCCGGCAGGCCGCGGACGCGACCTCGCAGCGGTCGGCGAAGATGCAGCCCGCGGGCGGCCGGGTCAGGTCGGGCAGGCTGCCCGGGATCGGCCGGAGCGCCGCCGCGCGATCGGCCCGCGGCATCGAGCGCAGGAGCCCGGCCGTGTAGGGATGCCCGGGCCGCGACACGACGGTGGCGCAGGGCCCCTCCTCGACGAGTTCGCCGGCGTAGAGGACGCCGATGCGCTCGCAGGTCTCGGCGACGACGCCGAGGTTGTGGCTGATGAACAGGATCGAGGCGCGCACCCGCTGCCGCAGCTCGCCGATGAGGTCGAGCACGACGGCCTGGGTGGTGGTGTCGAGCCCCGTGGTCGGCTCGTCGAGAATGAGCAGGTCGGGCTCGCAGGAGAGCGCGAGCGCGATCACCACCCGCTGCTGCTGGCCGCCCGAGAGCTGGTGGGGATGGCGGCGGGCAAGGGCCGCGGGGCCGGGAAGGTCAACGAGCGCGAGGAGGTCCACGGCGCGCTCCCACGCCGCGCGGCGGTCGAGACCGCGGTGGCGGCGGAGCGCCTCGGCGATCTGCTCGCCGACGATAATGGCGGGGTTGAGCGAGCTCATCGGGTCCTGGTAGACCATGGCCGCGCGGTTGCCGCGGAAGTCGCGCAGCGCGGCCGGAGCCATGGCGAGGACGTCCTCGCCGGCGACCTCGATCGTGCCGCCGCGGATGACGCCGCCGCGCAGGTAGTTGAGCAGCGCGAACGCGACCGTGGTCTTGCCCGAGCCCGATTCGCCGATCAGCCCGTAGGCCTCGCCGCGGGCGATCGTGAAGGAGACGTCGCGCACCGCATGCAGCGTGCGCGGGCCGCTGCCATAGGCGATCGAGAGCCCCTCGACCCGGAGGTTGTGGCCGGGCGCGCCGGTCATGCGAGGATCCTGCGGTCGGGCAGGGTCAGGCGCCGGCGGATGACCTCCCCGAACATGACCGACCCGACCGACACGACGGCGATGACGATGCAGGGGAAGATCACCACCCAGGGCGCGAGCTGGAGGAGCGGCTGGCCCTCCTTGACGAGAAGGCCCCAGGCCGGGGTGGGCGGGGAGACGCCGATGCCGAGGTAGCTGAGCGAGGCGACGAGGAGGACCGCGCTGGCGAAGCGCAGCGTGAAGTCGACGACGATGATCCCCCACATGTTGGGCAGGATCTCGCGGAACATGATGTAGGCCGTGCCCTCGCCGCGGGCGCGGGCGGCGTCGACGAACTCGTGGCGGGCGAGTTCCATGGCCGCGGAGCGGATGAGCCGCGCCGACCGCGGCCAGAACACGAAGCCGATGGCGAAGACGAGGGTGACCATGTTGGCGCCGAGGGTGGCGATGATGAGCATGGCGAGGATGAGCGCCGGGAAGGACAGGAGCACGTCCATGGCGCGCATGATGACCTCGTCCCGGCGGCCGCCGAGGAAGCCCGCGGCAAGGCCGGTGGCGGTGCCGAAGAGGATGCCGATGAAGGTGCTGGCGAGGGCCGGCAGGAGCGTCGGCTGCGCCCCCGCGACGATGCGGCTGAAGAGATCGCGGCCGAACTCGTCGGTGCCGAGCAGGTAGGTAGGGCCCGGCGGCCGCAGCGTGGCGGCGGGATCGAAGGCCGTGGCCGAGAAGGGCGTGACGAGCGGACCGAAGGCGACAAGGAAGAGAAGCAGGGCGGGAAAGAGCATGATGCCGAGCCGGCCGAGGCGGGCGCCGATGCCCGGCGGCGTCGCGGTCGGTCCGGGCGCGGGTCCGGCCATGGTCAGGACCGCAGCCGCGGGTTGAGGGCGAGCGAGCCCACGTCGGCCACGAGATTGCCGATGCCGTAGGCCGCGGCGACGACGAGGACGCCGGCCTGGAGGCCGGGGATGTCGCGGTTCTGGATCGACTGGACGAGGAACTGGCCGATCCCGGGATAGGAGAAGACGGTCTCGATGACGACGAGGCCGCCCAAGGAATAGCCGAAGCCGAGCCCGATCTCGGCCAGGGTCGGGATCATCGCGTTGCGGAGAGCGTGCGTCACCACGATCCGGCGCCGGGTCAGGCCCTTGAGCACGGCGGTGCGGACGTAGCCGCTGTTGAGCGCCGCGATCATGCTCGCGCGCGTGACCTGGCAGAGGTAGGCGAGCATGCCGAGCGCCACCACCGCGACCGGCAGGATGAGCGTCATCGGGTTGGCCCAGAGGCTCTGGCCGGGCAGCACGAGGCTGCTCGCGGGCAGGAGGTTCCACTCGAGGCTGAAGACGATGATGAGGGCGAGTCCGGTCACGTATTCCGGCAGCGCGAAGATGACGACCACCGTCGCGGTGATGGCGCGGTCGAGCAGGCTGTCCCGGTGGACGGCGGTCACGACGCCGAGCGCGATGCCGATCGGGATCGCGACCGCCATCCCCATGGCCGCGAGGACGAGCGAGTTCGCGAGCCGGTTCCAGAGGATCGGCCCGATCGGCTGGTTCGACTTGAGCGAGACGCCGAAATCGCCCCCGACCATTCCCGCCGCCCATTCGGCATAGCGTTGCAGGACCGGCCGGTCGAGGTCGAGGCGCTCGCGCAGCGCCTCGACCTGTTCGGGGCTGGCGAAGTCGCCGAGGATCGTGGTGGCGACGTCGCCGGGCAGGACGTTCACGATCAGGAAGGTCAGGAACGACACCCCGACCAGGATCACGACCATGAACGCCAGCCGGCGCACGACGAAGTTGACCATCACGACCCGCCCCGCTGCCAGCCCCCGGGCAGAGTGCCCTAGGCCTCCATCCAGATGTCGCGGACGTCGAAGAGCTCGATCGGGTTGAAGCCCTTCACCCGGTCGGTCGAGACCGCGAAGAAGTTCTGGAAGTAGGGGATGATGCGGTCGCTGCGCTCCTGGATGATGGGGAGGAGTTCGCCCACGAGCTGCTTGCGCCTGGCGGCGTCGATCTCGGCGATGATCGCCTCGATCCGCGCGTCCGTGCCCGGCGCGATCTCGACCGTCGAGTAGTTGGCGGCGCCCTTGGTGTGGTGGACGAGGTAGAAGAGCTCGAAGAGCGTCGGGGTGTCGCTCCACTGCGAGGTGAAGAGCGGCATCTTGCGGGGGACGTTGGCGCGATACTCGGTGAAGGGGATGTCCCTGACGGTGATGTCGATGCCGACCGCCGCCGCCCCCTCCTTGATGGCGAGGGCCATCTTCGGCGAAGGCGGGCGCTCGCTCGTGGTCCAGATGTCGAGCGCGAGGCTGCCGACGCCGGCCTCGGCGAGAAGCGAGCGGGCCTTGGCGAAGTCCTGGTCGTGGACGGGCAGGTCGACCAGCAGCGGATGGCCGGGAGGAAGCTGGACGTCGTTGCCGACCACGCCCTGGCCGAGGAGGGCCGAGGCGAGGAGCGCCTTGCGGTCGATCAGGTGCTTGAAGGCCAGCCGCACGCGCCAGTCCTTGAACGGGTCGAGATGGGCGAGCGTGTAGCCGACCTGATAGCGCCCGGAGGGCTGGGAATAGGGGACGACGCCGGGGATGTTCTGGAGGGCGAGGTAGGTCTCGCTGCCGATCTGGTTGATGACGTCGACGGCGCCGCCGCGGATCGCGGCCTGCTGGCTGACCGATTCGGCGATCTGGAAGAAGCTGATCGAATCGAGGTGCGGCCGCTCGCCGTCCCAGTAGGCCTCGTTGCGGACGATCCGCGTCGAGGTGCCCTGCTCGTGGCTTCCGAGCTTGAAGGGGCCGGTGCCGTTCGGGGTCTCGGCCTGGGCGTCGATGCCCGTGGCCGGCATGATGCGCGACCAGCGCCCGGCGCAGGAGACCGGGAAGTCGGCGAAGGGCTGGGAGAGGACGACGCGGACGGTGTGGGTGCCCTCGGGCCGCGCCTCGACGACCGGGCCGAAGATGCCCGAGGCATAGCCGGCGCGGGCCTTGTCGAGCGACTTGGCGATGGTCGCGACCACGTCGGCCGAGGTGAAGTCGCTGCCGTCGTGGAACTTCACCCCCTGGCGGAGGTCGAGCACCCATTCCTGGCCGCCGGCCTCGGGCCGCCAGCTGACCGCGAGGCGGGGCACGACGCTGACGTTGTCGGGCCCGAAGGCGGTGAGGTTGTCGAAGAGGGCGCCCGACAGGGTCTGGCCGGCGACCGATCCCGCCTTGTGGGGATCGAGCGAATCGATCGCGTTGGGGAAGGCGAGCCGGAGGTCGCCGCCCTTGCGCGCCGCCTGGGCGCGCGCCCGCGTGGCGCCAAGGAGCGTGGCGCCCGCGGCGGCGCTGACGCCGGCCGCGAAGGTCGCCTCGAGGAAGCGGCGCCGGTTGATGGCGTCGAGGATGGAGTGCCGTCGGTTCATCGGGATCCCCCCTTCTTGGCGAGGCGGCGCTGGCCGGACCTCACCCTGCTGCCTTGACGTTGATCGTCACCTTCGTGCCCGCGACCGCGAGGGCGTAGATCGGGCACTGGTCCTGGAAGACGCGCACGAGATCCTCGGCCTCGGCCTGGCTCGTGCCCTCGATCCTCGCCTCGATGTGGACGAAGGTGAAAAGGTTCGGGACCGCCGCCTCGCGGCCGCAGGTGGCCTCGAAATGGGCCCGGAAGCCCGGGATGGCGCGCCTGCGGGCTTCGGAATTGACGATGATGGCGGCGCAGCCGGCAAGGCTCGCGAGGAACATCTCGCCGGCCGTCGGCGCCTCGGGCAGAAGCCCCTCGCGCTTCGCCGTGCCGTCGATGAAGAACGGGCGCTCGCGCACGCTCGCCATGATCCGGCGCGGCAGGTCGATCGTCGCTGCCGTCGCCGTCGCCGTCTCGACCTGGCTGGCCATGAAGTCCTCCGTGTTGAGCCTTGCCGTTGCGCCCTGCCGCCCGCTGCCGCGGGCGGGATGATCCCCCGGGGCCCCGTCCCGGCCGCCCCCCGCGGGCTGGGGGTTGCGGCCCGCGCCCGGCCGCCCCCGCGCGGGCGTGCCGGCAGAGGGCGCGGCCCTCAGCTGGCGGCCGCCCCCATCCGTCCGCGCCGCCGGACCGCCGCCGCCATGCGGTCGATGATCTCGTCGAGGATGCTGCGCGAGGTCGCGAAGTTGAGGCGGAGGAAATGGGGAGCGGCGGGATCGAAGGTCTCGCCCGCGCTCATGGCGACCTTCGCCTCCTCGAGGAAGAAGCGCTGGGCCGGCCGGTCGAGCTTCAGGCCCGAGCAGTCGAGCCAGGCCATGTAGGTCGCCTCGGGCGGGTGGAAGCTCACCCCGGGCAGGTCGCGCGCCACGCGAAGGACGAGATGGTCGCGGTTGGCCGCGAGATGGTCCATGACCTCGTCGAGCCAGGGCTGGCCCTCGTCCCAGGCGGCGATCGTGGCGTCGATGCCGACGATCGCGGGGGCGCCGAGAAGCCGGCGGGGGATGCGCTCGTGGAAGCGGTCCCTGAGCGCCTGGGTGCCGAAGTGCATGACCGCGCAGCGCAGGCCGGGGATGTTGAAGCTCTTGGTCGCCGAGCTGATCGTCACCGTGCGGGCGGCGATCTCGGGAGAGAGGGTGGCGAAGGGGATGTGGCGGTGGCCGGGAAAGACGAGGTCGGAGTGGATCTCGTCGGAGACGACGACGAGGTCGCGGGCAAGGGCGATCGCGGCGATCCGCGCCAGTTCGGCCGGCTCGAACACCCGGCCGGTCGGGTTCTGGGGGTTGCAGAGCAGGATCATGCGCGTCCGCGGGCCGATCGCGGCCTCGAGGGCGTCGAAATCGATCTCGAAGCGACGGGCGCCGTCGCGCAGGCGGTTGGCGACGAGCGTGCGCCCGAGCGTGCTTATCGCCTCGTAGAAGGGCGGGTAGGCCGGCGTGTGCAGGACGATGCCGTCGCCCGGGTCGGAGAAGGCCATGATCGGGGCGAAGGTGCCCTGGACGAGTTCGGCGACCGGCTGGACGAGCTGCGGGTCGATCTCCCACCCGAAGCGCGACTTCATGCGCCGCGCGAAGGCGGTGCCGACGGCGTTCTCGGCGACGCCGCCCTCGCGCAGCGGATAGCCGAAATCCATGCGGTCGGAGAGCTCGGCGATGGCCCGCCGAATCGGGAGGGCGAGCGCGAAATCCATCTCCGCCACCCAGGCGGGGATCGCCTCGGCCCCGAACATGGTCCACTTGGCATGCCGGCGAGAGCGCAGGAACGTCATGTCGAGTTCGAATCCGGCCAAGTCGGGCTATCTCCTCTCGTGCATCGTCGGGCCATGATGGGTTCCCGCGACAGGGCGGACGGACGGTTTCGCGCGGCCCGTGACGGCGGCAGCGAACGGCGCCGGCCGCCTGGTCCCGCCCTTCCCCGCCCTCGCGACGCCTGCCCCCAATCCCGTCATCGCTCCCGGCGCAATCACGGCGAACTTTACATACCGGCCGCTAGGAAGGTATATTAGCCGGAAAATCGGATTCCGCAACGGACTTGTTGAGGACGGGAACGGTCGGGCCGAGGCCGGTGGGGGCTGTCGGCATGGCAAGCGGCCGGCCGGTCGCCGCGACCGCCCGCGCGCAGGGAGGCCCTGATGGATACCGAGGTCAGCGACACCCCGCGCCGCAGGATGGGACGGCCGCCGACGATCGAGGACCCCCGCGCCTACATCTTCCGGGTCTCGGCCCGGCTCTTCTCGGACAACGGCGTCCAGGGCAGCTCGCTCGCCAGGCTCGCGGCGGCGATGGGGATGTCGAAGGCCTTCATCTACCACTACGTGAGCTCCAAGGAGCAGCTGATC
>JADLCV010000024.1 GCA_020846995.1 Paracoccaceae bacterium
GGGCCCGGGCGAAGCCATCACGGGCGGGCCGGCCCGGAGAGCGCCCCGAAAGCGGTTCTGCGGCCGGGGGGTGCGGGCCACGGCGCGCCGGTCCCCGCCTCGCCGGCGCCGCAGCGGGTCCCGCCGCCGCGCCCGGGGCCGCCGCCCGCGGGCGCTCCACCCAAGGCGCGCGCCCCGCGCGCGAGGGGCACCCTCGATCGGGGAAGCGCCCCGGCGGGAATGCCCCCTCCCCGAGGGGTCGGCCCGCCGGCGTCCGGAACCCCGCCCGCGGGGGCCGGTCCTCCGGGCAAGGACGCTGGGGGTCGCGCGCCCGGCACGGCCGCGCCCGTGTCGGGGCGGGTCCCGCCGCCGCGCCCGTGCCGCCCCCCGCGGGTGCTCCCCCCGACGCGCGCCGCGCGCGTGGGGCACCGGGGTGCCGGGCAAATACAAGGCCAACCTTCTGATGTGCCCCCCGCGCGGGGCACCGCGAGGCGGTCGACGGCTCGGTGGGGATTGCCCGGCGCGTCCCCCGCGCGCGAGGGACACCGGCGATCGGGGAAGCGCCCCGGCGGGGATGCCCCGTGCCCTGAGGGTCGGTCAGAGGCGGCGGAAGCGGAGCCGGCCGAGGACGGCCGCGTCGATCTCGACCCCCGGGCCGTTGGCGCCAAGGCGGACGACGCGCCGCAGCCGGGCGGCCGCGTTCATCTGGCGGCGGTCGCGCGGGCGATGGGTGGCGAGGCCCTCGGCAAGGTCGTCCATCGCGTCCTCGGCCCGCTGGTCGGTGCGGCCGGGAACGAGCGAGCGGCCGACGACGACGGCGACGGCCAGTGCCAGGGGGACGTAGCGCAGTGCGAGGCCGGCGAGCGGGACAAGCGGCAGGGCCATGGCCTTCCTCCCTCGGACCGCAGGAAGGTAGGACGCGCCGGGCAGGCTGTAAATGGCCCCGCGCGGCCCCGGGGCGCGTGCGTCTCGTGGGAAGCCCGGTCCGGCGAGGAGACGGGTCGTGCCGCGGGCCGGGGCGAGGGGCGGTCGGGGGATCGCGGGCCCCGGAGGGGAGGCGAGCCGACGGTCGGTGATCCGGGCCGGGGGGACGGCCGGGGTCCCCCTGCGGCCGGAGACTTGACCCCGGGGGCGGAATCCCCGATGGCTCGCCGAGCTCCGATGACCGGGAGATAGGTTCCGACCCCGGGAAGGCAGGCCCCATGACCGCGCGCCCCTCTCCTCATGCTGTCGGCCGGCCCTGCGCGGCCCGCCCGCTGTCCGCGGCCGGGGCCCGCCCCGCCGGAACCCCGACCGCCGCCGCCCCCGCCGCGCCCCGCGCCGCCCGGCGCGCGATGTCGGGGGCGGCCGGGGCCTGCCCGGCACGCCCTGCCGGGATCCCCGCCGCACCCCCCCGGCCCGTGACCGGGGAAGCGGCGACCGGCCCCAGGGCCGTGCCCCGGCCCGGCCCCGCCGGGGTCCCCTCCCGGCGGCGGGCCGGGGGAGGTGACCGCCCGCTGGCACCCGCGGCCCGGGCGGGCGCAGGCCCGGACGGCTGAGCGCGGGTCCGGTGGGACGCTCGCTCGGTCTCGCCCTCTACCTGATGTCGGCCGGCCGCGGGGGGGGGCGCGGCGTGCCGCCCGACTGGCCGGCGCGGCCGCCGGGCCCGCTCCTGTGGGTTGCGGCCGGGGGCGAGGCGAGCCTCCGCGCCGCGCCGGCGCTCGGGCGCGAGCTCGCGCGCCTGCGACCCGACCTCACGCTCCTCGTCACCGCCTCCGGGAAGGGGGCGGAGGGGGCCGCACCGGCCACGGGGGCGGCGGAACCGACCGCGGCGGCGGGCGGGGCCGCGGGGCCGGCGGGGGCGGCGGGACGGATGATCCTCCGCCTGCCGGCGCCGGCCGACCGGCTCGCCGCGGCCCGCGCCTTCCTTCAGCACTGGCGCCCGGACGTCGCCGTCTTAAGCGAGGGCGACCTGCCGCCGGCCCTGATCCACGCCGCCCATGCCCGCGGCCTGCCCCTCTTCCTCGTCAACGGCCGGGTGCCGTTCATGCCGGCCAACGGCTGGCGCAGCGCCCCGGGGCTCATGGCCTCGGTCCTCGGCCGCTTCCGGGCGATCCTGATGACCGACGCCCGGGGGCTGCGCTATGCCCGCCGCGCCGGGGCGCCGGAGGCCGCGGTCGAGGTCGCGGGCTGGCTCGACGAGGCGGCAGCGCCGCCGGCCGTGACCGAGGCCGAGCGCGCGGCCCTCGCCGGGCTCGTCGGCTCGCGCCCGCTCTGGCTCGCGGCCGGGATCCCCGAGGCCGAGGAGGAGGCGGTGCTCGCCGCCCACCGCACGGCCCTGCGGACCCTGCACAGGCTGCTCCTGATCCTCGTCCCGGCCGATCCCGCCCGCGGCCCCGCGGTCGCCGGGCGGGCCGCGGCCCTGTTCGAGGGCCGCGTCGCGCTGCGCTCGGCCGACGGCTATCCGGCCGAGCTCGACGCCGTCTACGTCGCCGACACCGAGGGCGAGTTCGGCCTCTGGCTCCGGCTCGCGCCCATGGCCTTCATCGGCGGCACCCTCGCGGGCGACGGCCCGACGCTCTCGCCGGCGGCGGCGGCGCTCCTCGGCTCGGCGATCCTCCACGGCGGGGCGGGAGGGGCGGAGGCGGGCCTCCTCGGGCGGCTCGACGCCGCGGGCGGGGCCGAGGCGGTCGCCGACGCCCGCGACCTCGCGGCGGCGATCGCGGCCCTCGGGGCGCCCGACCGGGCGGCGGCGCGCGCGCTCGCGGCCTGGGGCGTCGTCACCGCCGGGGCCGAGGTGACGGCACGGGTCGCCCGCCTGATCGCCGCCGCCCTGCCCGCGCCTGCCCCGGCCGCCTCCTCCGTCCCGGCGGCCGCGCCGGCCGCCGCCGCGGCCGCCACCGGTGCGCCACCGTGACGCGAGCGCCCCGCGCCCCCGGCCGGGCAGGCTAGGCCGATGCGCCCCCCGCCCTTCTGGCAGCGCCCGCCCGAACGTCCCGGCCTCGCGGCGCGGCTGCTTGCGCCCCTCGCGGCACTCTACGCCGGGGCGACGGCGAGCCGGCTCGCCCGCGGGGGCGGGGTCCGCGCGGGGGTGCCGGTCATCTGCGTGGGCAACCTCCACGCCGGGGGCACGGGCAAGACGCCGGCCGTGATCGCGCTCGCCCGGAGGCTCGCGGGCGAGGGCGTCCATGTCGTCGCCCGCGGCTGGGGCGGTCGGCTTTCCGGGCCGGTCCGGGTCGCGCCCGCCCGCCACGGCACCGCCGAGGTCGGCGACGAGGCCCTGCTGACGGCCGCCTTCGCGCCGGTCTGGGTCGCGCGCGACCGCGCCGCGGGGGTGCGGGCCGCGGTCGCCGCCGGGGCGGGGGGAATCATCCTCGACGACGGCTTCCAGGATCCGGCGGTCGTCCACGACCTCGCCATCGTCGTCGTCGACGCGACCCGCGGCTTCGGCAACGGCCGCGTGCTCCCGGCCGGGCCCCTGCGCGAGCCGGTCGCGACCGGGCTCGCCCGCGCCGACCTCGTCCTCGTCCTCGGCGAGGCGCCGGCGCGGGCGGCCTTCCTTGCCCGCTGGCCGGCGGCGGGGCTCCGGCCGGTCGCCGGCGGCCGCCTCGTCCCGCTGGCGACGGGGATGGACTGGGCGGGGCTGAGGGTCGTCGCCTTCGCCGGCATCGGCGATCCCGCGAAGTTCTTCGCCACCCTCGAGGGGCTCGGCGCGGTGCTGCACCGGCGGGTTGCGCTCGACGACCACCAGCCGCTCGGCGAGGCCCTCCTGCGCCGGCTCCGCGAGGAGGCGCGGGCGGCGGGCGCCCAGCTCGTCTGCACCGAGAAGGACGCCGTCCGGCTACCGGCCCGCTGGCGGCGCGAGGTCGTGACGCTGCCCGTCAGGCTCGAGTTCGAGGCCGGGGAGGCGCTCGCGGCGGCCCTCGCCCGGCTCTTTCCCGGGCCCGCGCCCGGGCCGGCGGGCGAGGACGGGGCGGGAAGGCCGGGCCGGACGCCGCCCCGCGGGCCCCGGGCGGGGCCGCGGACCCGCGCCTGACCGGCCCCGCGCGGGGCCCGCCGGGAGGGGCGGCGCGGCCCCGGGGGCGTGCCGTCAAGCCCTTGCCCGGCCGCGCGTCCCCGCCCGCCGGCAGGGGCGCGGGGCGCGGCGAAAGGGCGCCCGCGGCGCCCTGACCCGCGCCCGAGCCTTGCCCTGTGCCGCGCCCGCCGCTATCCCCTCGCCCGGGCCCACCCGCGAAAGGACGCCGCCATGAAGAACGCCCGTTTCGACAAGTCGCGGCTTCCCAGCCGCCACGTCACCGAAGGACCGGCCCGGGCGCCGCATCGCAGCTACTTCTACGCCATGGGGCTGACCGAGGAGGAGATCCACCAGCCCTGGGTCGGCGTCGCCACCTGCTGGAACGAGGCCGCCCCCTGCAACATCGCCCTCAACCGCCAGGCGCAGGCGGTCAAGATGGGGGTCAAGAAGGCCCTCGGCACGCCGCGCGAGTTTACGACCATCACCGTCACCGACGGCATCGCCATGGGCCATGTCGGCATGCGCTCGTCGCTGCCCTCGCGCGAGGCGATCGCCGACACCGTCGAGCTGACCATGCGCGGCCACTGCTACGACGCCCTCGTCGGCCTCGCGGGCTGCGACAAGTCGCTGCCGGGGATGATGATGGCGATGGTCCGCCTCAACGTCCCCTCGGTCTTCCTCTACGGCGGCTCGATCCTGCCCGGCCGGCTCGACGGGCGCGACGTCACCGTCCAGGACGTCTTCGAGGCCGTCGGCCGCCACCAGGCGGGCAGCTACTCGGACGCCGAACTCGACATCCTCGAGCGCGTCGCCTGCCCCTCGGCCGGCGCCTGCGGCGGCCAGTATACCGCCAACACCATGGCCTGCGTGGCCGAGGCGATCGGGCTCGCGCTGCCCAACTCGTCGGGCGCGCCCGCCCCCTACGAGAGCCGCGACGCCTACGGCGAGGCCTCGGGCGAGGCGGTGATGCGCCTTCTCGAGCGCAACATCCGCGCCCGCGACGTCGTCACCCGCCAGAGCCTCGAGAACGCCGCCCGCGTCGTCGCCTGCACCGGGGGCTCGACCAACGCCGGCCTCCACCTGCCGGCCATCGCCCACGAGGCGGGGATCGATTTCGACCTCTTCGACGTCTGCGACATCTTCCGCGACACGCCCTATTTCGTGAACCTGCGCCCCGGCGGCGACTACGTCGCCAAGGACCTCTACGAGGCCGGCGGCGTGCCGGTGGTGCTGCGTGAGCTGCGCAAGGCCGGGCTCGTCCATCTCGACTGCATGACCGCGACCGGGCGCACGATGGGCGAGGAACTCGACCGCATCGACCGCGACGCCGACGGCCGCGTCATCCACCCCGTGGCGACGCCCATCACCCGCACCGGCGGGGTCGTCGGGCTGCGGGGCAACCTCGCGCCCGAGGGGGCGATCGTCAAGGTCGCCGGCATGAGCGAGGCCGAGCAGGTCTTCACCGGCCCGGCGCGGGTCTTCGAATGCGAGGAGGACGCCTTCGAGGCAGTACGCGCCCGCGCCTACCGGCCGGGCGAGGTCATCGTCATCCGCAACGAGGGGCCGCGGGGCGGCCCCGGCATGCGCGAGATGCTGGCCACGACCGCCGCGCTCTCGGGCCAGGGCATGGGCAAGAAGGTCG
The DNA here is from genome assembly GCA_020846995.1 of Paracoccaceae bacterium. GTDB lineage: Bacteria > Pseudomonadota > Alphaproteobacteria > Rhodobacterales > Rhodobacteraceae > JAHDXW01. The sequence goes on from JADLCV010000024.1 coordinate 5,616, forward strand.
CGCTCATCACCGACGGCCGCTTCTCGGGGGCGACGCGCGGCTTCTGCGTCGGCCATGTCGGGCCCGAGGCGGCGCAGGGCGGGCCGATCGCACTCCTCCGCGACGGCGACGCGATCACCGTCAACGCGCTCACGGGCGAGCTTTCGGTCGCGCTCGGCGAGGAGGAACTCGCCGCCCGCCGCGCTGCCTGGGCGGGGCCGCGGGCGACCGTCCACGGCGCCGGGGCACTCTGGAAATACGCCCGCCTCGTCGGGCCCACGCGCTTCGGCGCCGTCACCCACCCCGGCGCCGCCGCCGAGGGCCATGTCTACGCCGACATCTGAGGGCCCCGGCCGCCCCGCGGCCAAGGGCGGGGTTGCCGGCGGCGGGGGATGGGGCCATTCTTCGCGCCGGGGACGGCGGCGGCGGCGGGGCGGGCGCGGCCGCCCCGGAGGCCGGGGGTGATGGTGCGGAGCGAGGGCACGCTCGTCGATCGGCTGATCCACCGGCGGGCCATGCGCCGGTGGGAGCGGGTGGCGAGTGCCGCCGCGGCGCTCGACCCGCCCTCGCTCCGGGCCTTGCGCGCCGAGGCGCGCGAACTGCGCAGCCGCCTCGATGAGGCGCTCCACGCCGCCGAGGGGCGCATCGCGCTTCCCGGCGGGGGAACCGCCGAGATCGAGCTGCCGCTGCATTTCGACTGGGCCTGGCGGCCGGGCCTGTGGCGGACCCCGCTCGTGCCGGCGGGGCGCGTGGCCTGCCCCTCGGGCACGGCCCTCGGGACCGACGTCAAGCTTTTCCACGACGGCGTCGCGCCCGAGTTCGTGCTGCGCCAGATCACGAGCACCGGCGCGGCCGAAGGGGCGCCCTTCGCCGTCGCGCTCGAGGTCTTCGCGCTCGACGGAAGCTTCCTGTCGCTCGTCATCGACCTTCCGGCGGTGACGGCGACGACCTTGCGGCTGCGCCACATCCTCGGCCTGACCCTGACCGCGAGCGCCGAGCGGCCGGCCGAGCTCCTCGCCCGGCTGAACATCCGCCACGGCCCGAACCTCGCCCAGATCACCCGGCCCCTGCCGGTCGCGACCGGCGAGGCGGTGGCCGAGTTCGACCTGGCCTACAGCAAGGTCAACGACAAGCGCATCGAGGCGGCGTGGATCGACCTCATCCTCGGGGAGGCGCCGATGAACCGCATCCTGATCCGCGACGCCGTGCTGACGCGCCGGCCGCGGGCCGAACTCTAGCCCCGGGGGAACCGGGATGTCGCGCTACCGCCTGACCGAGAGCCGCCTCCGGGCCGGCCGCTGGGAGGGCGTGCTGACGGGGCCCGAGGAACGGCCGGAGCTGGCCGTGACCCTGCGCGACCGCGACCTCGGCGCCCCCGACCTCGAGGCCCGGGGGCCGGGGCGCTGGGCGCTCGCCCTCGCCATCCCGGCCGACTGCCTCGCCGACGGCGTCCACACCCTCCTTCTCCGCGAGGCGGCGGGGGGCGAGAAGCTCGCGAGCCTCGCCATCATGGCCGGGGCGCCGCTCGAGGACGACGTCAGGGCCGAACTCGACCTCCTGCGGGCCGAGCTCGACCTTCTCAAGCGCGCCTTCCGCCGCCACGTCGCCGAGGGCCGCTGACGGCCCCCGGGCGTGCGCCGGCGGGGCCCCGCCAATACCGCCGTGTTGTCGGCTAGGCTCCCCATTCTCGCCCGATTCGGCGACGATACCGGCCGGCAAGGGAATGCGTGGACGGCAGGTGCACAATGGACCGACTGACGGAGATGGAAGCCTTTGCCATGGTCGTCGACCAGGGTGGCTTCACCGACGCGGCCAAGAAGATGGGCATCTCCAAGTCGGCGGTCTCCAAGCACATCTCGGCGCTCGAGGCGCGCCTCGGGGCGCGGCTCCTCAACCGCACGACGCGGCGCGTCAGCCCGACCGAGATCGGGCTGGCCTACTACGACCGCGCCCGCCGGGTCCTGACCGACGCGGGCGAGGCCGACGCGCTCGTCACCGCCATGCAGTCGGCGCCCTCGGGGCTCCGGCGGCTGTCGGTCGCGACCGACTTCGGGGTCACGCTGCTGTCGCCGGTGCTCGGCGACTTCCTCCGCGAACATCCCTCGATCACCCTCAACATGGTCCTCAACAACCGCTACGTCGAACTGATCTCGGAGGGCTTCGACATGGCCATTCGGATGGGCGAGCTCGAGGATTCGAGCCTGCGGGCACGCAAGATCACCGACACGACGCGGCGCATGGTGGCGGCCCCGTCCTATTTCGGCCAGCACGGGCGGCCGCTCAGGATCGACGACCTCAACGACCACCGGCTCCTGCACTACTCGAGCCAGGCCTCGGGCAACGTCTGGCGGATCACCGCGCCCTCGGGCGAGAAGCGGCAGGTGCGCAGCGCCGGCTGGCTGACGGTGAACGACGGCCAGTCGCTCCTCCATGCCGCCATTGCCGGCCTCGGCATCGCCTTCCTGCCCTCGTTTCTCTACCACGCCGCCCTCAGGGAGGGGCTGGTCGAGGAGGTCATGCCCGACCTGCCGGTCGAGATCGTCGGCATCTACGCCATCTACCCGCCCGGGCGCTTCACCCAGCCCAAGGTGCGCGCCTTCATCGACTTCCTCGTCACCCGCTTCGCCGACAAGGGCCCGGAGAACTGGTGAAGACGGGCGCGGGTGCGGGCGCGAGGCCGCCCCGGCCCTAGCCCGGGGGGATGCCCACCAGCACCGCCTCGACCCGGCGGTTGCGCGTCCGCCCCGCGGGGGTGAGGTTGGTGTCGCGGGGGGCGAGATAGCCCACGCCCTCGGCCGCGACCTGGGCCGGGCGGGTGCCGTGGGCGTCGACCAGCCGCGCCGCCACCGCCTCGGCCCGCTGGCGCGAGAGGGCGATGTTCGCCGCCAGGCTGCCGGTCGCATCGGAATGGCCGACGAGGACGACGCGGCGGCCGGGATCGGCCGCGAGCCACCCCGCCAGCGCGGCGAGCGAGGCGAAGGGGCCCGGCCCCAGGCGCGCGGCCCCGGCCTCGAAGGCGAGATCGTCGAGCGCAACCGCGCCCGCCCCTTCCAGCGCCCGGCCGAGCGCGGCGGCATCGGCGGGGACCGGGGCGGCGGCGGGGGGACGGGCGGCGGGCGCCCCCGGCCGCGGCGCCGGGCGCAACCCGTCGCCCGCGACGCCCGGCACGGCGGCGGGCGCGGGGTCGCCGCCGGGCGGGGCCGGCGCGGGGTCCCCGCCGGGCGGGGAGGCGCCCTCGGGGTCGAGGCGCGAAAGCTGCACATGCCCGGCCCCGCGCGAGCGGCTGACGAGCAGGGCGACGAGTGTGCCCCCCTCCTCGGCCTCGGCCGCGAGATAGCGGAAGTCGCCGAGATCGACGTGCATCGCCGGCTCGGGCAGAACGTCGAGCGCGAAGCGGAAGTCGAAGCCGCCGCAGTCGCGGTCGGCGCAGTCGAAGAGGATCGCGTAGCCCTGGGCGAGGAGGTCGGAGCGGAAGGCGGCGAGAAGCCCGAGCGTGCCCGCCGCCGGCGGGGGCGTCCGCCAGGCGGTGCGGGCGAGGCGCCCGTCGGCCCGCCGCAGGGGCAGCCCGGCAGGCGTCCAGGGCCCGGTCGCGACCCGCAACTCGCCGCGCGCGAGGGTCTCCTCCGCGGTCACGACCCAGCCCGCCGGCAGCGTCAGCACCTCCGCCCCCGCCGGCCCCGACAGCAGGACAAGCAGGGCCAGAAGCGGCCGCACCATCACCGCGCCTGGGTGTGGTAGTCCGGGTTCGGCTCCATCGCCACGGCCGAGGCCATGCGGTTGGTCATGTTGTAGTAGGACGCGACCGCGGCGATGTCCCAGATGTCGCGGTCGGTGAAGCCCGCCTGACGCAGGGCGGCGCGGTCCTCCTCGCCGATGCGGGCGGAGGCAAGCGTCATCTTCTCGGCAAAGTCGAGCATCGCCCGCTGCCGGGGCGCGAGGCGCGCGACCCGCCAGTTCATCACCAGCGCCTCGCCGAGGACGGGGTCGCCCGACAGCGCCCGCACCGCGGCCCCGTGGGCGACCTGGCAATACCAGCAGCGGTTGGCCGAGGAGACGACGACGGCGATCATCTCGCGCTCGAGCTTGGTCAGCCCCGAGGGCGCGAGCATGATGTCGTTGTAGAGGCCGGTGAAGGCGTTGAGCTTGCCGATGTCGAAGGCATGGGCCCAGAGGACGTTGGGAACGAGCCCGAGCTTCTCCTGGCAGAGGGCGAAATAGCGGGCGGTCGCCTCGGGCAGGGGATCGACCGCGGAGAGGTCAAGCGCGGTCACGGGCCGGGCGGGCCGGTCGAACCCGGGGCGGTCGGGATCGGGGCGGTCGGGGGCTGGCACCGGGCTCGGGCCTCCTCGGGCGGTCAGGCGCTGCGATACCAATAGCGGCCGGCGACGGCGAAGCCAAGGGCGGCGAAAAGCGCCCGCGCCGGGCCGTTGGCCTCGACCGTGGCGACGGCGATCGCGGTGGCGCCCTGCCCTGCCGCCCAGCCGGCCGCCCCGCGCAGGATCGCGGTCGCGATTCCGAGGCGCCGGCAGGCCGGCGCGACCGTGAGCGCATGCAGCATGGCGACCTCGCCGTCGCAGGCGACGAAGGCCGCCCCGGCGGCGGCCTCGCCCGCCCGGGCGAGAAGCGCGACCCTGGGCCCCGCCGCCCGCGCCATCACCGCCAGCCGCTCGCGCCCGGTGCCGCCCGCGTCCCAGAGCGCCGCCAGCGCCGGCGTCGGCGCATCGGCGGCCAGCGCCTCGAGGCCCGGGGCCGGGGCCGCGACCGCGGCCACCGGCGCGACGAGGAGGAGCGTGGGATCGGCCCGCGCGAGGCCGTGCCCGGCCAGGGCGCGGTCGAGCGCCTCCTCGCCCGGACCGAGGCGGAAGAGCGCGGGCCGGCCCGCCGCGGCGAAGGCCGCGAGCGCGGAGGCGAGTTCCGCGGCCGTCGGCTCCCTCGCCGCCGTCGCCGCCGAGACCCGCCGCCCCCCGCCCGCGCCGTCGCGGAAGGTGAAGGGGCCGACCGCGTGGCAGGCCGCCGCGGGCCAGGTCGCCTCGAGCGCCGCCGCGAGGCGGCGGGGGTCGGGAAACCTCACCGCAGGGCCTCGGGAAAGAGCGCGGCAAGCCGCAGGAGGGCGGCCTCGAGGCGGGCCCCGTCGCTGCCGCGCACGACCACGGTCGTGCCGTAGGCGCCGTTGCGCACGAAGGGGTAGGAGCCGATGGCGAGGTCGGCGAAGTCGGCCGCGAGCGCGGCGAGCGGGGTCGCGATCTCGCCCTCGCCGCGGGGGATCGTCAGGCTTTGCGACAGGAGCGGCGTGCCCCCGGTGAGGCGGGGCAGGAGGCCCGCGACCATCGCCTGGAAGACCGCCGGCACCCCGGCCATGACATGGACGTTGGCGAGCGAGAAGCCGGGCGCGGCCGACACCGGGTTGTCGATGAGGACCGCGCCGGCGGGGATGCGCGCCATCCGCAGCCGCGCCGCGTTGAGCTCGAGCCCGGTCTTGGCGTAGTGGGCGGCGAGCAGGGCGCGGGCGTCGGCCCGGATCCCGATCGGCACCCCGAAGGCCGCCGCCACCGCCTCGGCGGTGACGTCGTCGTGGGTGGGCCCGATGCCGCCCGAGGTGAAGAGGTGGTCGTGGCCGGCGCCGAGGACGCGCACGGCCTCGGCAATCGCCGCCGGACGGTCGCCGACGACGCGCGCCTCGACGAGGTCGATGCCGGCCCGGGCGAGCGCGCCGGCGAGGAAATGGAGGTTCGAATCGCGGGTGCGGCCCGACAGGATCTCGTCGCCGATGACAAGCGCGGCGGCGCAGGGATTGGCCATGGTGTGTCTCGCGGCAAGGGGTCCTCGCGGCCGACCCTAGAGCAGCGCCGGGCAGGATGGAACCGGCGCGCGGGGGCCCGGGGCACGGCGGCCGAGGCCGCCCCGGCGCGCCCGGGGGGGCGGGGCCGCGAGTCAGGCCGCAAACCGTGTCCATGACCCCCGGGGGGAAGGCGGGCCGGCCACCCCCGGCAGGGGGCGCGCGACAGCGCCCGACCGGCCCCCGCGGCGGGCGGCCCGCTCGCCTCCCCGGGGGAGGACCGGCGCGGCCGGCGCCCCCGCGGCCGCGTGCCCTCCCTTCGGGTCGGCCCCCCGTCTTCGCCCGGGGACCGACCCCGAGGGCGGGCGCCGCCCGCGCCCCGCTCAGGTGCCGCAGAAGGTGTGGCGGACGCGCTCGTCCGCGGCCGGGCCGGCGGCGAGCTCGGCCGTCGCGGGGTCATCGGCGAAGGGCCGGGAGAGTGCGGTCGCGAGGCGGTGGAAGGGCGCGAGATCGCCCCCCACGGCGGCGGCGATCGCCTGCTCGACGCGGTGGTTGCGGGGGATGAGCGCGGGGTTCGCGGCCGCCATCCGGGCCTCCGCGGTCGCCGGGCTCGCGCCCTCGCGCGCGAGCCGCGCCCGCCACTCCCCGGCCCAGGCATCGAAGGCCGCGGGCTCGGCGAATTCCTCCCGCGCCGACCCGAGGGCGAGGCCGCGGAAGGTCCGGGTGAAATCCGCTCCCCCGCGCGCCATCCCCGCCAGGAGGTCCGCGATCAGGGCCCCGTCGCCCTCCTCGGCCGTCGCCAGCCCGAGCTTGGCGCGGAAGCGCGCGAGCCATTCGGCCTCGTAGCACGGGAGAAAGCCCGCGAGCGCCGCCGTCGCCTGCTCGATCGCCGGCTCGCGCGAGCCCTCGAGGATTGGCAGGAGGGCCGTGGCGAGGCGGGCCATGTTCCAGAGCGCGATCCGCGGCTGGTTGGCGTAGGCGTAGCGGCCCCCGTGGTCGATCGAGGAGAAGACCGCCTGCGGGTCGTAGGCATCGAGGAAGGCGCAGGGGCCATAGTCGATGGTGTCGCCACCGACATGGGCGTTGTCGGTGTTCATCACTCCGTGCACGAAGCCCGCCGCCATCCACGCCGCGACCAGCCGCGCCTGCGCCGCCGCCGCCGCCGCGATCAGCCCGGCCGGCCCCGCGGCGGCGGGGAAGTGGCGGCCGATGACATGGTCGGCCAGGCACCGCAGCCCCTCGAGGTCGCCTGTCGCGGCAAAATACTCGAAGGTGCCGACACGGATGTGCGAGGAGGCGACGCGCACGAGGACCGCCCCCGGAAGGGGTCCATCGCGCCACACCGTCTCGCCCGTCGCCACCGCCGCGAGCGCCCGCGTCGTCGGCACCCCGAGCGCGGCCATCGCCTCGGAGACCAGGTATTCGCGGATCACCGGCCCGAGCGCCGCCCGCCCGTCGCCCCGCCGGCTCCATGGTGTGGGGCCCGCGCCCTTGAGCTGGATGTCTCGGCGCCTCCCCTGCCCGTCCACGACCTCGCCGAGAAGGATCGCCCGGCCGTCGCCGAGGGCCGGCACGAAGACGCCGAACTGGTGGCCGGCATAGGCCTGGGCGATGGGCTCGGCCCCCCCGGGCAGGACGTTGCCGGCAAGGACCGCCGCACCCTCGGGACCGGCGAGGGCCTCCGCATCGAGGCCGAGCTCGGCCGCGAGCGCGCGGTTGAGCGCGATCCCGCGCGGGCTCGCCACGGGCGTCGGCGCCACCCGGGCGAAGAAGCGGCCGGGCAGGCGGGCATAGGAATTGTCGAGCGGCCAGTGCAGGGTCATGGCCGCGGCCCCCCTCCGGCCCCGACCGGGGGCGGGGGGAGGCCGTCCTCCGGGCCCGGCCGGGCGGGCGCCGCCCCGAGGCGCGCCAGCCGCTCGGTCAGGAGGGCGAAGTAGCCGTCGCGGTCCACCCCGCCCATGAAATGCGCGTTCGCCGGCCGGCCCGAGACGCGCCACCAGTCGGCGACCGTCATGCCGGTCGTGAAGGTGCCCTCGGTCTCGATCACCACGTTGACGTGGCGGCCCCGGAAGAGCTCCGGCCGCAGGAGCCAGGCGACCGTGCAGGGGTCGTGGAGCGGGGCCCCGCTGCCGCCGTACTTCGCCCGGTCGAAGCGCTCGAAGAAGTCGCACCAGGAGGCGACCGCCGTCCCGACGCGCGTCCCGAGCCCCCGGAGCGCCGCGAGCCAGGCGGCCGAGGTCAGGGCCTTGTGAGTGACGTCGAGCGGCATCACCGTCAGCGGCACGCCGGAGGCGAAGACCTCGGCCGCCGCCTCGGGGTCGACGTAGATGTTGAACTCGGCCGCCGGGGTGATGTTGCCGACCTCGAAGTAGGCCCCGCCCATGAGCACGATCTCGCGCACCCGCGGGATGACCGCGGGGGCGGCGCGGAAGGCCGCGGCGATGTTCGTGAGCGGACCGATGGCGACAAGCGTCACCGTCCCCGCCGGCTCGCGCAGGAGCGTGGCGACGAGGAAGTCGACGGCGTGTCCCTCGGCGAGGGCCACCCCGGGCTCGGGCAGGGCGATGCCGTCGAGGCCGGTCCGGCCGTGGACGTGCTCGGCCGTGACGAGGGCGCGGGCGAGCGGACGGTCGCAGCCGGCGAAGACGGGGATGTCGGGCCGCCCGGCCAGCTCGCAGACGATGCGGGCGTTGCGGGCCGTGAGCGCGAGCGGCACGTTGCCCGCGACCGCGGTGAGGCCGAGAACCTCGAGCTCGGGGCTCGCGAGCGCGACGAGGATCGCCACCGCGTCGTCCTGGCCGGGATCGGTGTCGATGATGATGCGACGGGGCGACATGCGGGGCCTCCTCGGCTGGCGCGCCTGCCTCCTACGCCCGTTTCCCCGCCGATGGAACCGTCGCCCGAAGGGGCAGATGCGCGACCGGGCGCCTCGGTGCAGCCCGCCGGCCCCCCCCCCCCGCGCGCCCCGGGGCCCGGGGAGGAAGTGCGCGAAACCGCCGTCCGCGCGCCCCGGGCGTGCGCAGCACGCCACGCCCCCGGGGCGCGGCAGGGTGGGCGGGCAGGGCCGCGGCCCGGGGGCGTCCTGGGCCCTACGCCGGGTCGGCGCGCTCGGCCGCCTTGACCGCCTCCCAGGCCGCCTCGATCTCGTCGGCCCCGGAGGCCCCGGGCCCGCGGCCGCGGCGGGCGAGGCGGGCCTCGAGGGCGGCGAAGCGGCGCTCGAACTTGGCCCCGGCGGCGCGCAGCGCCGCCTCGGGGTCGAGGTCGAGGTGGCGGCCGAGGTTCGTCATGGCAAAGAGGAGGTCGCCATACTCCTCGGCCACCTCCGCCCGGTCCTTCCCCGCCCGCGCCCGGGCGAGCTCGGCCGCCTCCTCGGCCAGCTTCGAAGCGACCCCCGCGGCGTCGGGCCAGTCGAAGCCGACCCGCGCCGCCCGCGCCTGGAGTTTCGCCGCGCGCGCGAGCGCGGGCAGGGCGAGGGCGACCCCCGCGAGAGCCCCGCCGCCCGCCCGCTCGGCCGCCTTCCGCGCCTCCCAGAGGGCGGTCTGGGCGGCGGCGTCTGCCGGCGGCGGGGTCGCGCCGAAGACATGGGGGTGGCGGGCCACCATCTTGTCGGCAGCGCCGCGGGCCACGGCGGCAAAGTCGAAAAGCCCCGCCTCCTCGGCCATGCGGGCGTGATAGACGACCTGGAGGAGAAGGTCGCCGAGTTCCTCGCGAAGGCCGGCGAGATCCCCCCGGGCGATCGCATCGGCGACCTCGTAGGCCTCCTCGATCGTGTAGGGGGCGATCGAGGCGAAGTCCTGGGCGCGATCCCATGGGCAGCCGCCGGCGGGGTCGCGCAGGCACGCCATGACGGCGAGAAGGCGCGGCAGGCCGGCGGCGGGAAGGTCGTCGGGTGGGGTCATGGGGGGCTCCGGTGCCGGGCGTGGTGGGTGATGACGGATTCGAACCGCCGGCATCCTCGGTGTAAGCGAGGCGCTCTGCCGCTGAGCTAATCACCCCCCGCCCGCGCCCGCATAGCGCCTCCGCCGGCCCCCCGGCAACCGCCGGCGCGGCCGGCCATCGCCCCCGGCCCCCGGGGCCCCGCGCGGGGGGCGCGGCCGGACGGGCGCGCCCCGGCCCCGCGGGGGCCCGCGGCCGCGCGACCCGCAGGGCGGCCGCTCGGGGCCTCCCGGGAGGCCGGGGCGCGCGGGGAAGGGCGGGCGATGGTGGGCGATGACGGATTCGAACCGCCGGCATCTTCGATGTGAACGAAGCGCTCTACCGCTGAGCTAATCGCCCCGCCGGGGCGGCTTTAGCCGTCCTCGCCCGGCTCTGCAAGGGGGCCGGGCGCGGGGGCCGCGTCCTCCGCCCCGCCCTTCTTCCGGCCCGCGCCCCCGCCGCCGCGGCGGAGGCGCAGCTGCAGCATCTCGCCCCCGGCAGCGACCTCGCGGCTGCGGACGACGCGGAGGCGGCCGAAGCCCGGAAGGTTCAGCGCCGTGCCGGCGGCGAGGGCGGCCCCGAGGGCGGCGAGCGTCGCATCGACCGCGGGCCGGACGGCGGCGGCGCTGGCCCCGGTCGCGGTCGCAACCCGGGCGACGAGATCCTTCATCCTGAGCGCCCCCGCCTCCTCGGGCGCGGCCGCCGGCGGGCCCGCGGGCGCGGCGGCCCCGGCGCCCGTCCCCGCGGCCGCCCCGACCCCCGTCCCGGCGACGGCCGCCGGCGGCCCC
>JADLCV010000025.1 GCA_020846995.1 Paracoccaceae bacterium
GCGCCTGTCGCGATGGCGATGCGGGACCGGACTGCCGGGTCGCGCCCGGCCGGCGTGACCGCTTGCAAGAGCAGCCCCGATGCCGTCTACTCGGACGAAATCCCGGTGCGTTGCGGGCAGGTCCGGGCCGTGCGTGCGCCAGCGAGGGGAGGGGGAGGGCCGGCGTGGCGGATGTCAGCGGCAATGACCGTTTCGTGGAGTTCGAGCGGGTCCAGAAGAGCTACGACGGCACCTCGCTGGTCGTGAAGGACCTCGACCTTGCCATCGCCAGGGGCGAGTTCCTGACGCTCCTCGGCCCCTCGGGCAGCGGCAAGACCACCTGCCTGATGATGCTGGCCGGCTTCGAGACCGCGACCAGCGGCGAGATCCGGCTGGACGGCCGGCCCATCAACCTTGTCCCCCCCCACCGCCGCGGCATCGGCATGGTGTTCCAGAACTACGCCCTCTTCCCGCACCTGAGCGTGGGCGAGAACCTCGCCTTTCCGCTCGAGGTGCGCGGCATCGGCCGGGCCGAGCGCGAGGCGAAGATCGCCCGCGCCCTCGACATGGTCCAGATGGGGGCCTTCCGCAACCGCCGGCCGGCCCAGCTCTCGGGCGGCCAGCAGCAGCGCATCGCCCTTGCCCGGGCGCTCGTCTTCGAGCCCGATCTCGGGCTCATGGACGAGCCGCTGGGGGCGCTCGACAAGCAGCTCCGCGAGCACATGCAGTACGAGATCAAGCACCTGCACGCGAACCTCGGCATCACCGTCGTCTACGTCACCCACGACCAGGGCGAGGCGCTGACGATGTCCGACCGTGTCGCCGTCTTCAACGACGGCCGCATCCAGCAGCTGGCGCCGCCCGATGCCCTCTACGAGCGGCCCGAGAACAGCTTCGTGGCCCAGTTCATCGGCGAGAACAACCGGCTTCCCGGCACGGTCGAGGAGATCGCGGGCCGGCGGGCGCGGGTGCGGCTCGGCGACGGCTCGGTCATCGCCGCGACCGCGGTCAACGTCACGTCGAGGGGCCAGAAGACCCTCGTCTCGATCCGCCCCGAGCGGGTCGAGTTCCGCCCCGCGCTGATGCCCGAGGGGGCCGAGGTCCTCGAGGCCGAGGTGCTCGAGTTCATCTACATGGGCGACATCTTCCGCACCCGTCTCCGGGTCGCGGGATCGGAGGAGTTCGTCATGAAGTGCCGCAACACCGCCGGGCAGCGGCGGCTCGTTCCCGGCGAGACGGTCAGGATCGGCTGGGCGCCCGGGGACGCGCGCGCGCTCGACCCCCTGTGAGAGGACAGGCTTCCCGGGGCATCACCCCGCCGGCGAAGGACGACGCGGGTATCAAAGTGGAGAGGAGTATTGCCATGAGACGACTGATGATCATGACGACGGCGATGGCCGGGCTGGCGACGATGGCAGCGGCCCAGGAGATCACCGTCATGTCCTTCGGCGGCGCCTACGGGGCGAGCCAGATGGAGGCCTATTACAAGCCCTACATGGCCGAGACCGGGGTCAAGGTCGTCTCGGTCGATGCCGACAACCCGGCCATCCCGATCAAGGCCCAGGTCGAGGCCGGCAACGTCACCGTCGACGTCGTCGACCTCGAGCCCTCCGACGTCGTGCGGCTCTGCGACGAGGGCGCGCTCGAGGTGCTGCCGATCGATGAACTCCCTGACGGCGCCGACGGCACCCCGGCGCGCGAGGATTTCGTCGACGGCACGCTCTACGACTGCGCCGTGGGCACGATCGTCTACTCGACGCTGATCGCCTATCGCACCGACAGGATGGGCGGGCTCGACTCGACCGCCGACTTCTTCGATCTCGCCAAGATCCCCGGCAAGCGCGGCATGCGCAAGAGCGCCAAGTTCGCGCTCGAGCTCGCCCTGATGGCCGATGGCGTGGCGCCCGCCGACGTCTATGCCGTGCTCGCCACCCCCGCGGGCGTGGACCGGGCCTTCGCCATGCTCGACCGGATCAAGAGCGAGGTGATCTGGTGGGAGGCGGGCGCCCAGGCGCCGCAGCTTCTCGCCGACGGCGAGGTCGTGATGACCACGGGCTACAACGGCCGCTTCTTCGATGCCATGGTCTCCGAGGGGCAGCCCTTCGCCTACTACTGGCCGAACCAGATCCTCGACTTCAACCTCTTCGCGATCCCGAAGGGCGCGCCCCACGCAGAGGAGGCGTGGAAGTTCATCCAGTATGCGACCGACACCAAGCATCTCGCGCTGCAGGCGACCTACATCAGCTACGGTCCCGCCCGGCGGTCCTCGGCGGCGATGGTCGGGCTCTACAAGGACGGCAAGACCGAGATCGGCCCCTATCTGCCGACCTACCCCGCCAACATGGAGAACTCGCTGACCACGAGCATCGAGTTCTGGGCCGACCATGACATCGAGCTGAGCCAGCGCTTCAACACCTGGCTTGCCAACTGAGCGGACCGCCGGGGCCGGCAGCGGCCGGCCCCGGCAGCTTCCGGGCTGCGGAACCAGGCGATGGGCCCTGCGACGATCCGGCACCGCACGCCCGCCCGGGCGGCCTGCCCGCGCCCCTCCCGCGCGGGAGGGGCGCGGCCATGACCGGCGCGAACCCGGGCCCCGCGGCGATCACCGTCGACGGCGTGCCGCTCCGGGTGGCGCTGGCGCGGGCCGGGCGGCGGGGCAGGCTCCGGGCCTTCCTCCTCGTCGCCCCGCTTCTTGCCTTCATCCTCGTCTCCTTCGTCGTGCCAATCGGCCAGATGCTCTTCCGGTCGGTGCACAACCCGGCCTTTGCCGCCAACATGCCGCGGATCACGGCCTGGTTCGCCGCCACCCGCCCCGGCACAGGCCCCGACGAGGCGGCCTTCGCGGCTCTCGCCGCCGACCTCGCCGAGGCCGCGCGCGCGCGGACGATCGGCGTCGTCGGCACCCGCGTGAACTACGAGATGGCGGGGACGCGCTCACTCTTCACCGCCACCGGACGCAAGGCCGCGGGGCTCGCCCCGCCCTATGCCGAGAGCCTGCCGGCCGCGGATCGTGCCTGGGCCGACCCCGCGCTCTGGGGGGCGATGCGCATCGCCTCGCGGGCGCTCGGGCCCGAGTTCTACCTTGCGGCGGTGGACCGGACGCGGGCCGAGGATGGCAGCATCGTCCCCGTCCCCCCCGACCGCCGGATCCATCTTGCGCTCTTCGCCCGCACCTTCGCGCTCTCGCTCGCGATCACGCTCATCTGCCTCGTCCTCGGGTTCCCGGTCGCCCATCTCCTCGCGACCCTGCCGCTCCGGCGCTCGAACCTCCTCATGATCCTCGTGCTGCTGCCCTTCTGGACCTCGCTCCTCGTGCGGACGACGGCCTGGATCGCCATCCTCCAGGGCCAGGGGGTCGTCAACTCGGCCCTCGTCGGGCTCGGGATCCTGGCCGAGGACGGGCGGCTCGAGATGATGTACAACCGGACCGGCACCATCGTCGCCATGCTGCACATCCTCCTGCCCTTCGTCATCCTGCCGCTCTATTCGGTGATGCGCTCAATCAACCCCTCCTATGCCCGGGCGGCGCGCTCGCTCGGGGCGACCTCGTGGACGACCTTCCGGCGCATCTACCTGCCGCAGACGCTGCCGGGGATGGGGGCGGGGGCGTTGCTCGTCTTCATCCTCGCGGTCGGCTACTACATCACCCCGGCGCTCGTCGGCGGGGCCTCCGGGCAGCTGATCTCGAACATGATCGCCTTCCACATGCAGAACTCGCTCAACTGGTCGCTGGCGGCGGCGCTGGCGACGCTTCTCCTCGTCGCGGTCCTCCTCCTCTACTGGCTCTACGACCGCCTCGTCGGGATCGACAAGATGAAGCTGGGCTGACGCCCGCGAGACCCCCCCGGGAGGGGACACCGGATGCCGATCCCCGCCTATGCGACGCCCCTCGAACGCCTCTGGCGCCATGCCTTCCGGCTCGTCTGCGCCCTCGTCCTCCTCTTCCTCATCGCCCCGATCATCATCATCATCCCCTTGTCCTTCAATGCCGAGCCCTACTTCACCTTCACCGCCCGGATGCTCGCGCTCGATCCGGAGGGCTTCAGCCTGCGCTGGTACGACAAGCTCCTGACCTTCGGCATGCAGGCGCCCGAGGGCCCGCGCGACCTCGCCTGGTGGCTCGACAGCTGGCACAACGCCCGCTGGGTGCAGGCGGCCAAGAACTCGGCCATCATCGGCTTCTTCGCCACCCTCGTGGCGACGACCCTCGGCACGCTCGCGGCTCTCGGCCTCGCGCGGCCCGACATGCCGTGGCGGCGCACCATCACGGCGATCCTCATCTCGCCCATGATCGTGCCCATCATCATCACCGCGACCGGGCTCTTCTTCTTCTATTCCATGACCGGCCTCAGCGGCAGCTACGCGGGCATCATCCTCGCCCACGCGACGCTCGGGATCCCCTTCGTCATCATCACCGTGACGGCGACGTTGACGGGCTTCGACCGCTCGCTCACCCGCGCCGCGGCGAGCCTCGGCGCCACACCCGCCCGCACCTTCTTCCGCATCACCATGCCGCTCATCCTGCCCGGCATCATCTCGGGCGCGCTCTTCGCCTTCGTCACCTCCTTCGACGAGGTGGTGGTGGTCCTCTTCATCGCCGCGCCCGACCAGCAGACCATCCCGCGCCAGATGTGGAACGGCATCCGCGAGCAGATCTCGCCCTCGATCCTCGCCATCGCGACCATCCTCGTCGTCGTCTCGATCCTGCTCCTGACGACGATGGAACTCCTCCGCCGCCGCTCCGAACGGATGCGGGGTCTCGCCCCGCAGTAGGCGATCCGCTCCGTCGCGCGGCGGCGGCCGGGGCCCGCGGGATCGCGCGCCGCGGTCGGGCGGCGACCTCCTAGAGGACGACGATGCCCCGGTGCTTGGCCTTGTGCTCGGGCTCGACGTGGATCGTCACCACGCACTCGCTGACGACCGCCTTCAGGGCCGCCTCGATGCGGTCGCAGGTGTCGTGGGCGGCGGCCACCGTGATGTCGCCGGGGACGACGAGGTGGAACTCGATGAAGGTGGCCCACCCGGCGTGGCGCGTGCGCAGGTCGTGGGCCTCGACGGCGCCGGCGGCCTCGTGGGCAATGGTCGCGCGCACGCGGGCGAGGGTCTCGGCGGGAATGGCCTCGTCGAGAAGGCCGCTCATCGAGCCGCGCATCACCCGCCAGCCCGACCACAGGATGTTGACGGCGACGAGCGCCGCCATCGCCGGGTCGAGCAGCGCCCAGCCGGAGACGATGGCGAAGAGGACGCCGAACGTCACCCCGACCGAGGAGACGACGTCCGCCAGCAGGTGATGGCCGTCGGCCTCGAGGGCCGGCGACCGGTGCCTGCGCCCCTCGGCGAGGAGGATCCAGCACCAGCCGGCGTTGACCACGCTCGCGGCCCCGTTGACGAGGAGCCCCGCGAGGGGCGCGTCCAGCACGCGGGGGGCCATGAAGCCGTGATAGGCCTCGCGCAGGATCAGGAGGGCGGCGACGATGATCATCACGCCTTCGAGGACGGCGCTGAAGAACTCGGCCTTGTGGTGGCCGTAGGGGTGCTTGGCATCGGCAGGCAGGGCGGCGACGCGGAGCGCGATCAGTGCCGCGAGGGCGGTCGCGACGTTGACCGTGCTTTCGAGGGCATCCGACAGGAGCGCGATCGAGCCCGTCATCCGCCAGGCGAGGGCCTTCAGGCCCAGGACCAGGATGCCGACCAGAATGCTGCCGGCGGCAATCCTCATGGCCGAAGACAGGGCTGGTCCGGGGGACACGTCCGACGACCTCCAGGTTGCTCCCGGCCCCTAGCAGCGGCGCCGCCGGAAGGCCATGGTCCGAGCGGCAGCGCGGGCCACCGGGGCGGGCCCGCGCGTCGCCGGCGGGGCGGGCCCGGCCCGGGGGGGGCCGGGCCGGCCCCAAGCCCGTGGCACCCTCCGCGAGGACGCCCCGGGACGATTGCGACCGACGGGCAGCCGCCCCCTCAGGTCCAGCCGCCGTCGACCGTGATCTCCTGCCCCGTGACCATGCGTGCCCCGTCCGAGGCGAGGAAGAGGGCAAGGTCCGCGACGTCCGCGGGCGCGATCAGCCCGGGCAGGATCTGGTCCTGCGCCAGCCGGGCTGCGGCCGCCGGCGTGAAGTAGTCGGCGCGCTGGCGGTCGGTCATCACCCAGCCCGGGGCGATCGTGTTGATGCGCACCCCGGCCCGGCCGAGCGGCACGACGAGCGAGCGCGTGAGCCCGTGCACCGCCGCCTTGGCGGTCGTGTAGGCCGGCATCTCGGCCATCTTCACCCGCCACGAGATCGAGCCGAAGAGGATCACCGACCCCCGCCCCGCCGCCATCATCGGCCCCATCGCCGCCTGCACGGCAAAGAAGGCGTGGCCGACGTTGACCGCCAGCCGCTCGGCCCAGAGCGCCGGCGTGACCTCGGCGGCGGCGTGGCGGCGGTCGTCGGCAGCGTTGGCGACGAGGACGTCGAGCCCGCCGCCCGCGGCGATGACGCCGGCGATCGTCCCCTGCAGCGCCTCGGTGTCGGTGACGTCGCCGGCGTGGAAGCGCACCCTTCCGCCGAGGCCGCGGGCGAGCGCCTCGCCCGCCGCCCGGTCGCGGTCGATGAAGTCGACCGCCGCCCCCTGCCCGGCGAAGGCCGCGACCATGGCCGCACCGATCCCGGTCGCCCCGCCGGTGATGAAGACGCGCGCCGCCCCGAGTTCGCGATAGACCGCCCCTGCCATCGGGCCCCCTCAGTGGTTGTCGCGGGGCACGGGGTGGCGGTCGCCCACCCGCTGGTAGGCCACCGCCGGCTTCAGCACCATGCCGCGGTCGAGCCCGTCGACCATGCCGCGCTGGATCTCCTGCCAGGGGGTCTGGGAGGGGGGCACGGGATAGCCGCCCCGGGCGGCGAGCGCTGCCCTTCGGGCCTCCCACTCGGCCTCGGGGACGAGCGCGTCGACCCGCCGCCGCCCGAGGTCGACCCGCACGAGGTCGCCCGTGCAGAGGAGCGCGAGGCCCCCTCCCGCCGCGGCCTCGGGGCTCGCGTTGAGGATCGAGGGCGAGCCCGAGGTGCCCGACTGGCGGCCGTCGCCGATGCAGGGCAGGTCGGCGATGCCGGCCGCAAGAAGGGCCGCCGGGGCCTGCATGTTCACGACCTCGGCCGAGCCCGGATAGCCGACCGGGCCTGCCCCGCGCATGACGAGGATGCTGTCGGGGCCGATCGCGAGAGCGGGATCGTCGATGCGGGCGTGGTAGTCCTCGGGCCCGTCGAAGACCACGGCCCGGCCCTCGAAGGCCTCGGGGTCGTCGGGGCGGGCGAGGTAGCGGGCCCGGAACGCCTCCGAGATGACCGAGGTCTTCATGATCGCGCTGGCAAAGAGGTTGCCGCCGAGGACGAGGAACCCCGCCCGCGCGAGAAGCGGCCGGGCGACGGGGCGGATCACCTCGGGGTCGGCCACCACGGCCCCGGCGAGGTTCCCGGCCATCGTGCGGCCGGTCACCGTCAGGGCGTCGGGATGGGGCAGGAGCCCCGCGGCGAGAAGTTCGGCCATGACCGCGGGAACCCCGCCCGCGCGGTGGAAGTCCTCGCCGAGGAAGCGCCCGGCCGGCTGGAGGTCGACGAGGAGCGGGATCTCGAGGCCGAGCCGCTGCCAGTCCTCGACGGCGAGGTCGAGGCCGGCGTGGCGGGCGATGGCGGCGAGGTGGATCGGCGCGTTGGTCGACCCCCCGAGGGCCGAGCAGAGCACGACTGCGTTCTCGAAGGCCTTGCGGGTCAGGATCGCGGAGGGCTTCAGCCCCTCGCCGACCATGGCCACGGCGCGGGCGCCGGTCGCATGGGCGATCTGCCCGCGCTCGCGATAGGGGGCGGGGATCGAGGCCGCGCCGGCCAACTGCATCCCCAGCCCCTCGGCCAGCGAGTTCATCGTCGTCGCCGTGCCCATGGTGTTGCAGTAGCCGACCGAGGGCGCCGAGGCGGCGGCGATGTCCATGAACTCGGGATAGCCGATCTCGCCCTTGGCGAGAAGCTGGCGGGCCTCCCAGATCACCGTGCCCGACCCCGCCCGCCGGCCCTTCCACCAGCCGTTGAGCATCGGCCCGACCGAGAGCGCGATGGCCGGGAGGTTGACCGTCGCCGCCGCCATCAGGAGCGCGGGCGTCGTCTTGTCGCAGCCGATCAGCAGCACGACCCCGTCGATGGGATAGCCGTGCAGGATCTCGACCAGCCCGAGATAGGCGAGGTTGCGGTCGAGGGCCGCGGTCGGGCGGCGGCCGGTCTCCTGGATCGGGTGGACGGGAAACTCGAAGGCAACGCCGCCCGCGGCCTCGATGCCGCTCCGCACCCGCTTGGCCAGTTCGAGGTGATGGCGGTTGCAGGGCGAGAGGTCGGAGCCGGTCTGGGCGATGCCGATGACCGGCCGGCCCGACTGCAACTCCTCCCGCGTCAGGCCGAAGTTGAGGTAGCGCTCGAGATAGAGGGCGGTCATCCCCGGGTTGTCGGGATTGTCGAACCACGCCTGCGATCTCAGTTTCATCCTGCCCTCCCGGTCCTGCCCGGGCGATCTTCGCCGCCCGGCGAGGGGGGTTCAAGGGGTGGGCGTTCCGCCCCCGTGACGTCATGGCGATAGAGCCAGTCGAAATGGGCGCCGATCCGCCCCCGTGCCAGCCGGTCGGCAAGCCGGAGCCCGAGGTGGCCGGCAAGCCGCGGCAGCCCGCGCAGGTGGTAGGCGCGGGCGTGGGCATCGGCCGCCGCCACCACCCGCCGCACCCGCCCCTCGCGGGCCCGCTGGTAGGCGGCAAGGCCCGCCTCGCGGTCGGCCGCGGCATCGAGGCTCGCGGCCAGCACCCAGGCATCCTCGAGCGCCATGTTGGCGCCCTGGGCAAGGAAGGGCAGCGTCGGGTGGGCGGCATCGCCGAGGATCGCGACCCCGCCGCCGACCCAGCGCAGGGCGACGGGATGGCGGAAAAGGCCCCAGAGATGCACCTCCGAGACCGCCGCGAGCCAGCGCGGGACCGGCCCGCCGAAGCCCGCGAAGGCCTGGCGGAGGGCGGCGGGGTCGTCGCGGTGCTGCCAGCCCTCGGCCGCCCAGGCCGCCCGCGCCTCGACGGCGACGAGGTTGCGCAGGCGGCTGCCGCGCAGGGGGTAGCTGACGAGGTGGCGCCCTGGGCCGAGAAAGGTCTCGGCAAGGGCGGGCGCGCCCGGCTCGCCGGGGATCAGCGCCCGCCAGGCGACCTGCCCGGTGAAGCGCGCGGGCGGCGCCGGGCCGACCGCCGCCCGCACCACCGAATGCAGCCCGTCGGCACCGACGACGAGGTCGGCGGCCGCGGCCGTGCCGTCCTCGAGGAGGACCTCCGGCCGCTCGCCCGGAACCGCCCCCCGCACCCGCCGCCCGGCAAGGACGACGACGCCGGCCGCACGCGCCCCCTCGGCGAGGAGGGCGACGAGGTCGGCGCGGTGGAAGAGCCAGCCTTCCCGCCCCGCCCGCTTGCCGGGGTCAAGCCCCGCCAGCCGGCCGCCGCCCCGCCCCTCGCGCAGGATGACGCCGGCGGCGGGCATCGCCGCGTCCGCGAGCCGCCCGCGGAGCCCGAGGCCCGCGAGCACCGCCGCCCCGTTCGGCCCGACCTGGAGGCCGGCGCCGAACTCGCCGAGCGTGGGGGCCTGCTCGAAGACGCGCACTAGGGCGCCGCGGCGGGCAAGCGCCAGGGCCGCGGCAAGCCCCGCGATCCCGGCCCCGACGACGATCGCCGCGCGGCCGGCGAGCGCGCCGCCCCGAGGGGCCGTGGCGGCGTGCCCGGGCGGTTCCATGCCGGGGGCGCCGCCCGCGGGGCGCTCAGTCGTCGCGGTGCACGCGCTCGCGCCGCTCGTGGCGTTCCTGGGCCTCGAGGCTCAGGGTCGCGATCGGCCGCGCATCCAGCCGCTTGAGCGAGATCGGCTCGCCCGATTCCTCGCAGTAGCCGTATTCGCCGGCCTCGATCCGCCGCAGCGCGGCGTCGATCTTGGCCACGAGCTTCCTCTGGCGGTCGCGGGTGCGCAGTTCAAGCGCGCGGTCGGACTCCTCGCTTGCGCGGTCGGTCAGGTCGGGGATGTTGCGGGCGGCGTCCTGCAGCCCCTCGATCGTCTCGCGGCTCTCCGAAAGGATCTCGGCCTTCCAGGTCAGCAGCTTGCGCCGGAAATACTCGCGCTGCCGGTCGTTCATGAACGGCTCGTCCTCGGCAGGGCGGTAATCGACGGGCAGGAAAATCTCGGCTTTCATTGCTCTCCCCTGTCGGGCCCCGGGGTCTGCCGAGCGCGGCGTGTCCCCCCCGGCGCCGCTTGGGCGCTGCCTTACTCCAAGCCCGACCCGATGTCACTAGCCTATCCCCGGTTGAAGCCGGCCCCCCGCGTGCTAGGGTGGCGCCCGAAGTCCAGCCCCAAACCGACGGACATCGAATGCGTTTCCAGGGAACCGACGCCTATGTGGCCAGCCCCGAGCTGACGCGCGCGGTCAACGCCGCCGTCACCCTCGAGCGGCCGCTCCTCGTCAAGGGCGAGCCCGGCACGGGCAAGACCGAACTCGCCCGCGAGGTCGCCCGTGCCCTCGGCCTGCCGCTCCTCGAATGGCACGTCAAGTCGACGACCAAGGCCCAGCAGGGGCTCTACGAGTATGACGCCGTGAGCCGGCTCCGCGACAGCCAGATCGGCGATCCGCGCGTCCACGACGTCGCCAACTACATCCGCCCGGGGATGCTCTGGCGGGCCTTCGCCGCCGAGGGCCGGGTCGTCCTCCTGATCGACGAGATCGACAAGGCCGACATCGAGTTCCCGAACGACCTCCTGCAGGAACTCGACCGCATGGAGTTCCACGTCCACGAGACCGGCGCGACCGTGCGCGCCCGCCACCGCCCGGTCGTCATCGTCACCTCGAACAACGAGAAGGAACTGCCCGACGCCTTCCTGCGCCGCTGCTTCTTCCACTACATCCGCTTCCCCGACATGGAGACCCTGCGGCGCATCGTCGAGGTCCACTTTCCCGGCATCCGCGAGGCCCTGCTCGCGACCGCGCTGACCCAGTTCTTCGAGTTGCGCGAGGCCCCGGGGCTGAAGAAGAAGCCCTCGACCTCGGAGGCGCTCGACTGGCTGAAGCTGATCCTCGCCGAGGATCTCGCCCCCGAGGACCTCCGGCGCGACGGCCGCTCGCTCCTGCCGAGGCTCCACGGCGCGCTCCTCAAGACCGAGCAGGACGTCCACCTCCTCGAACGGCTGGCCTTCCTCGCCCGCGCCGGCCGCTGAGGCGGGCGGCGCGGGCACTCGCGGCCTCCGCCCGCGGGGCCCCGGGCTTCCGGCGCCCTACTTGGCGAGGGTGACGTGGCCCGAGAGCGGCCGGGCGATGCGGCTTGGCGAGGGGGAGCGGCCGGCGTGGCGGGCCGCGAGCGTCAGGGGCCCGGCGGTGATCGCGAAGTAGTCGTAGGCGTCGGGGCGGCCGGCGATGGCGTCGAAGGCGCAAAGATACTGGAAGTGGAGCCGGAAGAAGCGCCGCCGCAGCCGGGCCCAGGTCGCCGGCGCGAGCGTCTGCGAGAAGGCGCAGGAAAGGACGAGCGGCCAGCGCTGGCCGGGGGGGGCGACGCCCGAGACCGCGACCGGATCGCAGAGGGCAAAGCAGGCGCCGTCGGCGGGCGCCGAGACATCGACCCAGGTGATCGCCGCGGCCGTGGCGAGAAGGCGGAGGTCGGCGCGCAGCCGCGTGGCCCCGGGCAGGAACGACATCATCGGGATGGTCTGGCCGAGCGTCAGGAGGCCGAGCGCCGGCCCGCCGGGGCGGAGGCGGCCCTCGCGCAGGAGGGCCGCGACCAGCGACACGGCGAGATGGGTGCCGATCGAATGGCCGACGAC
>JADLCV010000026.1 GCA_020846995.1 Paracoccaceae bacterium
ACCGGGTGCTGGTGATGAAGGCCGGCCGCATCGTCGAGGAGGGGCCGACCGCGCGCGTCCTCGCCGCTCCCGCCCACCCCTACACCGCCGATCTCGTCGCCGCGACCCCGCGCATCCCCGCGGGCTGGCTCGCCGGCCCCTAGCCCGGCCGCAGCCGCACGGGGCCCCCGCGGGCGGCGCCCGCCCGACCCCGCCGCCGCGGCCCCCCACCCCCGCCGTCCGGCCCGCCGGCCCCTGCCGGCCCCCGCCGCGCCCGCAGGCCCCCCCGGAGGGCCCGCCCGCCCGCGGCCCGTGGCCATCTGGATCTTGCCGGGCCAAGCTGGTTCACTCGCCCGCGCGAGACGAGAGGGAGGACGGCCATGGCCACCGGCCACAACGTGCAGACCTACTGGGAGGGGCGCTGGCAGGAGGGCAACCCGCTCGTCATGCGGGCGGCCGACCATGGCAGCTGGCTCGGCACCACGGTCTTCGACGGCGCGCGCCGCGC
Organism: Paracoccaceae bacterium; assembly: GCA_020846995.1. GTDB lineage: Bacteria > Pseudomonadota > Alphaproteobacteria > Rhodobacterales > Rhodobacteraceae > JAHDXW01. Next base: position 488 of record JADLCV010000026.1, read on the forward strand.
CCACGGCGTGGCCCCCGACCTTGCCCTCCACTGCGCCCGCATCAACCGCTCGGCCCGGGCGCTGATGATCACGCCCACGGTCGGCGACGGCGAGATCGAGGCCATCGTCCGTGACGGGCTGCGCCGCTTCCCCCGTGCGGCGCCGATCTACATCCGGCCGATGTACTGGGCGCTCCACGGCGGCGATCTCGGCATCATCCCCGAGCCCGACGCGACCGGCTTCTGCATCTGCCTCGAGGAGATCCCACTCGCCCCGCCCGAGGCGACGACGACCCTGACGACGACGCGCTTCCGCCGCCCGACGCTCGACTGCGCCGTCGTCAACGCCAAGGCCGGATGCCTCTACCCCAACAACGCCCGCATGCTCGCCGAGGTCCGCGCCAGGGGCTTCGGCAACGCGCTCGTCGCCGACGCGCTCGGCAACGTCGCCGAATCGGCGACCGCGAACGTCTTCATGGTCCGCGACGGCGAGGTCTTCACCCCGATCGCCAACGGCTGCTTCCTCGCCGGCATCACCCGCTCGCGCCACATCGCCAACCTGCGCGCCGCCGGCGTCACCGTCCACGAGACGGTGCTGAGCTTCGCGGACTTCCACGCCGCCGACGAGGTCTTCCTGTCGGGCAACATGCACAAGGTGACGGCGGTCACCGGCTTCGACGGCACCGGCTACCAGGTCGGCCCGATGACGCGGCGGGTGCGCGAACTCTACTGGGACTGGGCCCATTCGGCCGGCGCCTGAGCCGGCGCCCGTTGCCTCGGCGGCCGGGCTGGGCCACACTCGGCCGCCGGAGGCCCCTTCATGCGCAAGTTCCTCGTCGTCCTCGACGACAGCCGCGAATGCCTGAACGCCATGCGTTTCGCGACCCTGCGCGCCGCCCACACCGGCGGCGGCGTCCAGATCCTCGCCGTCATCCCGCCCGAGGAATACCAGCACTGGATGGGCGTCGCCGACCTCATGCGGGCCGAGGCGCGCGAGCGCATCGAGGCCCATTTCGAGGTCTTCGCCAAGTGGATGCGCAGCCGCCACGGGGTCGAGCCCGAACTCGTCATCCGCGAGGGCGAGCCGGTGGGCGAGATTCTCGCCCAGATCCGCGGCGACCCCGAGATCGGCGTCCTCGTCCTCGGCGCCGCGACCGAGAGCACCGGGCCCGGGCCGCTCGTGATGCAGCTCTCGAAGGCGAGCGGCGGCATGCCGGTGCCCCTGACGATCGTTCCCGGCGGCCTCGCCAAGGAGCGGCTCGAGGCGATCACGTGACTGCCCTGCGCCCGGCCCAGTCGCCCTCCTTCTCCCCCGCCCCCGCCGACCCGCCGGCGGCCTGGCTGCGCCTGGCCGTGGCGCTCGCGATCGCCATTGCCGGCAGCGTCGGGCTCTGGGTCGTGGTCCTCGTCCTGCCCGCGGTCGAGGTCGATTTCGGCGTCAGCCGCGGCGCCGCCTCCTTTCCCTACACGACCGCGACGCTCGGCTTTGCCTTCGGCAACCTCGTGATCGGCCGCATCGCCGACCGCACGGGCATCGCGCCCGTCCTTGCCGGCGGCGCCGTCCTCGTCGGCCTCGGCTTCGCGGGCTCGGCCGCCAGCCCCTCGATCGCGATGCTGGCGGCGGCGCAGTTCGTGGCCGGCCTCGGCACGGCGGCGGGCTTCGGGCCCCTGATGGCGCATGTCTCGCTCTGGTTCGAGCGTCGCCGCGGGCTGGCGGTCGGGATCGTCGCCTGCGGCAACTACATCTCGGGGATGATCTGGTCGGCCCCCCTGACGCGGCTCCTCGAGGCCGAGGGCTGGCGTGCCGTCTGCCTCACCCTTGCCGTCGCGGTGCCGGCGGCGGTCCTGCCGCTCACCCTCGCCATGCGCCGCCGCCCGCCGGCGGCGGTCGCGGCGCGCGCCACCGTCGCGGCCGAGCGGCGGACGGCGGCGGCGGCGATGGCGCCGCGGCTCCTCGTGGCGCTCCTCGTCGTCGCCGGCTTTGCCTGCTGCATGGCGATGGCGATGCCGCAGGTCCATATCGTCGCCCTCTGCGTCGGCCTCGGCTACGGGCCCGCGGTCGGGGCCGAGATGCTCGCCCTCATGCTCGCCGGCGGGACCGTCTCGCGGCTCGTCTTCGGGGCCCTCTCCGACCGCCTCGGCGGGGTGCGCACGGTGCTCCTCGGCTCCTCGCTCCAGGGGCTTGCGCTCATCCTCTACCTGCCCTCGGACGGGCTCACCTCGCTCTACGTCGTCAGCCTCGTCTTCGGGCTCTCCCAGGGCGGGATCGTGCCGGCCTATGCGGTGATCGTGCGCGAATACCTGCCGGCCGAGGGGGCCGGCGCGCGGGTCGGGCTCGTGATCATGGCCACGATCCTCGGCATGGCCGCGGGCGGCTGGATGTCGGGCTGGATCTACGACCTCACCGGCTCCTACCGGCTCGCCTTCGTCAACGGCATCGCCTGGAACGCGCTCAACCTCGCGATCGCGCTCGCGCTCTTCCTGCGCAGCCGGGGGCCGCGGCGGCCGGCCCGGGCCCCGGGGCCGGCGCCGGCGCGGGCGGCGGCCGGGGGGGCGGGCGCGGCTTGACAGCCCGGGGTGGCGGGCGCATATCCGACCAAACTGATCGGAGATCGGCGATGTTCATCCAGACCGAATCCACCCCCAACCCGGCGACGATGAAGTTCCTGCCGGGCGGGCCCGTGCTGGGCGAGGGGGCGGCCGATTTCACCTCGGCCGCGGCCGCGGCCGCCTCGCCGCTCGCCCGGCGCATCTTCGCCGTCGAGGGCGTGGCCGGGGTCTTCCTCGGGGCCGACTTCATCGCCGTGACCAAGGCCGAGGCGGTGGCCTGGCAGCACATCCGCCCGGCGATCCTCGGGGCGGTGATGGAGCACTATCACTCCGGCGCCCCGGCACTCGAGGCCACGGCCGCACCCGCCGCCTCTGGCAGCCGCGAGGCCGCCGGCCCCGATGCCGAGGTCGTCCGCCAGATCCGCGATCTCCTCGACACCCGCGTGCGCCCGGCGGTGGCCCAGGACGGCGGCGACATCACCTTCCACGGCTTCGACCGCGGCGTCGTCTACCTGCACATGAAGGGGGCCTGCGCCGGCTGCCCCTCGTCGATGCGCACGCTCAAGATGGGGATCGAGAACCTCCTGCGCCACTACATCCCCGAGGTGACCGAGGTGCGCCCGGTTGCCGCCTGAGGCGGCCCCGCCGCCGCTCGTCCTGGGCCTCGACACCTCCGGCGCCTGGGTCGCCCTCGCCCTCCTCGCAGGGGATTGCGTGCTCGCCGCGGGCGAGGAGCGGATGGCCGCCGGCCAGTCGGAACGGCTGCTGCCGGCCGCCGCGGAACTCCTCGCCCGGGCCGGGGCGGGCTGGCGCGACCTCGCCCTGATCGGGGTCGGGACCGGGCCCGGCAACTTCACGGGCCTGCGCATCGCCGTCGCGGCGGCGCGCGGCCTCGCCCTCGGCCTCGACGTGCCGGCGGTCGGGGTCGGCCGGCTCGAGGCGCTGGCCGAGGGGCAGGCGCCGCCCCTGATCGTCGCCGCCGCGGCGGGGCGCGGCACGGCCGCGCTCGCGCTCGCGACCGCCGGGAGCGTGGCGGCGCCCGTCCTGCTCGCCGAGGGCGAAGTGCCGGCGGAATGGCGGGGATCGGGCCTTGCCGTCGCGGGCGACGGGGCGGCGGAGCTTTCCCGCCTGACCGGCGGGCCGCATCGCGCCCCGGCCCGCCCGCTCGCCCCCGCCAACGCCGCCGTGGCCCGCCGCCGGCGGGCGGCGCCGGGGCCCAGGCCGGCGCCCCTCGACCTGCGTGCCGCCGCTGCCCGGCCGATGGCGTCCCCGCCCCCCCGTCCCCGCCCGTGACCCCGCCCGTGACCCCGGCCGTGACCCCGGCCGCGCTCGCGCGCCTGCACGCGGCCGTCTTCGTCCGCCCGCGCCCCTGGAGCGCGGCCGAGTTCGCCGCCCTCCTCGCCGCCCCCTCGACCATCCTTGCCTCGGCCCCCGAAGGCTTCGCGCTGGGCCGCGTCGCCGCCGGCGAGGCCGAACTCCTGACCCTCGCCGTCGCCGCCCGGGCCCGCCGCCAGGGCCTCGGCCGCCGGCTCCTTGCCGCCTGCGAGGCGGCGGCGGCTTCCCGCGGGGCCCGCCGCCTCGTCCTCGAGGTCGCGGCCGACAACCTCGCCGCCCGCGCCCTCTACGCCGCCGCGGGCTACGGCGAGGCCGGCCGCCGGCGGGGCTACTACGTGGCCCGTGCCGGCCTTGCCGCGGCCGACGCGATCGTCCTTGCGAAGTCGCTCGAGGCCCCCGGCGCGGCCCCCGCGGCAGACCCAGAATCCTGTTGACCGTTCGCCCGGGCTGCGGCCTTATGGCGGTGATCCGCAAGAGATCCGTTTGCAGAACGGGCGCCCCTTCCGGCGCGCCCGCAACCACACCGGGAGACCTCCATGACCCTGATGCAAAGCCTTCTCGGCGCCGCCGCCACGGTCGCGCTGACAGCCGGCGCCGCCCTGGCCGAGCCCGGCCTCGTGATCGACATGGGTGGCAAGTTCGACAAGTCGTTCAACGAGGCCGCCTGGCGGGGGGCCGAGCGCTGGAAGGCCGAGACCGGCGGCAGCTACCGCGACATCGAGATGCAGCAGGAGGCCCAGCGCGAGCAGTTCGTCCGCCGCATGGTCGACGCCGGTTCGAACCCCATCGTCGTCCTCGGCTTCCAGAACATGGCGACGCTCGAGAAGGTGGCCCCCGACTACCCCGACACCCGTTTCGCGCTGATCGACGGCGTCGTCGACCTGCCCAACGTCCGCTCGATCATCTTCGCCGAGCACGAGGGCAGCTATCTCGTCGGCCTGCTCGCGGCGATGGCGTCGAAGTCGGGCACGGTCGGCTTCGTCGGCGGCATGGACGTGCCGCTCATCCGCAAGTTCGGCTGCGGCTACGCCCAGGGCGTGCTGGCCGCGAACCCCAATGCCAAGATCATCGCCAACTTCACCGGCACGACGCCCGCGGCCTGGGCCGACCCCGTCAAGGGCGGCGAGATCGCCCGCTCGCAGATCGACCAGGGGGCCGACGTCGTCTATGCTGCGGCCGGAGCGACCGGGATCGGCGTCCTCCAGGCGGCGGCCGATGCCGGGGTCTACTCGATCGGCGTCGACTCGAACCAGAACCACCTCCACCCCGGCTCGGTCCTGACCTCGATGCTCAAGCGCGTCGACAACGCCACCTACGAGGTCTTCAAGGCCGGGCCCGCGGTCGAGACCGGGATCGTGGTCATGGACCTTGCGGCCGGCGGGGTCGGCTGGGCGCTCGACGAGAACAACGCCGCCCTCATCACCGACGCCATGAAGGCGAAGGTGGCCGAGGCCGAGGCCGCGATCATCGCCGGCACGCTCAAGGTCCACGACTACATGAGCGACGACAGCTGCCCGGCGATCACCTTCTGAGCTGAATGGAAGCCGGCAGGGCGACGTCCGGCCCCGGGGGGCGGCCCGACACGGCCGCCCCCGCGATCGAACTCCGCGGCATCTCCAAGGCCTTCGGGCCGGTGCAGGCGAACCGGGCGATCTCGGTCCGGGTCGCCCGCGGCACGATCCACGGCATCGTCGGCGAGAACGGCGCCGGCAAGTCGACGCTGATGTCGATCCTCTACGGCTTCTACCGCGCCGACGAGGGCGAGATCCTGATCAACGGTGCCCGCGTCGCCATCCCCGACAGCGAGGCCGCGATCCGCGCCGGCATCGGCATGGTCTTCCAGCACTTCAAGCTGGTCGAGAACTTCACCGTGCTCGAGAACATCATCCTCGGCGCCGAGGAGGGGCGGCTCCTGGCCCCCTCGCTCGCGCGCGCCCGCGAGGAACTGGCGCGGCTCGCGCGCGACTACGAGCTCCAGGTCGAGCCCGACGCGGTCATCGAGGAGCTCTCGGTCGGCCACCAGCAGCGGGTCGAGATCCTCAAGGCGCTCTACCGCAAGGCCGACATCCTGATCCTCGACGAGCCGACCGGGGTCCTGACCCCGGCCGAGGCCGACCATCTCTTCCGCATCCTCGCGAACCTCCGCGCCGAGGGCAAGACGATCGTCCTCATCACCCACAAGCTGCGCGAGATCATGGCCGCGACCGACAGCGTCAGCGTCATGCGGCGGGGCGAGATGGTGGCGACGCTCAGGACCGCCGACACGAGCCCCGAGGAACTCGCCGAGCTCATGGTCGGCCGCAAGGTCCTGCTCGAGGTCGAGAAGGCCCCGGCCACCCCGGGCCGGCCGGTGCTCGAGATCGACGACCTCCGCGTCACCGACCGCAAGGGGGTCGAGCGGCTCAAGGGCATCTCGCTCGCCGTCCGCGCGGGCGAGATCCTCGGCATCGCCGGCGTCGCCGGCAACGGCCAGTCGGAGCTTCTCGAGGTGCTCGGCGGCTATGCCCGGGGGCGCGGGCGGGTGCGCATGAACGGGGCCGAGATCGACCTTTCCGGCCGCCACGCCGACGGCCAGACGCGCCGGGCCGCGGGCATCGCCCATGTCCCCGAGGACCGCCAGCGCCTCGGCCTCATCATGGACTTCGCGGCCTGGGAGAACATCGCCTTCGGCTACCACCACGATTCCCTCTACCAGCGCGGGGCCCTCCTCATGGACAACCGCCGCATCCGCGAGGACGCCCGCGGCAAGCTCGGCCGCTTCGACGTCCGCCCGCCCGACCCCTGGCTCGCCGCCAAGCGCTTCTCGGGCGGCAACCAGCAGAAGCTCGTCCTCGCCCGCGAGATCGAGCGCAGCCCCGACCTCCTCCTCGTCGGCCAGCCGACGCGAGGGGTCGACATCGGCGCCATCGAGTTCATCCACCGCCGCCTGATCGCGCTTCGCGACGCCGGCAAAGCGATCCTGCTCGTCTCGGTCGAACTCGACGAGATCCTCTCGCTCGCCGACCGCATCGCGGTCATGTTCGACGGCCGCATCATGGGCGAGCGCCTGCCCGAGGCGACCGACGAGCGCGAGCTCGGGCTGATGATGGCCGGCGTCGTGCCGGGGGCCGAAAGGGAGGCCGGCTGATGGAGGCGCTGCCGAAATGGGCCGACGCGGTCCTCGTGCCCCTGATCTCGATCGTCATCGCCTTCGCCATCTCGGCCCTCGTCATCCTCGCGATCGGCGAGAACCCGCTCGAGGCCATGCGGCTGATGGTCGAGGGGGCGATCGCCTCGACCTACGGCTGGGGCTACACGCTCTTCTACGCCACCAACTTTATCTTCACCGGGCTCGCCGTGGCGGTGGCCTTCCATGCCGGGCTCTTCAACATCGGCGGCGAGGGGCAGGCGACGCTCGGCGGCCTCGGCGTCGCCCTCGTGCTCCTCAACGTCGCCTGGCCGCACTGGACGGTGGCGCTCGCCGCCGCGGTCCTCGGTGCCATGGCCTTCGGGGCGCTCTGGGCGCTGGTCCCCGCCTGGCTCCAGGCGAAGCGCGGCAGCCACATCGTCATCACGACGATCATGTTCAACTTCATCGCCGCGGCGCTCCTCAACTACCTCCTCGTCAATGTCCTCAAGCCAGCGGGCCAGATGGATCCGGCGACCGCGCGCTTTGCCGCCGCGACCGTGGTGCCGAAACTCGCCCACATCCTCGGCGCCGTCGGCATTCCCTTCAACCCGCGCACGCCCGCCAACATCGCCCTCGTCCTCGCGCTCGTCGCTGCCTTCCTCGTCTGGATCCTGCTCTGGCACACCCGGCTCGGCTACCAGGTCCGCGCCTTCGGCAAGTCCGAGCCCGCCGCCCGCTACGCCGGCATCTCGCCCGTGCGCATCACCCTCTGGGCGATGCTGATCTCGGGCGGGCTCGCCGGGCTCATGACCGTCAACACGGTCATGGGCGAGGCCCAGCGGCTGGTGATGAACGTCTCCGAGGGGGCGGGCTTCATCGGCATCGCGGTGGCGCTGATGGGCCGGTCGCACCCGGTGGGGGTGGTGCTGGCCGCGCTCCTCTTCGGCTTCCTCTACCAGGGCGGGGCCGAGCTCGAGTTCTGGACCTCGATCACGCGCGAGCTGATCGTCGTCATCCAGGCGCTCGTGATCCTCTTCACCGGCGCCCTCGACGAGATGGTGCGGGCGCCGCTCGCCCGCCTCTTCGTCGCCATCCGGGGCCGGCGCTGATGGACTACGCCGCCATCCTGTCGATCCTCGAGGGCGCGATCCGGCTTGCCACGCCCCTCCTCTTCGCCTGCCTCGCGGGGCTCTTCTCCGAGCGGGCGGGGGTCTTCGACATCGGCCTCGAGGGCAAGATGCTGGCTGCGGCCTTCGCCTCGGCGACGCTCGCGGCGGTCAGCGGCTCGGCCTGGGTCGGGCTCGCGGCCGGGGTCGGGGCCTCCCTCGTGCTCGCGGCCGTGCACGGGGTCGCCTCGATCACCTTCCGCGGCAACCAGCTGATCGCCGGCGTGGCCATCAACTTCCTCGCCGCCGGGCTGACCGTCCTTGTCGCCCAGGACGTCTTCGCCCTCGGCGGGCGCACCCCGGCCCTGACCGGGGCGGCGCGCTTCCAGTCGATCGCCCTTCCCTTCGCCGAGACGGCGGCGACAATCCCCGTCGTCGGGCCCTTCTACGCGCGGGTGATCTCGGGCCACGCGCTCCTCGTCTATGTCGCGGCCCTCGCCGTGCCGGCGACCTGGTGGATCCTCTTTCGCACCCGCTTCGGGCTCCGGCTGCGGGCGGTGGGCGAGAACCCGGCCGCCGTCGACACCGCCGGCGTCTCGGTGACCGGCCTGCGCTTTGCGGCGGTGATGATCTGCGGCTTTCTCTGCGGGCTCGCCGGGGTCTACCTCGCGACCGCCCTCGGCGCGGGCTTCGTCAAGGACATGTCGGGCGGGCGCGGCTTCATCGCCCTGGCGGCGCTGATCTTCGCCAAGTGGCGGCCGTGGCCGGCGATGGGGGCGACGATGCTGTTCGGCTTCCTCCAGGCGGTGGCGACGCGCTATCCCCGGCTCGACCTCGGCGTCGTCGTCGTGCCCTCGCAGTTCATCGACGCCCTGCCCTACATCCTGACCGTCGTCATCCTCGCGGGCTTCGTCGGCAAGGCGATTCCGCCCCGGGCGGGCGGCATCCCCTATGTGAAGGAACGCTGAGGCCCCCGCCCCGGCCGGGTTCCGCGCGGCGGCGGCGGCCGGCGCCGCGACCGGGGAGGGTGGGAGAGGGAGAGCGGGGCCGGGCCCCCCCCGCCGCCACTCAGGCCGCCCCTGCGCGCGCCGCCCGCGCCGCCGCGATCAGTCCGACGATCGTCGAGGGCCGGAGCGGCACCCGCGTGATCGACACCCCGAGGCCCGCGAGCGCATCGCCGACGGCGTTGGCGATCGCCGGCACCGCCCCCGTGAGCCCGCCCTCGGCCGCCCCCTTGATGCCCGCCACGGTGTCGATGCTCGGCGTCTCGATGTGGCCGAGCGCGAGGTCGGGGGCGTCCATCGCCGTCGGGATGAGGTAGTCGAGGAGGCTCGCGTTCAGGTGCTGGCCCCCGCCGTCGTAGACGATCTCCTCCATCAGCGCCTCGCCGATGCCCTGGACGGTCGCCCCGTGGACCTGGCCGGCGACGATCTTCGGGTTGATGACGCGCCCGCAGTCGTGGACGACCGCGTAGCGCAGGATCTCCACCCGCCCGTCGTCGGGATCGACCGCGACCTCGACGACATGGGTGCCGTTGGCCATCGTCACCATTGGCGGGTCGTAGTAGTCGGTCGCCTCGAGCCCGTGCTCCTCGCCCTGGGGCAGGGGAAGGTTGTTCATCGAATAGGCGGTCTCGGCCACCTCGCGCAGGGTCAGCCCGCGGCCGGGATCGTCGCGGTCGAAGACGCGGCCGCCGCCAAGGGCGAGCCGCGAGGGCTCGCAGCCGAGCATGTAGCCGGCGATGCGGCGGATCTTCTCGCCCACCTTGGCGCTGCCGCGGATGACGCTGCCCCCGCCCACGACCGAGCCCCGGCTGGCGAAGGTGCCGGTGCCGTAGGGGGTCTTGGCGGTGTCGCCCTCGATCACCGTCACGTCCTCCCACGCCACCCCGAGGCGGTCGGCGGCGATCTGGGCGAAGGTCGTGAAGTGGCCCTGCCCGGCGTCGGCCTGGCTGACGTAGACGGCCACCCGCCCGTCGGGCTCGACGACCACGCGCGAGCTGTCGAAGCCCGGCATGCGGGCAAAGCCCCGCACCCGCCAGCCCGGCGCGCCGGTCCCCGACACCTCGGTGTAGTTGCAGATGCCGATGCCGCGATAGCGCCCGTCGACCAGCCGGTCGGCCGGCTGGGCGCGGCGGAAGGCGTCGTAGCCGATCATCTCGAGCCCGCGCTCGAGCGAGGGAAGGTAGCTCCCGGTGTCGTAGCGCACGCCGACGACGTTGACGTAGGGGAAATCCTCCGGGCGGACGACGTTGCGCCGCCGGACCTCGGCGGGGTCGAGGCCGAGGCGGCGGCCGATGCGGTCCATCATCCCCTCGATGGCGAGGAAGGCCGAGGGCTGGCCGGTGCCGCGATAGGCCCCGGTCGGAGCGGTGTGGGTCAGGACCGAAGCGGCCTCGTAGCGGTAGGCGCGGATGCGGTAGGGCCCCGGCATCATCCGCACCGCCGCCGTCGCCTCGAGCGTGGGCGAGAAGGGGTGGTTGGGATAGGCCCCGCAGTTGGTGCGGACGTCGAGATCGGCGGCCGCGATCACCCCGTCGCGGCCGACCGCCACCCGGAGCCGCAGGACGTGCTCGCGGGCATGGACGTTGGTCAGAAGATCCTCGCGGCGGTCCTGCACCCACTTGACGGCCCGCCCGTAGCGGCGGGCGAGCGCGACGACGAGGATCTCGTCGGGGTAGAGGTGGCACTTGGTGCCGAAGCCCCCGCCCACCGCCGGCGTCACCACGCGGAGGTTCGCCTCAGCCATCCCGAGGTGCTCGGCGATCGCCGTCCGCACGATGTGGGGGATCTGGGTCGAGGTCCAGAGCGTGATGCCGGTGGCGATGGGGTCGGGCCAGGCCATGCAGCCGCGCGGCTCGATCATCACCCCCGTCACCCGGCCGAGGCTGAACTCCTCTTCGAGGACGACCTCGCCCGCGGCGAAGCGGGCCTCGAAGCCCTCGGTCGCGAAGCGGGTGCGGAAGATCACGTTGTCGCCGAGGGCCTCGTGGACGACCGGCGCCCCGGGCGCGAGCCCGTCGGCGATCGTCGCCACGGCCGGCAGCGGCTCGTATTCGACGCCCACGAGGTCGAGGGCGTCCTGCGCCGCATAGGGGCTCTCGGCGAGGATCACGGCCACGTATTCGCCGACGTGGCGCACCCGCCCGCGCGCCACGACCGGGCGCGCCACCCCGCGGTAGCCGGCAAGCTCGATCACCGGCGCATAGGGCGGGACGTCGGCGGCGAGATCCTCGCCCGTGAGGACGTCGATCACTCCCGGCAGCGCGCGGGCGGCCGCGGTGTCGATCGCGAGGATCTCGGCCGAGGCGTGGGGGCTGAGGACGAAGGCGAGGTGGATGAGGCCCCTCGGCTCGGGCAGGTCGTCGAGGAACTGGGCCTTGCCGCGCAGGAGGTAGCTGTCCTCGCGGCGCAGGATGGTCTTGCCGATCAGGGTGAAGTCCTCGATCTCCCTCATGCCCCGCCCTCCTGCGCGCGCAGCCGCCGCGCCGCGTCCTCGACCGCCTCGATGATGTTGAGATAGCCGGTGCAGCGGCACATGTTGTTGGTCAGGGCCTGGCGGATCTGGTCGCGGGTGGGGTCGGGGTTGGCGGCGAGGAACTCGATCGTCGTCATCAGGAAGCCCGGCGTGCAGTAGCCGCACTGGAGGGCATGGGCCTCGTGGAAGGCCTCCTGGACGGGATGGAGCGGACCCTCGCCGGCGATGCCCTCGACGGTCGTGATCGAGGCCCCGTCGAGGGCGGCGGCGAACTGGAGGCAGCTGCGCCCGGTCTTGCCGTCGATCAGGACCGTGCAGGCGCCGCAGACCCCGTGCTCGCAGCCGATGTGCGTCCCCGTCAGGCCAAGCTCGTGGCGCAGGAAATCGGCGAGAAGATAGCGCGGCTCGACCTCGCGGACATAGGCGCGGCCGTTGACCGTCAGCCGCACCGTGACCCTGGCCCTGCTCATCGCCTGTCCCTCCCCCCTCCCCGGCCGCTCATCGGGGACCCGCCGCCGCCATCGCGCGGAGCGCGCGGCCCACCAGCACCCCGATCAGCCCGGCCCGGTACTCGGCACTCGCATGGACGTCGGCGGTCGGCTCGACGGCCGCCCGCGCCGCCTCGCCCGCGGCCGCGATCGCCGCCGCGGAGAGCCCCTCGTCCTCGATCAGCGCTTCGGCCGCCGCAAGCCTGACGGTCGTGTCGCCTGCCCCCATCGCCGCCAACCGCACTCCCGCGCAGCGCCCCGCGGCATCGACCTCGAGGGTGGCGGCGACGCCGGCGACGGCAAAGCCGTGGCCGCGGTTCGCGACCTCGAGGAAGGCCGTGCGCGCCCCCGCGGCGGCGACCGGAAAGCGCACCTCGGCGAGCATCTCGTCGGGCTCGATGCAGTTCGTGAGCGCCGAGACGAAGAACGCCTCCGCCCCGACCTCGCGCCGGCCGCGGGCCGAGGCGATGACGAAGCGCGCCTCGAGCGCCGCCGCCACGCTCGGCAGTTCGGCGAGCGGGTCGGCATGGGCGAGGCTGCCGCAGAGGGTGCCGAAGTTGCGGCTGGCCCGCACCCCGACATGGGGAAGGGCGGAGGCGAGCAGGGGCAGGGTCGCGGCAACCAGCCCGCTCGCCTCCGCCTCGCCCTGGCGGGCAAGGGCGCCGCAGGCGATCATCCCGCCCTCGCGCCGGATGTAGGCAAGCTCGCGGCAGCGGTTGATGTCGATGAGGACCGCGGGCGAGAGGATGCGCATGTTCATCAGCGGCACGAGGCTCTGGCCCCCGGAGAGCACCCGCGCCTCGGCGCCGTGCACGGCAAGCAGCGAGAGCGCCTCCTCGAGGCTCGCGGGTCGATGATACGCAAATGCCGCCGGCTTCACCCTGCCCTCCCTTGCCGTCCCGCCGCCCCCCCCGGGGCCCTCACAGCCGGGTCGTGATGCACTTCACCCGGTAGTAACTCGCCAGTGCCGCGAGCCCCTTCTCGCGCCCGAAGCCGCTCATCTTGGTGCCCCCGAAGGGGGTCGAGATCCCGCCCGCGAAATACTGGTTGATGAACACCTGCCCGGCATCGACATCGCGGGCGAAGGCCATCGCGCGCGCGATGTCGCGGGTGTAGATGCCGGCGCAGAGGCCGAAGGGGCTGTCGTTGGCGACGGCGATCGCCTCCTCGGGGGAATCGACGATCTGGACCGTCAGGACGGGGCCGAAGATCTCCTCCTGGACGACGCGGGCGCTGCGGGGGGCGTCGTCGATGATGGTCGGGGCGTAGAAATGCCCGCGCTCGAGCCCCGCGGGCGCGAGCCTGCGGCCGCCGACGAGGATCTCGAGGCTGTTGGCGCGGCGGGCGTCCTCGACGTAGTCGGCGACGATCTGAACCTGCTCGGCCGAGACCATGGGCCCGATCGCGGCGTCGTCGAGGCCGTGGCCGGCCTCCATCGCCGCCACCCGCGGCACGAGGCGCTCCATCATCGCGGCATGGACCTTGCGCTCGACCACGAGCCGCGAGCCGGCCGAGCAGACCTGGCCCGCGTTCATGTAGATCGCCTTGAGCGTGCCCTCGACGGCGGCCCCGAGATCGGCATCGGCGAGGACCGCGACGGGCGACTTGCCGCCCAGCTCGAGCGTCACCGAGGCGACGTGGTCGGCGGCGGTCCGCATGATCCCCTGCCCCGTCGCCACCGAGCCCGTGAAGGTGACATGGGCGACGTCGGGGTGGGCGACGAGTGCCGCCCCGGCCTCGCTGCCGCGGCCGGGGACGACGTTGTAGACCCCGGCCGGAAGCCCCGCCTCGTCGAGGACGTCGGCAAGGAGAAGCGAGGTCAGCGTCGTCAGCGCCGCCGGCTTGACGACGGCGGTGCAGCCGGCCGCGAGGGCCGGGGCGACGCCGCGGGCGGTCGTCGTCAGGGGGAAGTTCCAGGGGATGACATGGGCCGTCACGCCGACCGGCTCGTGCAGGGTGAAGGACATGTAGTCGGGGCCGAGGGGAATGCTCGTGCCCTCGAGCTTGTCGGCGAAGCCCCCGTAGTATTCGAAGTAGCCGGCCGAGGTTTCGAGGTCGGCTTTCGCCTCGCGCAGGGGCTTGCCGCTGTCGAGGGTCTCGATGCGGGCGAGCCGGTCGGCCTCGCGCCGAAGGATGGCGGCGGCCCGCACGAGGACGCGGCCGCGGGCGGCGGGCGTCATCCGCCGCCAGTCGCCCTTCAGGGCCGCGCGCGAGTTCTCGACCGCGCGGCCGACGTCGTCGGCGGTGGCGGCCGGGAAGCTGCCGATGACGCGGCCGGTCGCCGGGTCCTCGGTCGTCAGGCGGGCGCCGTTCGACGCCTCGAGCCGCTGGCCGCCGATGACCATCTTCAGGTTCAGGTCCTCGGCGACGCTCCACTTGCCGGTCGCAACCATCGCGCCCTCCTCCGCCAGCTCGCGGCGGGCGCCCGGGCGCCCGCCAGTTCCGTCACGCGCGCCTCAGGCTGTCGCGAGTTCGCCCGCGAGATCGTCGAGCGCGCGCCCGAAGCGGTCGAACATGTCGTCGATCTGGGCCGCGGTGATGATCAGCGGCGGGCAGAAGGCGACGGCGTCGTTGGGCAGGGCGCGGACGATCAGCCCGTGCCCGGCGGCGAGCGCCATCAGCCGCGGCCCGACCTTGCGGGCCGCGTCGAAGTTCCGCCGCGCCGCCTTGTCCTCGACGAGTTCCACGGCCCCGATGAGCCCGAGGCCGCGCGCCTCGCCGACCAGGGGATGGTCGCCGAGGGCCCCGAGGCGCTTGAGGAAGCGCGGCGAGACGGCCTTGACGTGGTCGCCGATCCTCAGGTCGTCGTAGATGCGCTGGGTCTCGAGCGCGACCGCCGCCGGCACGGGATGGCCCGAATAGGTGAAGCCGGTCCCGAACTGGCCATACTTGCGGCTGCCCTCGAGGATGACCTGGTAGACCTTCTCGTTGACCATGACCCCGCCGATCGGCTGGTAGGCGGCCGAGAGGGCCTTGGCGACGGTGATCATGTCGGGCGTGAGGCCGAAGGTCTCGGTGCCGAAGCGGTCGCCGGTGCGGAAGAAGCCGCTGATGACCTCGTCGACGATGAAGAGGATGTCGTGGCGGGCAAGGATCGGCTGGATCGCCTCGAAATAGCCTGCCGGCGGCAGGATCACCCCGCCCGCGCCCTGGAAGGGCTCGGCGACGAAGCCGCCGATGGTGTCGGCCCCCTCGGCCGCGATCAGTTCCTCGAGGTTGCGGGCGAGGCGGGCGGTGAATTCCCGCTCGCTCTCGCCCTCGAGCCCGAAATGGTAGCGGTGCGGGCTGTCGGTGTGCAGGAAGCCCGGCAGCGGCAGGTCGAAGCCGTGGTGGGAGTGCTTGAGCCCCGTCAGGCTGCCCGCGGCGACGGTGATGCCGTGGTAGGAGCCGCGCCGGGCGATGATCTTCTTCTTCTGCGGCCGGCCGAGGATGTTGTTGTAATACCAGACGAGCTTGACCTGGGTGTCGTTGGCCTCGGAACCCGAGTTGGTGAAGAACACCTTCGACATCGGCACCGGGGCGTGCTCGATCAGGTATTCGGCCAACTCGATCGAGGGCTCGACCGCCTTGGAGGCGAAGTTGTGGTAGAAGGGCAGCTTCTCGAGCTGGCGCGTCGCTGCCGCCACCAGCCGCTTCTCGGAGAAGCCGAGCGAGGCGCACCAGAGGCCCGAGAGCCCCTCGATGTAGCGCTTGCCGTCGTCGTCGTAGACGTAGATCCCCTCGCCGCGGCTGAAGACCAGCGGCCCCGCCTCCTCGTGCTGGGCGAGGTTGGTGAAGGGGTGGAGGTGGAACCTCACATCCCGGGCCTGCAGCGAGTTGGGCATATTGTGCTTCATGTCGTCATCCCTCATGCGGCCGCGCCTAGACCCGTGTCCTCTCCCCGGCGGGGTCGAAGAACGCCTGCAACGATGCCCGCGCGGGGAAGCACTCGTTCGCAATCTCGATCTCGAAGGCGTTCCCGGCCAGGAGCGCGGCGGTCACTCCCCCGGGGTGGCGGACGTAGCCCATGCCCACGGCATGCCCGAGCGTGAAGCTGAAGGCACCCGAGCGCAGGTAGCCGACGATCGCGCCGTTCATCCGGATCAGCTCGTCCTTGTGCAGCACCGGGCCCGGGTCTTCAAGGCGGAAGAGCACGAGGCGCTTCTCGAGCGGCCGGCCGCGCTGAAGGGCAACCGCCTCCTGGCCGATGAAGCCCCCGGGCTTGTCGGGCCTGACGGTGAAGCCGAGACCCGCCTCGTAGGGCGTGTCGTCGGGGGTGAGGTCGAGGCCGAACTCGCGGTAGCCGCGCTCGAGCCGGAGGTGCTCCATGGCGTGGTAGCCGGCATGGGCAAGGCCGAAGTCCGCGCCCGCGGTGACGATGCGGTCGTAGATGTCCTGCACGAACTCGGTCGGGATGTAGAGCTCCCAGCCCAGCTCGCCGACGAAGGTCAGCCGGTTCGCGAGCACGCGGCCGAAGCCGAGATCGATCTCGCGGGAGGTGGCGAAGGCAAAGCCCCCGGGCGAGAGGTCGGCATCGGTCAGCGTCTGGAGGAGCGCCCGCGAGCGGGGCCCCTGCAGCGACAGGACCGACCACTGGGCGGTGACGTCGGTCAGCGCGACGCGCTCGTCGGTGCCGATGTGGCCGGCGATCCAGGCCCGGTCACGGGGCTGGAACATGGCCGAGGAGACGACCATGTAGCGGTCCTCGGCGAGGCGGTTGACGGTGACGTCGACCTCGATGCCGCCGCGGCGGTTCAGCATGTGGGTGTAGACGATGCGCCCGGGGGCGACGTCGACGTCGTTGGCGCAGAGCCGCTGGAGCAGCCGGCAGGCGTCCCTGCCCGCGACGAGGTGCTTGCCGAACGAGCTGGCATCGAAGAGGGCCACGTTCTCGCGCACCGCCCGGCATTCGGCCGCGCTCGCGGCATACCAGTTTGGCCGCTGCCAGGAATAGACGTCCCCGGCGCTCGTGCCGGGGGGCGCATACCAGTTCGCGCGCTCCCAGCCGAGGGTCTCGCCGAAGGAGGCCCCGCGGGCGGCGAGACGGTCGTGGAGGGCGCTCTTCCGCGCCGGCCGGGCCGCGAGGCGCTGCCGGTTCGGCCAGTGCATATGGAAGATCGAGCTCAGCGATTCCGCCGCCCGCGCCTCGACATAGGCGGCGTTCATCTGGAAGGGATGGAAGCGGGCGACGTCGACGTCGACGAGGTCCATGGTCGGCGCGCCCTCGACGATCCACTCGGCGAGCGCGCGGGAGGCCCCGGGGGCCATCTCGAAGCCCTCGGAGTTGTAACCCGCCGAGACGAAGAGCCCCGGCCGTCCGGGCACCTCGCCGAGGGCGAAGTTGGCGTCGGGGGTGAAGCTCTCGGGCCCGTTCATGAAGCGGCTGATGCCCGCGTGCTCGAGGGCCGGGATCGCCTCGCAGGCGGCGCCGTAGGGCAGGGCGAAATGGTCCCAGTCCTCGGGCAGCTCGATGAACTCGGCCCGCGCCGGCAGGGCGCGGAGCGGAAGCGCCTTGGCCCGCGGCTCGAAGGCGCCGACGAGGAGCTTGCCCGCATCCTCCTTGACGTAGACGAAGCCGTCGGTGTCGCGCAGGACGGGCAGCCCCGGGGTGGCGATGTCAAGGGCCTCGGTGACGACGTAGAAGTGCTCGCAGGGGTTGAGCGGGACGACGGCGCCGAGGCGCGCGGCAAGCTCGCGCGTCCAGAGGCCGCAGGCAAGGACGAGCGTCTGGCAGGCGATGCTGCCCGCGGGCGTCGTCACGCGGTAGCCGCGGCCGGGCCCCGGCAGCGGGGCAAGGTCGGTCACCGGGCAGTGCTCGAAGACCCGCGCCCCGCCCTTGCGGGCCCCGCCCATGAAGGCCATCACCGTGTCGACGGCGTTGAGCTGGCCGTCCCCGGGAATGAACATCGCCCCCCGGACGACCTCGCGCGCGAGCCCGGGATAAAGCCCGACCGCCTCGGCCGGCGAGACGAGATCGGCGGCAATGCCGTAGGTCTTGGCGATCGAGGCGCGGCGGCGAAGCTCGTGCAGGCGGTCGTCGTTGCGGGCGATGGCGAGGGTGCCGTTCTGCTTGAAGCCGGTGGCGAATCCGGTCTCGGCCGCGAGCGTCGCGTAGGCGGCGGCGTTGTGGCGCGAGAGGTCGGTCATGGCGTGGCTGCCGCGGAGCTGCATGATCAGCCCGGCGGCATGCCAGGAGGTGCCCGAGGTCAGCGCCCCGCGCTCGAGGACGACGACGTCGCGCCTGCCCAGCCGCGTCAGCTGCCAGGCGAGGCTCGTGCCCGCGACCCCGCCGCCGACGATCACGATCTCGGCATGTTCCGGCCATCCGCCGCGCATGGACACCATCCCGCCATCGCCCGGGCCCGCGGACCCCGTGGCCCGCGGCGCCCGGATCGCCCTCCGTGACGGTCAGGCCGACCAGCCGCCGTCGATCACCAGCTCCTGGCCGGTCATGTTCTTGGAATCGTCCGAGGAGAGGAAGATCACCGCGTTGGCGATGTCCTCGGGGTAGGTGACGCGGCCCAGCGGCATGTCGTCGAGATACTCCTGGTAGACCTGCTCGTAGGTCCAGCCGCGCTTCTCGGCCTTGACGCGGCAGAGCTTCTCCATCCGCGGCGTCTCGACGATGCCGGGCATGATGGCGTTGACGTTGATGTTGTATTCGCCGGCGTCGAGGGCGGCCGTGCGGGTCAGCCCGCGCACCGCCCATTTCGACGACGAATAGGCCGCACGGTAGCGGTAGCCGCGCATCCCCGAGCAGCCGCCGAGGTTCACGACCTTGCCATAGCGCTGCTTGATCATCGTCGGCATGACGTATTTCATCGGCAGGAAGGGACCGATGACGTTCTTGCGCAGGAGGTCGCTGAAGTCCTCGGGCGTGATCTCCCAGACCGGGGTCTCGATCGGGCCGGTGGCGCCGGCGGCGTTCACGAGGACGTCGATGCGGCCGCCGAAGAAGGCCAGCGCGGCATCGACCACGGCCTTGACGTCGCGCTCGACGGTGCAGTCGCCCTCCTTGAGGTCGACCTTGACGCCCTTGGCGCGCAGTTCGGCCGCGAGCTCCTCGAGGGGGCCGCGCGAGCGCGCGGTGAGGAAGAGCTCGGCCCCCTCCTCGGCCAGCCGGCGGGTGATGACGCCGCCCATGCCCTGCGCGGCGCCGGTGATGATGACCTTGCGATCCTTGAGTTTCATGTCCTCTCCTGACCTTTCGCCTGCTGTTCGGGCGCGCCGTAGCCGCCGCCGCCACTCGATTTCATGATCACGCAGTCGCCGGCGTGAAGGGTGACGTGGGTCTTGCCCGAGATCGCCGTGCGGCGCCCGTCGGCACGCTCGACGACGATCTCGAAGGGCAGCCCCGGCTCGCCGCCCTGGAGCCCGTAGGGCGGGATCACCGTCCGCTCGACCATGCTCGTCATCGCCATCTCGGGGGCGAGGATGCGGTAGTGCCGCTCCTGCCCCGGCCCGCCCCGGTGGCGGCCGCGCCCGCCCGAGCCGGGGCGCAGGGCCTGGCGCTCGATGCGGATGGGATAGAAGGTCTCGATGATCTCGGCCGGGGTGTTCATGACGTTCGACATGTGCGGCCGCGCGGTCGGGCCGCCGTCGCGCTCGGCGCGCGCCCCCTCGCCGCCGGCGTGGACCTCGTAGAGCGTCGTCCAGAGGCCGGTGCGCGGATCGGTGCCGCCGAAGAGGAGAAGCCCCGAGGTGGTCGAGCCGCCGGCGCTGAGCCGCTCGGGCACCACCCGCTCCATCGCCTTGAAGATGGCGTCGACCATGCGTTGCGAGGTCTCGTGGTTGCCGCCGACGACCGGCCGGCTCCACGGCGGATGGACGAGCGAGCCCGGGCGGGTGATGACCTTGAGCGGCCGGCCGCAGCCGGCGTTGGGCTGGATGTCGGGCCCGGCGATCGCCTTCATGGCGTAGAAGACGCTCGCCCCGGCCGTGAAGGGGGTGGCATTCAGCGGCCCCTTGGCGGCGTCGTCGGTGGCCGTGAAGTCGAAGGTCGCCTCCTCGCCGGCGATCGTCACCCGCACCCTCACCGCGATCGGATGATCGTCGATGCCGTCGTGGTCGAGGAAATCCTCGCCCTCGTAGACGCCATCGGGGATCTCGCGGATGGCGGCCCGCATCTTGGCCTCGGACTGGTCGTGGATGTCGGCGATCGCCGCCTGCACGGTGGCGGCGCCGTAGCTTGCCAGAAGCTCCTGGAGGCGCTCGTCGGCCGAGCGCGTGGCGGCCATCTGGGCGAGGATGTCGCCCTCGCGCTCCTCGCCGCCGCGGACGTTGGCGACGACGAGGTCAAGCTTCTCGCGGTCGGGCCCGGCGGAGGTGAAAAGCCGGAGCGGCGGGATCCGCAGCCCCTCCTGCCAGGCGTCGCGGGCGTCGGGGACGTAGCTCCCGGGCCGCGCCCCGCCGACATCGGCCCAGTGGGCGAGCGAGACGGCAAAGGCCTGCACCGCGCCCTCGGCAAAGACGGGCCGGATCGCCTTGACGTCGGGAAGGTGGTTGCCGCCGACCTCGGGCAGGTTCAGGAACCAGACGTCGCCGGGCCGCAGGCGCGACTTCGGCACGCGCTTGAGGAACTCCTGCACCGTCGAGCCCATGATGCCGAGATGGGCGGGGATGTCGCGGCCCTGGGCGATGAGCCCGCCCTCGGCGTCGGTCAGCGCCGAGGAAAGGTCGCCCGCCTCGCGCAGGAGGGGCGAGCGGGCCGAGCGCATGATGACGAGGGACATCTCCTCGGCGATCGCGGTCAGGGCGTTGCGGATGACCTCGACGGTGAAGGCGTCGGGGCGCGGCGCGGCGTCGCGGGTCATTTGCGGCCACCCTCCAGGTCGATGTGCAGATGGGCGTGCTCGTCGGCCCAGGCCGTCGAGCCGGGTTCGACGATGACCGTCGACCAGGTGTCGGCGATGATCGCGGGGCCGGCGATCTTCCGGCCCGCGGGCAGGCGGTCGCGGTCGTAGAGGGGCGTCTCGCGCGGCTGATCGCCGTCAAACCAGCAGGCGCGCCGGGCGACGGGCTCGGTGCTCGCCGCGACCGCTTCCGCGGGCAGGGTGGCGAGCGTCTGCTTGGGCGGCGCCGAGACGGTGACGCGCAGCGTGTCGACCTCCCACACCTCGTCGGTGGCAAAGCCGTAGAGCCGCTCGTGCGTCGCCTTGAAGGCCCGGTCAGTGGCCAGGACGTCGTAGGGCGCGACCAGCGGCACCTCGACAGCATCGCTCTGGCCGGTGTAGCGCAGGAGCCCCGCGACCGCGACCCTGAGGCTTTCGGGGGCACAGCCGGCCTTGATCATGGGCTCCTTCAGGCGCTCGGCGATGCGCCCGGCGATCGACGCGAGTTCGGTCGCGTCCCAGCGGCTGCTCCGCATGTGCAGGGGCCGCTGCTCGGCATAGTTCATCTCGGCCGTCATGCAGCCGAAGGCCGAGAAGCCCGACGAGAAGCGCGGCACGAGGACCTTGCCGATGCCGAACTCGCGCGCGAGCGAGACCGCATGCATGGGCCCCGCCCCGCCGAAGGCGAGGAGCGTGCAGGTCCGGGCGTCGACCCCATGCTCGATCGTGACGCGGCGGAGCGCCCGGGCCATGTTGGCGTTGGCGACCTGGCGGACACCCAGGGCCGCGCCCTGCACGCTCGTGCCGAAGGCCCGGGCGAGGGGGGCAAAGGCCGCCTCGGCCCTGGCGACGTCAAGCTGCACCGACCCGCCGAGCCGGCGGCCCGATTCGATGTAGCCGAGGATGATGTTGGCGTCGGCCACGGTCGGCTGGGTGCCGCCGAGCCCGTAGCAGGCCGGGCCGGGATCGGCTCCGGCGCTGTCGGGGCCGACCCGCACCGCCTGGCCATCCTGGCGCGCGATCGAGCCGCCGCCGGCGCCGATCGTCTCGACCGCGACCATCATCTGGCGGATCGGATAGCCGGCCATGCGCTGGTTGCTGTCGATGTGCATGCGGCCGTCGACGATGATGCTGACGTCGGTCGTCGTGCCGCCCATGTCGAAGGAGATGACGCGCGGCAGGCCGAGGCGCCGGGCGACGGCCGCCGCCGCCGCCACCCCCGCCGCCGGCCCCGACAGCGCGAGCGCGAGCGGCCGCGAGGCGATCGAGGCCGCCGAGGCCATGCCGCCGGCGGAGTGGAACATGTGCAGGCCGGTGCGCGCGCCGAGGCGCTCGATCAGCTGCTCGAGATGGCGCGCGACGAGCGGCATCAGGGCCGCGTTCATCACCGTCGCGTTCGTGCGCTCGTATTCGCGCGGCTCGGGGTTGA
Source organism: Paracoccaceae bacterium (assembly GCA_020846995.1). Classification (GTDB taxonomy): domain Bacteria; phylum Pseudomonadota; class Alphaproteobacteria; order Rhodobacterales; family Rhodobacteraceae; genus JAHDXW01. The sequence goes on from JADLCV010000026.1 coordinate 22,771, forward strand.
GCTGGTGGGAGAGGGCGACGAAGGGGACGACCCCCTTCAGCCCCTCGCCGATGCGGGCCTCGTGGTCGCCGTTGAGGTAGCTGTGGATCAGCGACACGGCGACCGATTCGACGCCGAGCGCCCGGACCGCGGCCGCCAGCCGGGCGATCTCGGCATCCGTCAGGGGCGTGAGTTCGGCCCCGGCGGCATCCATCCGCTGGCGGGCCTCGAGCCGGCTCTCGCGCGCCACGAGCGGCTCGGGGCGTGGCGTCACCGCCATCTTGTAAAGCTCGCGGCGGTTCTGGCGGCCGATGTCGAGGACCTCGGCGAAGCCTTCGGTCGCGATCAGCGCGATCGGCGCGAGGCGTCCCTCGACGATCGCGTTGGTGGCCATCGTCGTGCCATACATGATGTCGGAGGCCGCCGGCAGTTCGATCCCGATCGACCGGCAGGCGGTGACGATGCCCGCCACCGGATCCGCCTGGCTCAGCACCTTGCCCATGCGGACGCTGCCGCCCGCCCCGTCGACGGCCACCACGTCGGTGAAGGTGCCGCCGATGTCGATCCCAACCCGCCAAGCCGCCGTCATTGTCCCGCCCATTGCCCGAGTCGCCCTTCCGCGAGGAACGCGGTGGGCGGAGAATCGCACCGGCCGCGCTTCAAGATAAAGACTGGAATATCTCTGCACCGCCAAGGTCGCGTCTATGACCCCCGCGGGGGGCGGGCGGGCGGCGCCGCGGCCGGCACGGCCCGCCCGCCCGCGCCCCGCGGCCGTCAGCGCAGGACGTTCGTCCAGACGCGGTCGATCAGGCCCTGGGCGGCGGCGTTGCAGGCGAAGGAGAAGACCATCTTCGCGTCCGCCGGCATCTCGATCTCGGGCGCCCCGCGCAGCTCCTCGCTCATGTGGGCGTCCTGGCCCGTGATCGGCCCGGCAAAGCCCGTGAAGTCGGACTGCAACGCCATGTTCTCGGGATCCATTACGAAGTTCATGAAGATCCTGGCGTTCTCGACGTTCTCGGCGGTCGTCGGGACAAGCAGCCCGTCGGCCCAGGCGATGACCCCCTCGACGGGATAGGCATAGGCGAGGTCCTTGCCCTGCTCGGCGGCCGTGATCCGCCCGCGGAAGGCGTTGCCGTTCCACTGGTTGGCGATGATGGCGTCGCCGTTGATGAGGCGGTCGTTCACGCCCTCGGAGGAGTAGGCGAGGATGTAGGGCTTCTGGGCCACGAGTAGGTCCTGGACCTTCTGCATTTCCTCGGGGTTCTCGTTGCAGAACGCCTGGCCGAGGTAGAGGTGGCCGAGGTTGACGATCTCCTCGGGCGTCTCGAAGCCCATGATGCGGCCGCGCAGTTCCTCGGCCGGCTCGAAGAAGTCCCTGAGCGAGGTCAGCTCGTGGCCGAGGAGGTCGCGCCGGTAGGCCACCGACGAGGTGCCCCAGTGGAAGGGGGCGGAATACTTCTGCTCGGGATCCCAGGCCGGAAAGCGCCAGCGCTCATCGACGTTGGCGAAGTTCGGCATCGTCGCGACATCCACCGCCTGCACCAGCCCCCCGGGGATGAAGATGGGGATGAAGTTGTGGCTCGGCACGATGATGTCATAGCCTCGCGCCCCCGCCTGCATCTTGGCCAGGAGCGTCTCGTTGGTGTCGTAGGTGTCGAGGGTGACGTCGATGCCGGTCGCGGCCTCGAACTTCGCGATCAGATCCGGCGCGGTGTAGTCGGTCCAGTTGTAGATGTTGAGCTTGCCGTCGGCGCGGGCGAGGCCGGCGGCGCAGGCAAGGGCGGTCGCGGTGGCAAGGATGGCGGTCGTTCGCATGGCGGTCTCCCTGTCGGTGGGTCGGTCGGTCGTGGGGGTGGTCGGCGGGTCGTTCAGCGACGGGCGGTGCCCGGCCCCGTCCGGGTCATGAACCAGTAGAGGGTGACGAGGACGATCGAGACGAGAAGCAGGATCGAGGACACGGCGTTGACCTCGGGCGTGATGCCGTGGCGGATCATCGAGTAGATGTAGACCGGCAGCGTCGTGTCGCCGGCCCCCGCCACCATCATGGTGATGATGAAGTCGTCCATCGAGATGACAAAGCTCAGCATCGCCCCGGCGAGCACGCCCGGCATCAGGAGCGGCAGCGTGACGAGACGGAAGGTCGCCCATTCCGAGGCGTAGAGATCCTGCGCCGCCTGCTCGAGGGTCGTGTCCATGCCGTCGAGCCGGGCCCGGATGGGCATGAAGGCGAAGGGGATGCAGAAGGTGACATGGGCGATGACGACGTTGCCGAGACCGAGGTTGAGCCCGATGCCCGAGAAGAAGACGAGGACCGCGACCGCGGTGACGATCTCGGGCACCATCAGCGGCAGCGAGATGAGGCCGAGGACGGCCTCGCTGCCCCGGAAGCGGCCGCCGCGGGCGAGGACGAGGGCCGCAAGCGTCGCCACGACGGTCGCGATCGCCGTCGCCGTGACGGCGACGACGAGCGAGTTGAACGCCGCCTGGCGGATGTCGGCGTTGGCGAAGGCGCGGGCATACCAGTCGGTGCTGAAGCCCGTCCACACCATGACGATGCTGCCGGCGTTGAAGGAGTAGGCGACGAGGACGGCGATCGGCGCATAGAGGAAGACGAGGAAGCCCGCCGCGAGCGTGCCCAGCCCCGGCACCTCGCCGAAGGGACGGCGCCGGCGGGCGGCGGGGCGGGGGCCGGTCATTGCCCGCCCCCGGGCGCCGGGTGCGGGCGCGCCGCCCGCGCGTGGAGGATCAGGACCACCATCACGAGGGCGAGCAGCACCATCGCGATCGCGGCCCCGAAGGGCCAGTTGCGCGCGGTCGTGAACTGGAACTGCACGAGGGTGCCGAGCATGAGCTTCTTGCCGCCGCCGAGAAGGTCGGGCTGGATGAAGGCGCCAAGGCTCGGGATGAAGACGAGGAGGCAGCCGGCGATGATGCCGGGCCGGGCGAGCGGGATGACGACGCGCCGGAAGGTCGCGAGGCGCGAGGAATAGAGGTCGGCCGCGGCCTCGACGAGGCTGAAGTCGAGCTTCTCGAGGCTGGCGTAGATCGGCAGCACCATCAGCGGGATGAAGGTGTAGGTGAGGCCGACGGTGATGGCGAGGTTGGAATACATGAGGCCGAGCGTGGCGCCCTGATCGAGGATCCCGGCCCAGCGGAAGGGCGCCTCGATGACGCCGTTGCGGCCGAGGATGATGATCCAGGCGAAGGTGCGGACGAGCTGGTTGGTCCAGAAGGGGATGGTGATGAGCAGGACCCAGAGGTTGCGCTCGCCCGGCGGCCGGCGGGCCATGAACCACGCGACCGGGAAGCCGACGAGCAGGCAGGAGACGGTCGCGAGCAGCGCGAGCCCGAAGGAGCGCAGGACGATCATCAGGTAGCCGGGGCTGAAGCGCAGGCTGTCGTCGAGCATGCGCTCGAAGAGGATCTGGACGTAGGCGTCGGTCGAGAACGTCCACTCCACCCCGCCGAAGGACCTGGGCACGAGAAACGAGAAGACCGCCATGATCGCCACCGGCACGACCATGAAGGCAAGGATGATGGCGACCGCCGGCAGGAGGCCGAGGGTGCGGCGGAGCGGGGCGCGCGCGGGCAGGAGGGCCATGCTCACCCCGCGAGGAGCTGGAGGGCGGCGGGATCGAGGACGACCCCGAGCCGGTCGCCCGGGCGCCGCGCCGCCTGCCCGAGGCGGGCCATGCGCTCGGAGGCGACGAGCGGGAGGGCCTCGCCGATGTCGATCTCGATCAGGACCGCATCGCCGAGATACTGGAGCCCGCGCACCCGCCCCTCGACCGTCCCCTGCCCCGCCGGCACGAGCCCGACCTTCTCGGGGCGCACGAAGAGGACCGTCCCGCGCCCCCCCGGGGGGGAGGGCGCCGCCCCGGCGGCAAGGACGAGGCCCGCGGGCGTGCGGCAGCGGACGCGGCCGCCCTCCTCCCCGACGACCGTCGCGGGGATGAAGTTCGCGTCGCCGACGAAGCCCGCGACGAAGCGGTTGGCGGGGTGCTCGTAGATCTCGGCCGGCGGCCCGATCTGCTGGACCCGGCCCTCCGACATCACCGCGATGCGGTCCGACATCGACAGCGCCTCTTCCTGGTCGTGGGTGACGAAGATGAAGGTGATGCCGGTCGTCGCCTGGATCTGCTTCAGTTCCTGGCGCATCGCCTGGCGGAGCTTGAGGTCGAGGGCCGAGAGCGGCTCGTCGAGAAGGAGCACCTTGGGCGCCGGAGCGAGAGCCCGGGCGAGCGCCACGCGCTGCTTCTGGCCGCCCGAGAGCTGGCCCGGCAGGCGGTCGGCGAGCGCCTCCATCTTGACGAGGGCGAGCATGGCCGCGACCTGGCGGGCGATCTCGCCCTCGGGCCGGCGCAGGCGCCGCAGCCCGAAGGCGACGTTCGCCGCGACCGTCATGTGGGGAAAGAGCGCGTAGTGCTGGAAGACGGTGTTGACCGGGCGGCGGTGGGCGGGGACATCGACGATGTCGGCACCGAACAGCAGGATGGCCCCGGCGCTCGCTTGCTCGAAGCCGGCGATGGCGCGCAGGAGCGTGGTCTTGCCGCAGCCCGAGGGACCGAGGAGGGTGAAGAACTCGTTGTCGCGGATCTCGAAGCTCACCCCGCGCAGGGCCTCGACCGCATGGGCGCCGCGGCCGTAGGTCTTGGCGACGTCGCGCAACGCGACCGCCGCCGGCCCCGCCCCGCCCGCCCCCGCCCGGGGTCGCGCCGCCCCTGCCCCCGCCGTCGTCATCGGCCCTCCTCCCCCGGCCAGAGTTCCGCAAGCTCGCGGCGGAAGGCCGGCCCGTCGCCCGCCGGCTCGGCATCGAGTTCGCGCGCGAAGCGGTGGCCGGCGTAGGTCGCCCAGGCGATCGGCGCCGGCGCATCGGCATCGCCGATCGCCACAACGCGCCGCAGCCCGGCCGCGGCCCAGTCGCCCTCGCGCCGCCTCAGTTCCTGCCAGAGCCCGTCGGCAGGCAGCCGCGCGGTGACGAGGACGACGGCGTCGCAGGCCAGATCGCGCGCGCGCCCGGTGAAGGCGCAGGCGAGCGTGACCCCGCCCGCGCCGATCGCGGTCACCGCCTGCGCGGTGACGATGGCGACGCCCAGCGCGATCATCCGCGCCTGGACGCGGCGCTGCTCGAGGGTGTTGAGCGTCCACTCGCTGACGAGGTTCGCGGGCGTCACGAGCGTCACCCTCAGCCCGCTTGCGACCATGAGCTCGGCCAGCACCCCGCCCATGTAGTAGTGATCGTCGTCGTAAAGCACGACATGCCCGGACGGGGGCAGCCGGCCGGCCATGAGGTCGTCGGGGGTGAAGACCGCCATGGCGGTGTCGATCGGGATCGGCAGGAGGTTGAAGCGCGCCACCCCGTCGCGCCGCCAGGTCGAGCCGGTGGCGACGGCGACGTTCTCGAAGCCGAAGTCCAGGACGTCGCCGGCGCCGAGTTCCGAGCCGCGGTAGACGGCGACATTCGCCATCTGGCCGATGGCGTGGACGCGGTAGTCGCGCACCCGCCCCCAGGCGGCGAGGCCGGGCAGCCGCGCCTCGCGCGTGACGCGGCCGCCGGGCTCGTCGCCCGCCTCGGCGAGCGCGACCTCGTAGCCGCGCAGGCCGGCCGCGCGGGCGGCCTCGAGCCCGGCCGGGCCGGCGCCGATGACGAGCACGGTCCGGCTCGCCCCGCGCGGGGCGATGCGCTCGGGATGCCAGCCCTTGCGCCACTCCTCCATGAAGGTCGGGTTCTGCGTGCAGCGGCTGATCGACATCGTCATGTCGCCCGAGACGCAGATGTTGCAGCCGATGCACTCGCGGATCTCGTCGGTCCGGCCCTCGTCGATCTTCCGCGGCAGGAAGGGATCGGCGATCGAGGGCCGGGCGGCGCCGATGAAGTCGAGGATGCCGCGGCGGATCTGGGCCACCATGGCGTCGGGCGAGGTGAAGCGGCCGACCCCCACCACCGGCCGCGGCGTGAGATCCCTGATGCCGCGCACGAGGCTCTCCTGGAAGCCCTCGTCGTCGAAGCGCGAGGTGCCCGAGCAGGCCTCCCAGCTGCCGTGCCCGAGATCCCAGAAGTCGGGGAGTTCGGCGTGCATGGCGACAAGCTCGCGCACCTCGGCGTTCTCGAGCCCGCCGGCCTCGTGCAGCGAGAGGCGGACGCCGACCGCCATGGTGTCGCCGACGGCGTCGCGGCATTCGCCGAGGAGTTCGCGGAAGAGGCGGGCGCGGTTCGCGAGGCTGCCGCCGTACTCGTCGCCGCGCTGGTTGGTGAGCGGCGACAGGAAATGCTGGATGACCCCGAAGCCGTGGGCGCCGTAAAGCTCGATGACGTCATAGCCCGCCCGCCGCGCCCGGAGGCAGGCGTCGCGGTGCCAGCGGCGGAGGTCGCGGATATCGGTCCGGTCCATCGCCCGGGTCGAGACCGGATCCTTGAAAAAGGTCAGGATGGGCGCGCTCATCGGCCCCCGCGGCACCTCGCGGGTGTAGAGGTTCGAGCCGTTGACCCCGCCATAGGCCAGCTCGATGCCGGCGAGGGCGCCGTCGCCCTTCATCGCCGCGGCCATGCGGGCGAGCGCCGGGAGGTCGCGGTCCTCCCACAGGCGCAGTTCGATGAAGGGCGTGATCTCCGAGGTCGGGTGCATCTCCACCTGCTCGGTGAAGATCACACCCCAGCCGCCCTCGGCCTTGAGCCGCCGCATCTCGACCACCGCCGAGGGGTCGCGATAGCCGCCGCCGTTGCAGTGCGGGACCTGGTAGAATCGGTTCTTCGCCGTCACCGGGCCGATCCGCACCGGCTCGAAGAGGATGTCGTGGCGGGGATCGCGCCCTCTCCTCGCGGCCGTCGGCATCGTCTCTCCTCCCCCTCCTGCCGCGCCCCCCCCGGGGCGCAGGACCCTCACCCCGCCGTCGCCGGCCCCCCGGCGCCCGCCGCGCCCCCGGCCCGGCCCCCCGGCGCCGCCCGGGCGGGGCCGGCCCGGCGGCGGCCGGCGACCCCGTCCCGCCCCGTCCCGGCCCCTCCGCCCCCTCGGCCCGCCCGCGCCGGGGAGGGCATCGGCCGTCCGGCCCGGGCCCGCTGGGACGCCATCGCCCGTCCCGCCCCGCTCAGAGGTAGAGCTGGCGGACGGTGTCGTCGCGGAGGAGATCGGCGCTCGGGCCTTCGGCGGCGATGCGGCCGCGGATGAGGAGATAGCCGCGGTCGGCGAGCGCGAGCGCGGCCTCGGCGTTCTGCTCGATGAGCAGGACGGTGGTGCCGCGGGCGTGGATCTCGGCGACGATCGCGAAGTATTCGTCGATGAGCTTGGGCGAGAGGCCGAGCGAGGGCTCGTCCATGACGACGAGGGCCGGCTCGCCGATCAGGGCCCGGGCGAGGGCGACCATCGCCTGCTCGCCGCCCGAGAGGGTTCCGGCGGGCTGGCCGAGCCTTTCGCGGATGCGCGGGAAAAGCGCCCCCATCGCCTCGAGCCGGGTCTCGAAGGCAACGGCGCAGGCGGCGGCCTCGTGGCCGAGGCGCAGGTTCTGGCGCACGGTGAGCGAGGGAAAGAGCCGCCGGCCCTCGGGGACGACGCCGACGCCGAGGGCCCCGAGGCGCTCGGTCGGGGTCCGCGCGAGGTCCTGGCCCATCACCCGGACGCGTCCGGCCTCGGGCGCGATCAGCCCGCAGAGGGTGGCGAAGGTCGTGCTCTTGCCGGCCCCGTTGGGGCCGAGGAGGCAGACGAGTTCCCCCTTCGCGACCCGCAGCGAGACCTCGCGCAGCATCGGCACCGCCCCGTAGCGGGTCGAGACGCGGTCAAGCTCGAGCATGGGCGGCCTCAGGCATGGGCGGACTCGGGCAGGGGCGGCGCGGGGGGCAGGGCGGGCGTCGGACCGGGTCAGGCATGGGTGGCCTTGTGGCCGAGATAGGCCTCCTGGACGCGGGGCAGGCGGCGGATCTCGGCGAACGGGCCCTCGGCGATCTTCTCGCCGTAGTCGATCACCACCACCTGCCCGGGCAGGGCCGCGACGAGCCGCATGTCGTGCTCGATGATGATGTAGGACAGCCCCGGCCGCTCGGCCATGGTCATGGCGATGTCCTCGACGAGGGCATCGGTGTCGCGGTCGTCCATGCCCGAGGAGGGCTCGTCGAGCATGATGAGGCGGGGCCCGGAGGCGAGCGCGCGGGCCAGCTCGAGCCGGCGGCGGTCGGCCTGCGGCAGAGTGCCGGCGAGGGTGTGGCGGCGGGCGAGGAGGTCGGGCGAGACGAGGCCGAGGAGCGCCTCGGCCCGCTCGGCCGCCGCCGCAAGCTCGGCCCGCGCCCGGCGGGGCCGGAAGAGGGCGTCGAGGACGCCGGTGCGGGTCCGCGCGTGCATGCCGATGATGACGTTGTCGATCACCGTGAGGTCGCCGAAGAGCCGGCTGGTCTGGAAGGTGCGGGCGATGCCGCGGGCGGCGATGCGGTGGGCGGGCAGCCCGGTGATGTCCTCGCCGGCGAGGTGCACGGTCCCCGCGCTTGGCCGATAGAGGCCCGAGACGAGGTTGAAGAGCGTCGACTTGCCGGCCCCGTTGGGGCCGATGACGGCGAGGACCTCGCCCGACCCGAGCGCGAGGTCGATCCCGCGCACGGCGACGAGCCCGCCGAAGCGCATCGTCAGGCCGCGCGTCTCGAGCAGCGGGGAGGGGGCGGCCATCAGGAGGCCCCGTAGCTGCGCGGGCGCTGCGGGAAGAGGCCCTGCGGTCGCAGGACGAGGAAGAGGATGACGACGACGCCGACAAAGAGCAGCCGGTAGTCCGAGAAGATGCGCAGCTTCTCGGGCAGGAGGGTGAGAAGGAAGGCCCCGACGATGACGCCGAAGCTGTTGTCCATGCCGCCGACGATGACCATGGTCATGATCGTCACCGAGACGAGGAAGGTGAAGTTGTCGGGCGAGATGTAGCTGACGTAGGCGGCGTAGACCGAGCCCGCGAAGGCGGCGAGGAAGGCGTCGACGGCGAAGGCGAGCATCTTGTACCAGACGACGTCGATGCCCTGGCAGCGGGCGGCGAGTTCGTCGCCGCGGAGCGCGTTCCAGGCCAGCCCGACGCGGCTGTTGTGCAGCCGGCGGGCGGCGAGGATGGCGAGTGCCACGAGCGCGAGCGCGAGGTAGTAGAAGTTCGCCTGGGCCGGCACCCGCTGCCCGAGGATCACGATCGGTCGGGCGAAGGAATGGCCGAGGATCGAGGGCGCGGGGATGCCGACCAGCCCGTTCGGCCCGCCTGTCCAGTCGAAGTTGTTGAGAAGCTGGTGGACGACGATGCCGAAGGCGATGGTGACGAGGGCGAGATAGGTGTCGCGGGTCCGCATCGAGGGAAAGCCGAGGAGGAAGCCGAAGACCGTCGCCACCGCCGCCGCGACCGGCAGCGTCAGCCAGAACGAGACCCCGAACTCGAGCGCGAGCAGCGCCGAGGCGTAGGCGCCGATGCCGTAGGAGGCGCCGGTGGCGAAGTTCGGGATGTTGGCGCTGCCGAGCTGGAAGTTGAGCGCGAGCGCCAGCACGGCATAGAGAAGGGCGATGACGAGGAGGTGCAGGGCATAGCTGTTGCCCTGCATGCCGAAGGGATAGGCCAGCACGATCGCCGCCCCGAGGACGAGGGCCGTGGCGGGGGCCCGCCGGAAGGCCGCGACGATGCGCTCCTCGATCGCCGGGCGAAGCTCGAGGAGGGCGAAGCCCGCGCCGCAGAGGACGAGGACGGCCGTGATCAGCCGCCAGTCCTCGGCGAGGAGGAAGAGGCCGAGGATGAGCGCGCCGCCGGCCTCGCCCGCGGCGACGATGGCGCGGTCGGCGAGCGTCGCGGCGCGGGCAGGGGCGGCGGCGGCCATGGCGCTCAGACCTTCTCGATCGCCGGCCGGCCGAGCAGGCCCGAGGGCTTCAGGACGAGGACGAGGATGACGAGGAGGAAGGCGAAGACGAGCCGGTAGGACGCCCCCTCGGCCATCGTCGCCTGGACGAGGACGTCGATGCCGGCGATGAGCAGGCTGCCGAGGATCGCCCCGAGCATGCTCCCGAGCCCGCCGATCACCGCCCCCGAGAAGCCGATGAGGCCGAGCTGGATGCCGAAGTCGAAGCGTACCGCCCCGGCATAGCTCGCAAACAGGATGGCGCCGATGGCGCCCACGGCCGAGGCGACGAAGAAGGTCGCGGCAAAGATCCGCCCCGGCCGGATCGCCATCAGCCGGGCCGTGGCGCGGTCCTCGGCGACGGCGCGGATGCGCAGGCCGAGGGGCGTGAAGCGCATCATCGCGAAGAGAAGCCCCATCATCGCCACCGACACGGCGATGGCGAGCAGGCTGAAGACCGGCACCGTCACCCCGCCCAGCGCCACCTGGGCCTCGATCAGCCGCGGGAAGGGCTTGGGATTGCTGCCCTGGGGGTAGAACATGCGGATGAGTTCGCGCACCACGGTGCCGAGCGCGACCGTCGCCACCAGCGCCATCATCGCCGGGGCCCGCCGGAAGCGGCGGATCACCAGCCAGTCGGCGATGACGCCGAGGATGCCGACGGCCAGGATCGCCGCCGCCAGGGCCAGCGCGAGCGCCCCCGCCGTCGCCGCCGGCATCGCCGCGACCAGCCCCTGGAGGACGGCGAGGACCACGAAGGGGGCGACGATGACGACGTCGCCATGCGAGAAGTGGATCACGTTCAGGACCCCGAAGAGGAGGCTGAAGCCCAGGGCCACGAGCGCATAGATGCAGCCGAGCACGAGCCAGTTCATCACATACTGCAGGACCAGCGCGTCCACCCCGACCTCCGCTTGGGCAGGATCGTTCCCGGCCGGGGCACCTCGGCGCCCCCGGCACTCTCCCCCGGGGCCGCAGGGGCCGCCGGCGCCGCTGCGCGGGCGGCCGCGCGCACCCTCGCGCCCACGGGCCCCGGCGCGGGCAGGCGGGCCCGGGGCCCGTGGGGGCGCGGGCGCGAGGGTGCGTGCGGGCCGGGGCGCCGGGCCCCCCGGCCCGCGGGGACGGCGCTACTCGCGCGTCACCCACTCGCCGTTGCGGACGATCTTGATGATCACCTCGACCGGGATCTGGGTCTGGCCGTGATCGTCGAAGGTCGTGGTGCCGAGGACGCCGTCGTAGGAGATGGCGCGGATCGCCGCCGCCAGCGCCGCCTTGTCCTCGATCCCCTTGTCGCGGATCACCGCCATCAGGATGTTGGCCGCCTCGTAGGCGTATTTGGTGTAGGGGCTCGAGGGCTCGGCGAAGCCCCGGGCGGTGTAGTCGGCATCAAGCTTGTCGAGGCGCGGGTTCGACTGGGCGGCGGGATAGCTGACCATCGTCCCCTCGGCCGCGGGCCCGGCGAGGGCGATGAACTCGGGATCGTAGAAGCCCGAGATGCCGATCATCGGCACCGTCAGCCCCAGCTCGCCCTCCTGCTTGCGCAGGAGCCCGGCCTCGGTGATGACCCCCCCGAAGTAGATCGCGTCGACCCCGGCCCCGGCGATCCGCGTCAGGACGGCGCGGAAATCGGTCGTCCCGACCGGCAGGAGGTCGGTCGAGACGACCGTGCCGCCGGCCTCGGCGAAGAACTGCCCGAAGGCCGCCGCGTTCGCCGTCCCGTAGTCGCTCGTGTCGGCGACGATGGCGATCTTCTTCGCCCCGAGGCCCGACACCGCCCAGGCCGCGAGCGGCTTGTTCTCGGTCACGAGCGTCGGCGTCACCCGCGTCACCATCGGCAGGTTCTGCTCGGTGATCTTGGGGCTGATCGCCCCCCAGATGATGACCGGCATCTGGAAGCGGTCGAAGACCGGGATCGTCGCCAGCGCCACCGAGCTGTTCCAGTGCCCGATCGAGGCCACCACGTCGGGATCGTTGACGAGCTTCGTCGCCGCCCCGACCCCGGTCTGGGGATCGGAGGCGTCGTCGTAGACCACGCCCTCGACGGTGTAGGGATAGCCGCCGGCGTTGGCCTGCTCGATCGCGAGCAGGAAGCCGTTGCGGGCGCCGAGCCCCTGGGGCGCGTTGCCGCCGCTGAGCGGTCCGATGAAGCCGAGCTTGATCTTCGGCTTGTCCTGGGCCACCGCAACCGGCGCCAGGGCCACCGCCGCCCCGAGGGCCATCGCCGCCACCAGGCGCCGCCGTGTCAGAATTCCGGACATTGCCTCTCCTCCCCGTTGCCCGCGCCCGGAGATTGCCCCCGGGACTTCCAGGCCACATCCCGCCCCGGCGCCAGCCGCCATCGGGCCCGGACTGCCGGCACCATAACCCATTCGCTCCCGTCACGCACCCCCGCGCGGGCCCGACCCGCGCGGGTCCGGGAGGGTCCGGCGCAGCCGCGAAGGTCGCACGCCGGCGGCCATATCGAAAATGTGTTCTTTCTTGTTTTCCCATAAGCGGCCTCTATCCTCGGCCGGCCGCCGGCCCTCCGGGGAGGAGACCCCATGCTCAAGGTGACGCTGCGCCAGATCGGCTATTTCGTCGCCGCCGCCGAGACCGGCAGCATCGCCGAGGCGGCGCGGATCGCCAACGTCGCCCAGCCCTCGGTGTCGTGGGCGATCCAGAAGATGGAGGAATTGCTCGGGGTCGAGCTCTTCATCCGCCAGCACGCCCGCGGCGTGTCGCTGACCGCGGCCGGCCACCGCCTGCTGCCGCAGGCCCGCAGCCTCCTGCGCATGGC
>JADLCV010000027.1 GCA_020846995.1 Paracoccaceae bacterium
ACCGGGTCGGCGGCGAGCTTGGCCGCCTCGACCACGTCCACGCCATGACCGACGTCACGGGCTTCGGCCTGGTCGGGCACGCGCTCGAGATGGCGCGGGGCTCCGGTGCGACGCTCGTCATCCATGATCCGAGCGTGCCGGCCCTCGCGCAGGCCGATGCCCTCGCTCGGCAGGGGTTCGTGACCGGGGCCTCGGGGCGCAACTGGGCCGGTCTCGGCGGCGCGGTGACGCTGCCTGAGGGGCTGCCCGGGTGGCGGCGCGACCTTCTCGCCGACCCCCAGACTTCGGGCGGGCTCCTTGTCGCCTGCGCCGCCGGGCGGGCGGACGAGATCCTCGCCCGCATCCGCGCCGCCGGCTGCCCGCTCGCCGGCCGGATCGGGACGGTCGAGGCGGGCGCGGCCGGGGTGCGCATCGAGGCGTGAGGGGCCGCCTCGGCCGGGCCGCGGGGCCGGGCCGCAGGTCCGTGCGGGTCCCGGCGAAGGCCCGGGAATATTTGATCAACTATCGGCACCGGGATCGGGTTTGCGGTCGAAGGGACCTCCGGCGCTGCGGGCCCATGATCTGTAGTCGATCTTCGCGCTTCGATTGATGAAGCAACATTATCAATGAATTACTGACTGACTTGGCTGTTCCGGCAGGGGGCGGGGGCGGCAAGGCCGTTGACTCGTCCGCGCTCGCGCGCAATAAGTTGATCAACTATTGGAGCCCAGGATGACGACCCACCTTCCCAACGCGGACCTCGACGCGGCCGTCGCCGACGCCGAGGCCCGCTATGTCGCGGCCAACCCGCAGAGCCGGGCGCGCCACCTCGCGGCCCGGGCCAGCCTGCCCGGCGGCAACACCCGTTCGGTCATGTGGTATCCGCCCTTCCCGGTCGCGCTCGCCTCCGGCAGGGGGGTGCGGGTGACGGACATCGACGGCCACGAGTATGTCGATTTCGTCAGCGAGTATTCGGCCGGGCTTTACGGCCATTCCGACCCCCAGATCGAGGCCCGGCTGATCGAGGTCGTCCGCGACGGCATCGCCCTCGGCGGCCCGAACCGCTTCGAGGCCGCCCTCGGCGCCGCGCTCGTCGACCGCTTCGCGGCGCTCGAGCGCGTCCGCTTCACCAAGTCGGGGACCGAGGCCAACATCATGGCCATCTCGACCGCGCGCGCGGTGACCGGGCGCGCCAAGGTCGTGGCGATGCGCGAGGGCTATCACGGCGGGGTGCTGACCTTCGCCCATGGCGGCTCGCGGCTGAACCTGCCGTTCCCCTGGCTGATGGCCGACTACAACGACGTCGAGGGGACCGAGGCCCTGCTGCGCGAGCATCGCGACGACATCGCCTGCGTGATCCTCGAGCAGATGCTGGGCGGGGGCGGCTGCATCCGCGCGACCGACGCCTTCCTTCGCATGCTGCGCCGGGTGACCGGCGAGATCGGGGCGATCCTGATCTTCGACGAGGTCATGACCTCGCGCCTGCACTACCGCGGGATGCAGGCGCTGACGGGCATCACGCCCGATCTCATGACGCTCGGCAAGTATGTCGGCGGCGGGGCGAGTTCGGGGGCCTTCGGCGGCCGGGCCGAGATCATGGACCGCTTCGATCCCGCGACCCCGGGCGCCTTCGGCCATGGCGGCACCTTCAACAACAACATCCTGTCGATGGCGGCCGGCCACGAGGGGCTGACGCGGGTCCTGACGGCCGAGGCGTCGGCGCGCTTCAACGCCCTCGGCGACCGGCTGCGGATCGCGCTTCAGGAGCGCATCGACGCCCGCGGGCTGGCCGCCTCGACGACCGGCTGCGGGTCGCTCCTCAACCTCCACTTCCTGCCCCGGGGCCGGGTGACACCTGCCACCGTCGAGGGCGCGGACCCGAGGCCCGGCCGGCTCTGGCATCTCGAGATGATGCTCGCCGGGCAGTATGTGACCCCGCGGGGGATGATCGCGCTTGCGCTCCCCCATTCCGAGGCCGAAGTCGGGGGGTTCGTCTCCGCCTTCGACCGCTTCCTCGAGGATCACCGCAGCGTGCTGCCACGGGCGGACGCCCCGGCGTGAGCCGCCCCGTCATCATCACCTGCGCGCTGACCGGCGACAGCGACACCCCCGGGAAAAGCCCGCACGTCCCCGTCACGCCGGCGGCGATCGCGGACGACGCGATGGCCGCGGCCGCGGCCGGGGCGGCGATCGTCCACGTCCATGTCCGCGATCCCGCGAGCGGCCGCGGCAGCCGCGAGGTCGCCCTTTATGCCGAGGTCGTCCGCCGGCTGCGCGAGGCGGGCTGCCCGGCGGTCGTGAACCTGACCGCGGGCATGGGCGGCAAGCTCGTGTTCGGCCCCGACGATCCCCTGGCGGTCGGGCCCGACACCGATGTCGTCAACGCCGCCACCCGCCTCGCCCATGTCGAGGCGCTGCGGCCGGACCTGTGCAGCCTCGACTGCGGCAGCTTCAACGCCGGGACGGGCGACGAGATCTATGTCAGCACCTGGCCCATGATCCGCAGCATGGCCGCGCGCATCCGCGCGCTCGGCGTCAAGCCCGAGCTCGAGGTCTTCGATTTCGGCCATCTGACGGCGGTCCTCGCGCTTCAGGCCGAGGGGCTGGTGGCGCCCCCGCCGCTCGTGCAGTTCGCGCTCGGGCTGCGGTGGGGGGCGCCGGCCGACGCGCGCGTCCTCCTTGCGCTTCGCGACATGCTGCCGGCCGGGAGCCGGTGGGTCGCCTTCGGGGCCGGGCGCGACCAGTTGCCGGTGGCGGCGCTGTCGGTGCTGCTGGGCGGGCATGTGCGGGTGGGGCTCGAGGACAACCTCTATCGCAGCCGCGGCGTCCTCGCCACCAACGCCGATCTCGTGGCCGATGCGGTGACGCTCGTGCGCACGCTCGGCCAGCGGCCGGCGACCCCGGAGGAGGCGCGCGCGATCCTCGGCCTCGCCCCGGCGCCCGCGGAGCGGCCGGCGCATGGCTGAACGCGGGATGGCCGCCGAGACGACCCCCGAGGGCCCGAGCCACGAGCCCGTCTACCGCGCCCTGCGCGAGGCCCTGATGCGGGGCGACGTGCAGCCGGGCGAGCGGATGGTGGTCCGGCGCCTGTCGGAGGAATACGGCACAAGCTCGCTGCCGGTGCGCCACGCCCTGCAACGCCTCGTCGGCGAGGGGGCGCTGAGCGACGAGCCCTATCGCGGCGCGCGGGTGCCGATCCGGTCGGTGGACGAACTCCTCGACCTCCGCCGCGTCCGCTCGGCGATCGAGGGCCAGGCCGCGGCCTGGGCCGCCGGGACCGTGACGGGGGCCGAACTCGAGCGGCTGCACGCGCTCCAGGCGCGGATGATGGCCGTGCGGACGACCGGCCAGGCCGAGCATTACCTCGACTGGAACTACCAGTTCCACTTCACCGTCTACCGCGCCGCCCGCTCGCCCCTGCTGGCGCCGATGATCGAGCGGTTGTGGCTGCGCGCCGGGCCCTATCTCAACGCCATGCGCACCGAGCTGACGCTCGGGATCGGGCTCGAGACGCACGACATGGTCCTTGATGCGCTCGCCCGCGGCGACGGCGAGGCGGCGCGCCGCGCCGTCGAGACCGAGATCTCCGAGGCCGCGGGCTTCATGGTCCGCTCGCTTCTTGCCAGCCCCGAAAGCCGGGGCGCGGCATGACCGGAAGCCTGCCGGCCCCGTTCCGCCCGCCCGCCGCCCCCGCGGCAGCGCCCGCCGCCCCGCCGCCGGACGGGGCGGGGGCGCGGCGCCGCCCGGCCCGGGAACCCGGGCCCGAACCACCGCCTGAAGAACGCCAACCGGGAGACCTGACGATGGAGACGACCCTGCGCCCGACCGCACTGCTTGCCGGCCTCTTCCTCTCGACGACCCTCGCCCTGCCGGTGACCGCCGACTGCATCAAGGTCATCGGCACCGAGGGCGGCGGCGTCAGCCTGACCATGGACCCCGCCTTCAACAACCTCAACGACGACAGCTACCAGCAGAACCTGGTCTTCAACCGGCTGGTGAACGTCGATGCCGATTTCCAGCCGGTGCCCGAACTGGCGAAGTCCTGGTCGGTGTCCACGGACGGCAGGACCTGGACCTTCGCGCTCGAGGAGGGTGTCACCTTCCACGACGGCAAGCCGATGACGGCCGCCGACGTCGTCTACACCTTCAGGCGCCTGATCGACCCGGCGACGGGCTCGCCCGGGGCGGGGCTTCTGGGGTTCCTCGACCCCGCGGGCATCGTCGCCGTCGACGACCACACGGTGGCGATGACCACCCGGGACGTGGTGGCGGAACTGCCGCTCCTCATCGCCAACAAGTACACCATGATCGTCGAGGAGGGCGCGACCTCGGAGGGGCTGAAGGCGAAGGGAGTCGGCACCGGCCCCTTCGTCCAGGATGTCTACGACCTTGCCCAGGACACCCGCATCTTCCAGCGCAACCCCTCCTACTGGCGCCCGGGGCTGCCGCTGGCCGAATGCATCGACCTCAAGGTCATCAACGAGGAGGTGAGCCGGATCGCCGCCATCCAGGCCGGCGCCGTCGACCTGATCCTCGCCGCGGGCCCGGCGACGCTGACGACGCTCAGGGGCGATGCCCGCGTCACCCCGGTGCCCGCGGCGGCGGCCGGGGGCTATCTCACCTTGTCGATGCAGACCGACGCCCCGCCCTTCGACGATGTCCGCGTGCGCCAGGCGATGAAGCTGGTCATCGACCGCCAGCAGATCGTCGATACCGTGCTGCTCGGCAACGGGGTCCCCGGGAACGACAACCCCGTGGCCCCGAACAACCCGCTCGCCTACCGCCCCGACGCCATCGCCCGCGACCTCGACCGGGCCAAGGCGCTTCTCGCCGAGGCGGGCCATCCGGGCGGCCTCTCGGTCGATCTGAACACCGCCGATGCCGGGCCGAGCTACGTCATGCTGGCGCAGGTCTACCAGCAGATGGCGGCCGGGGCGGGGATCACGGTCAACGTCGTCAACAACCCCGCCGACAGCTACTGGGACCTGATCTGGATGAAGAAGCCCTTCTTCTCGTCCAGCTGGAACGGCCGCAGCGCGCCCGAGGCGCTCGCCTACACCTTCACCTCGGGGGCCGAATATAACGAGGGCCGCTGGAAGAGCCCCGAATACGACGCCCTCGTCACCGGCGCCCGGACCGAGACCGATGCCGCCAAGCGCGTCGAGATGCTGAAGCGGGCCCAGGAGATCCTCGCCACCGAGGGCGGGATCATCATTCCCGTGTTCTTCGTCGACACGGCCGTGCTCCGCGCCGGCTGCACGGGCTTCGTGCCGCATCCCTCGGCCGCGATCTACAACTACGAGACCCTGACCTGCGCCGACTGAGCGGCGCCTCCGGCCCGGGCGCCCCCGGCCCGGGCCGTCCGTCCCGAAGGTGGCGCCGATGCGCATCCTCCGCCTGATCCTCGCCCGCCTCGTCGCCTCGGCCTTCACGCTCGTCCTGGTGTCGGTCGTG
This sequence comes from Paracoccaceae bacterium, assembly GCA_020846995.1. Classification (GTDB taxonomy): domain Bacteria; phylum Pseudomonadota; class Alphaproteobacteria; order Rhodobacterales; family Rhodobacteraceae; genus JAHDXW01. The sequence goes on from JADLCV010000027.1 coordinate 5,434, forward strand.
GTCGTCGTCGGCGTCCAGGGCCTGCCGGGGGATGCGGCGGCGCGCATCCTCGGCCGCGAGGCACCGGCGGCGGCGCGCGCGCGCCTGCGCGAGGAACTGAACCTCGACGGCCCGCTCGTCGGGCGCTACCTGCACTGGGCGGGGGGGGCGGTCCGGGGCGACTTCGGCACCTCCTTCGCCTCGCGCCTGCCGGTCGCGGGCTTCCTCGGGCCGCGGCTCCTCCACACGCTCGCGCTCTCGGCGCTCGCGCTCCTCTTCTACGTGCCGCTCTCGATCCTGCCCGCGCTCGTCCAGGCGCGCCGGCCCGACGGCCCGCTCGACCGCGCCATCACGGTCGTGACGGTCCTCATCCTCTCGGCGCCGGAGTTCCTGTCGGCGACCCTCTTGCTCTTCGCCTTCGCCGTCATCTGGCCCCTCTTCCCGCCGATGGTGCAACTGACCGCGGGGATGGGCTGGGGCGCCTATCTCCACATGCTGCTCCTGCCGGCCGCGACCCTCGGCCTGCTCCTCGCGACCTACGGCGTCCGCCTCCTGCGCGAAAGCCTGATCGACATCCATCGCGCGGACTTCGTCCGCATGGCCGAGTTCAAGGGGCTGAGCGACCGCCGCGTCCTCTGGCGCCACGTCCTGCCCAACGCCCTCATCCCGTGGATGAACGCGACCGCCCTCAACATCGCCTTCATGATCGGCGGCGTCGTCGTCGTGGAGAAGGTCTTTGCCTTCCCGGGCTTCGGTTCGGCCCTCGTCGATGCCCTCCAGCTTCGCGACCTGCCCGTGATCACGGCCGGCGTCATGGTGGCGGCGGCGATCTTCATCCTCGTCAACCTCCTCGCCGACATCGGGGCGCTGCTCGCCAGCCCGCGCCTGAGGACGCTCGGGTGAGGCTCCGCCTGCCCCATGCGGCGCTGCGGTGGGGCCTCGCGATCCTCGTCCTGCACGCGCTCATGGCCGGCTTCGGCCCCCTCGTCGCGCCCTATGGGCAGGCCCAGATGATGGCCGGGATGCCGATCGAGGGGGCGAGCCTCGCCCATCCCTTCGGGACCGACCAGATGGGGCGTGACGTCTTCAGCCGGGCCCTCGCGGGGGGGTGGATCGTCATCTCGCTGTCGGTGGCCGGAACGCTCGCGGGGGTCGTGCTCGGGGCGGCGGTCGGGCTTTTCGCGGGCACCGTGGGCGGCTGGGCCGACGAGGTGCTGATGCGCCTCTCCGAGGCCTTCCTCGCCATCCCCTTCCTGATCTTCGCCCTGCTCATCGTCTCGCTGGCCGGGCCCGGGCTCCAGGGCTCGCCCGGGCTTCTCGTCGGGGTCGTGGCCGCGGTCTACCTGCCGCGCGTCGCCCGCATGTCGCGGGCCGCGGCGCTCGAGGTCGTGGCCCGCGACCACGTGCTCGCGGCCCGGCTGCGCGGCGAGGGGGCGTGGACGATCGCCCGCCGCGAGGTCCTGCCCAACGCCATCGGCGTCCTTCTCGTCGAGTTCGCGGTGCGGGCGGGCTATGCGCCGATCCTCGTCGGCACGCTCGGCTTCCTCGGCTTCGGGCTCAAGCCGCCGACCCCGGAATGGGGGCTGATGATGGCCGAATACCGCAACCTCCTCACGACCCAGCCCTGGGCCGTCTTCGGCCCCGGGCTCATGCTGGCGACGCTGGTGATCGGGCTCAACCTCTTCACCGAGGGGCTCTCGGCCATGGCCAGCCGCGCCGGCCCCGGGCGCGGCCCGTGACCCCGGCGCTCGAGATCGCCGGGCTCTCGATCGCCTACCGGGTTCCCGCCGGCTGGCATGTCGCGGTCGAGGAGGTGTCGCTGGCCATCGCCCGGGGCGAGATCCTCGGCCTCGTGGGCGAGAGCGGATCGGGAAAAAGCACGCTCGGCCAGGCGGTGATGGGCCATGTCGCGGCAGGCGCCGTGGCCAGCGGCCGCGTCCTCGTCGGCGGGACCGAGGTCCTGGCCCTGCCGCGCGCCGCCCTCCAGCGCCTGCGCGGGGCGGCCGTGGGCTTCGTGTCGCAGAACCCGACGACGGCCCTCAACCCGGCCATGCGCGCCGGCGCGCAGATCGCCGAGGTGCTGCGCCGCCACCTCGGCCTCCTTCCCGACGAGACCGCGGCGCGCTGCCTCGAACTCGCGCGCGCCGTCGGCCTCCCCGATCCGCCGGCGCTCCTCGGGCGCTATCCCCACGAGCTTTCGGGCGGCCAGCAGCAGCGCATCGCCATCGCCATGGCGCTCGCCTGCCGGCCGGGGCTGATCGTCCTCGACGAACCCACGACCGGGCTCGACGTCACCGTACAGCGCCAGATCGTCGAGCTTCTCGCCCGCCTGCGGGCCGAGCACGGCGTCGCCATGCTCCACATCACCCACGACCTGCCTCTCCTCGCGACGCTCGCCGACCGCATCGCGGTCATGCAGCGCGGCCGCCTGGTCGAATGCGGCCCCGCCGCCGCCATCGTCCGCCACCCCGGCGACGGCTACACGAAGGCCCTGATCGCCGCCGTCCCCGATCCCGACGGCCCCGCCCCGGCGCCGCGCGGCGGGCCCGCCCTCCTCGCCGCCCGCGGGCTCGAGGTCGTCTTTGCCCCGGGCTTCCTGCGCCGCCGCCCGCGCCCCGCGGTCCGGGGCGTCGACCTCGAGCTCGGGGCGACCGAGACGCTCGCGCTGATCGGCGAGAGCGGGTCGGGCAAGTCGACGACCGCCCGCGCGCTCTGCGGGCTCGTCGCGCGGTCGGCCGGGCAGGTCCTCTACGACGGCCGCCCGCTCGCCCCGGCCCTCGCGCGCCGCCGCCGGGCCGACCTGCGCGACCTCCCGTACGTGTTCCAGAACCCCGACGCCTCGCTCAATCCCCGCCGCACGGTGGCCGAGATCCTCGCCCGCCCGCTCGCGGTCTTCCACGGCATCGGCGGGGCCGAGGCGCGCCGGCGCGGGGCCCGCGCGCTGGCCGGGGTCGAGCTCGGGGAGGAGCACCTCGACCGCCTGCCGGCCGAGCTCTCGGGCGGGCAGCGCCAGCGCGTCGCCATCGCCCGCGCGCTGCTCGCCGAGCCGCGCGTGATCCTCTGCGACGAGGTGCTGTCGGCCCTCGACGTCTCGGTGCAGGCCCGCATCATCGAGCTGTTCCTGCGCCTTCAGGGCGAGCGCAAGCTTGCGATCCTCTTCATCTCGCACGACCTCGCCGTTGTCCGCCGGCTCGCGCACCGGGTCGCGGTGATGCAGGGCGGCAGCCTCGTCGAGGTGGCCGAGACCGACGAGATCTTCACCCGCCCCCGCCACCCCCACACGGCCGCCCTCCTCGCCGCGATCCATCGCTTGCCGAAGACCGCCTGAGGGCCCGCCCTGGCGGCCCCGCCCGGGGGGGGGAAATGGCCCGCCCGCGCGCGAGGCCGCGTCCCGTCGAGTGAAAGGGGTGGTGCCGCAGAAGGGACTCGAACCCCCGACCCCATCATTACGAATGACAGGGGCTGGACGCCAACCGCCTTGATAACTCAGTGTTTTTTCGTGCGCCAGATTCTCGTTGCAAGGATGTTGCAAGGCCGCATCAGATCAGCGGGCCGGTCCCGGTCGCACGACCGCGCGCCTTCCGCTCGCGTTCTTCCAGCACCTCGCGCCACATCTCATAGGTCGAGGCGACCATCTGCTCCAATTCCTCGCGGGAGTAGAGTTCGACGCCCTCGTCCGTGTGAAGCCTGACTGCGCGCCGATCATCGGACGGGTCGCCAAACTGGACGATGGTCAACCGCACGTCGGCAAAGTCCTCGTCAGCAGCCCGGATGCGCTCGTGCATCATCGAGAAGGCGAACCGGCGACCCTCAGCGTTCAAGCCTCTGTTCCGGCGCGGCTCGATGAACAGTGCGCTTGCCTGCTCGTCGATGGCGAGAATCATGGGGAGCCAGAGAGTGACCTTCTGCCCCATACCCATCGACAGGGGGAAGAATTCGTGCCGCCGCCCGAAGACCCGCCCAGAACGGGTGAAGTCGTGCAGGCCCAAGGCGACACGCCTGTTGAAGGTGAACTCCTCATCCGACCGGCTGCGCTTGCGCAACTCGGCCTCGATCACAGCCCAAGGCGTCGGCTCGGCTGCGCCCAAGTCGAGATCGGGCTGGATGTTGAAGATGTCAGAGAAGCAGGCGCGAACCGGCTTGTAGGAGAAGGTCGAGAAACCGCCCTTCATCTGCTCCAAGCTCTTGCGCTTCATGTCATCGCGCTGGGGCGCGATGCGGGCAAGGTCAATGTCAGGCAAAAGGCGTGTCGTCACTAGGCGGTTCTCCTGCACGAGGATTTGTGCCGACCGACACCTTATGGTGGCGGAATCGGTCAATGATCACATCATCCGGTATCCGCATCCCAAAAGCAACATCTGTTCGCGCTTTGTCCACCACCACCGACCAAGGCGAGTCCTTCGCGTGCGACAGATCGATAAGCCGTCCGGGTGGGAGGTGCCCGTAGGACCGCATTACGTCAGACACGAGGTCGATGACTTCCATGTCTGTCGGCTTTGGCAGGTCGCGCGTCTTGCCGGTCAGCGGGTCTTTCGCGACCGCCCGGTTGATGATCGGCGCAGCACCTGACGGCTTGAAGGCCCGATAGACGGCAGGATGCACGGGGCCGTACTGCCATGCCTCGAAGTAGCCCGACACAAGCGGGCGCTTCATCTTGGTCAGGTGGATGCCGTGAGCGAAGTAGAGCAGCTTCTGGAGGGCTAGGTTCGTGATCTTCCAACCGCGCCGATCCGCCTCGTCGAGCATGAGGTTCGCGATTGCCCTCGGATCGTATGGCCCGCTCATGACCTCATGCCTGCCGCCCTCGAAGTTCCACTTTCGTTCGGCATCATGCCGCACAACGGGGTGATTTGGCAACGGCATGATGATGGTGCCCCAAGACGGACTCGAACCGCCGACCACCTATTTACGAAACAGGTGCTCTACCAACTGAGCTATTGGGGCCTCACGTCGGATCGTTTAAACGAGCGAGCGCAGACGTGCAACAGCAATTGAACGCTGCCACCCGCTCTGCTACCACTTTGTCATGGCAGACAATAACCGCGGACGAGACATAGGCAAGCTGCGCGTTCACGCCCCTCAGGAGCGTGACCCTGCCACCATGGCAGAAGCCGAGGCCGCTGCCGAACGCAAGCGGATGCTCGACCTGCGCGCCGTGCTGCGCAAGCTGGAACCCGACATTCGCCGTCACTCGGCCCTGTTCGACTCGGGCGTGGTCAAGACGCAGAAGGACCACGACAAGCTGCGCGACTTGGTCCTGCGCGCTATCAGCCTCGGCGGTGAAGACAAGCTGCCGGTCTCGCTGCTCGACGAAGTCGGCCTGAGGTCAGAGCCGAACCCGACTGTCCACGTCGAGGACGACGGCAAAGCGCCGTTCTAAGTTTTCTTACTCTCCCTTGAACGACGCCGCATAAACGGCGGCAGCAAGATCGATCTTGCCTTCGAAAGGATACCGAATTTCCACGCATTTTGGGTCGGCAGGCAAATCAACAACGCGCATTATCACATACTTTTCGCCAACTTCCTTTGCCCTCCGAAGTTCGGCATCCGTTACAAAGAAGAGGCTCTCTGCCTTTCCAGTGGTTGATTTCACTTCAACGAACCGCTCTGTGCCATCGGGTTCAAGAGAGATGATATCAAAACCGGCCCCATCGTCCTCCAAGGCGACATGAACGACTTTGTCTGCAAGATCACCCGCGTCCTTGAGTCTCCATTTTTCGTAACGCATGGCAAACTCCTCTCCCAGCTTTCCTACCCCATCATTTGCAGCTTGCCTGGCTGAGTAGTCTGTCTTTCCTTTTTTCTTGCTGCCAGTTCCTTGCGATGCTTCAGCTCGCTTTTTCGGAACCGGAGGCGCGACTTGTGCCTTTTCGAAATCGATATGCTCAGGCAGAGCGATATCGAGTGGAAGCGGCGGGTTATCGTCAGATGACATGGGAACTGCTTCAAGGCTCCCATCTGTTACAACCGGCGTATTGGTATCTTCTTCAACTGCGGCTAACGTGTCGGCAGCCTTTGCAGGGCCAGCCGC
>JADLCV010000028.1 GCA_020846995.1 Paracoccaceae bacterium
AACCTCGGCGTCGAGCTGGTCGCGCCCGAGCATGCGGCCGGGGGCGACGGGGCGGAACTTGTCGATCAGGGGCTCCTCGCCCACGAGCTGGGCGAACGAGGGCAGGGCGTGGACGTCGAGGCCCATCTTCTGGAGCCGCCGCACGATCTCGGCCTGCTTCGGCCACGACACCGAGGGCATGGCGAGGAGGACACGGGTGATCAGCCGCTCGGCCACGATCTGCTGGATCTGGGTCGGCGGGAACACCTGCAGTCCGGCGATGGTCAGCGACTGCAGCGCGGGGTTGTCGTCGATGAAGGCCACGGGCTCGATCGACTCATGGGCCTTGAGGGCCGCGGCCAGCTGGGCGCCGGTGGTGCCGGCGCCGTAGATCAGGACCCGGCTGGTGGGTTGTCCGACCCGGTAGACCCACATCAGCGTGTGCAGCATCGCCAGCCGCGACAGCGCCACCAGGAGGAAGAAGAGGATGCCGAAGAGGATGATCGCCGACCCCGTGACCTCGATCGCCATCGCCTGGTCGAGGACGGCCAGCACCGCCGCCACGATCGCCGCGAAGAGCGCGGTCTTGCGCGTCGCCCGCATCTCGTAGGCGTTGAGCTTGATGCGCGGGATGCCGAGCATGTCGGAGGTGACGGCGCCGGCGGCGCAGAGGAGGAGGAGGGCCGCCGGCGAGAGCGGCATGAGCTGGCCCATGGGGCCGCCGTTGGTCAGGAAGGCACGCGTGAGCATCAGCGCCAGCGGCACGAGCAGGCAGTCGATGACCAGCAGGATGATGCGCTTCTGGTTGCGGCTGAGTTTGGCCGCGATCCGGTAGATCCGCTTGTGCAGCAAGCCGGCCCCCGTCCCCATCGTCCGCCGTCCCTTTCAGCCGCAGGCTGGCCGTGCTGCCCCCCGGCGGGGGGCCCGGACCGGCCGGCGGGGCGGTCGTTGACATGGTCCTAGTCGCGAAGCCGCATTGCGGCAAGCACATAGCGCGCCTTCGCGGGCGCCGCGGCGGCGATGGGCAGGCATCCGCCGAGACCCGGGGCCGCGGAACGCGAGAGTTGCCCCCCGGCCCGCCCGGGAGGCCGCCGCCCCGGGGGCGCCGTTCAGGGGGCAAGGAGCAGCCAGACCGCCGCCGCCCCCGCCGCCGCCCCGGCGATAAGCCAGCCCGCCGCCGCCCGCCCGCCGCCCGCCGGCCGCGGCGGCGGCAGCGTCGCCTGGCGAATCAGCGCCGTCTCGATCATCTGCGGCAGGCGCGGCCCGAAGCGGCCGAGGACGCGCGCGGTGCGCGAGAGGTCGCGCAGGATGGCGCCGGGGCCGAGATTGCCGCGGATGTATTCCTCCACGACCGGGCGGGCGACCTCCCAGATGTTGATCGCGGGGTGAAGCGAGCGCGCCACCCCCTCGACGACCACCATCGTCCGCTGGAGAAGCAGGAGCTCGGTCCGGGTCTGCATGCCGAAGCGCTCGGTGACCTCGAAGAGGTAGCTGAGCAGCCGCGCCATCGAGATGCGGGTCGCGTCCATGCCGAAGATCGGCTCTCCGACCGAGCGCAGGGCCCGGGCGAACTCGTCGATGTCGCGGTCGGCGGGCACGTAGCCGGCCTCGAAATGAACCTCGGCGACGCGGCGGTAGTCGCGGCGGATGAAGCCGTAGAGGATCTCGGCGTAGACGCGGCGGGTGTATTCGTCGATCCGCCCCATGATCCCGAAGTCGAGGGCGACGATGTCGCCGTTGGCGGCGACCTTGAGGTTGCCCTGGTGCATGTCGCCGTGGAAGTAGCCGTCACGGAGGGCATGGCGCAGGAAGAGCTGCAGCACCCGCTCGGCCAGCGCCCGGCGGTCGTGGCCCATGGCATCGATGGCGGCGAGGTCGCCCATGGCGGCGCCCTCGGCCCAGGCGAGCGTCATCACCCGCCGCGCCGACAGCGGCCAGAGCGGTCGCGGCACCCGGAATCCGGGATCGTCGCCGGTGTTGGCAAGAAATTCCGAGGCCGCCGCCGCCTCGAGCCGGAGGTCGAGTTCGCCCGCGACGATCGCCTCGAAATGGGCGATGACGTCCATCGGCCGCAGCCGGCGGGTGGCGGGAAGGATCGTCTCGATCAGCCCGGCGGCAAAATGGAAGGCGTCGATGTCGCGGCGGAAGGCCCGCTCGATCCCCGGCCGCAGGACCTTGACCGCCACCTCCTCGCCGGTCGCGGCCAGCCGGGCGCGGTGGACCTGGGCGATCGAGGCGGCGGCGATCGGGTCGGAGAAGTCGGCAAAGTGCGTCGCCACCGGCGCCTCGAGTTCCTCGGCGACGGTCGCCCGGGCGGCGGCGGTGGGGAAGGGCGGCAGGCGGTCCTGGAGGTAGCGGAGTTGGTCGGCAAGCTCGCGGCCGACGACGTCGGGGCGGGTGGCGAGCGTCTGGCCGAACTTGATGTAGGCGGGGCCGAGCGCGGTCAGCGCCCGCGTCGCCGGCGGCAGCGCCGGGTCGCCGCGGAGCCCCAGCCAGCGGAAGGGCCCGACGAGCGCCCAGACCGCGAGCCGCAGCCGCGGCGGGGCGCGGAAGGCCTCGAGGACGAGGCCGAGCGCGCCGGTGCGGGCAAAGGTCGCGCCGATGCGCGCGAGCCGCCAGAGGTTGTGGGGGCCGCGCACCTAGAGCTTCCAGCCCGAATGCAGCGCCGCCACGCCGAAGCTCAGGTTGCGCCAGCGCACGAGGCCGAAGCCCGCGTCGCGAAGCATCGCCGCCAGCCGCTCCTGGTCGGGAAAGCGGCGGATTGATTCGACGAGATAGCGGTAGCTCGCGCGATCGCCGGTGACGACCTCCCCGAGGGCGGGGATGACGGCAAAGGAATAGCGGTCGTACGCCCGGGCAAGGAGGGCGGGGGCGACATGGCTGAACTCGAGCACCATGAGCCGGCCGCCGGGGCGCAGGATGCGGAAGACCTCGGCCAGCGCCGTCTCGGGGCGGGTGACGTTGCGGAGCCCGAACGAGATCGTGCAGGCATCGAAGCCCGCCCCGGCGAAGGGCAGCGCCATGGCATCGCCCGCGACCCAGTCGAGGCGGTCGGCGAGCCGCGCCGCCTCGGCCCGGGCGCGGCCGGCGACGAGCATGGATTCGGTCAGGTCGCAGACGACCGCGCGGGCCTCCGGCGCGCGGGCGAGGAAGCGGAAGGCGATGTCGCCGGTGCCGCCGGCGACGTCGAGCAGCCGCTGGCCCGCCCGCGGCGCCAGCCAGTCCATCATCGCGTCCTTCCAGAGGCGATGGAGGCCGCCGCTCATGAGGTCGTTCATGAGGTCGTAGCGGGAGGCGACCGAGGTGAAGACGTCCCGGACGAGGCCGGCCTTGGCGGCCTCGGGCACGGTCTGGAAGCCGAAATGGGTGGCGCGCTCCCCGCCCGCGGCCGCCGCGTCCTCGTCCTCGCCCATGCCCCGCCCTTCCCGCCGCCGGCCGCCCCCCTTATAGGGCGAGGCCGGAAGGCCGCAATGCGCCGTGCCGGGCGCGGGACGGGGGAGATGCCGGAACTGCCCGAGGTCGAGACGGTGCGGCGGGGCCTCGCCCCCGTCCTCGAGGGGCGCTGCATCCTTGCCGCCGAGGCCCGCCGGGCCGACCTCAGGGCGCCCCTGCCCGACCGCCTCGGCGAACGCCTCGCGGGGGCGCGGGTGACGGGCCTCGGGCGGCGGGCGAAATACCTCCTCGCCGGGCTCGACCGCGGCGAGACCCTCCTCATCCACCTCGGCATGACCGGGCGCATCCTCGTCGCGGGCGCCGTCCTCGGCGACTACCACCACCGCCACGCCGCCCCGGGCCGCCACGACCACCTCGTCCTCGACCTCGAGGGCGGCCAGCGCGTCACCTTCAACGACCCCCGCCGCTTCGGCCTCCTCGACCTCTGGCCCAGCGCCACCCTCGCCGCCCACCCCCTCCTCGCCGCCCTCGGCCCCGAACCCCTCGGCAACGCCTTCGGCGCGGACGAACTCGCCCGCGCGCTGGCCGGCCGGCGGACGCCCGTCAAGGCCGCCCTCCTCGACCAGCGCGTGGTGGCGGGGCTCGGCAACATCTATGCCGCCGAGGCCCTGCACCGGGCCGGCATCGCTCCCTGGCGCCCGGCCGGGCGCATCGCGCCCCGGCGCATCGCCGCGCTGGCGGCGGCGATCCGCGCCGTCCTCCTCGAGGCGATCGCGGCCGGGGGCTCGTCCCTGCGCGACTTCCGCCACGCCGACGGCGAGCTTGGGCACTTCCAGCACGCCTTCCGCGTCTACGACCGCGAGGGCCGGCCCTGCCCGACCCCGGGCTGCACCGGCACCATCCGCCGCACCCTCCAGGGGGGACGGTCGAGCTTCCACTGCCCGCGCTGCCAGAGGTAGCTTGATCGCGAGCGGCCGCCTGCTATGCCGGAGGCCGGACCCGGCGAGGGAGTGACCATGGCCTACGAGACGCTGATGGTCGAGATCATCGACCACGTGGCGGTGATCCGGCTCAACCGGCCCGAGGCGCTCAACGCGCTCAACGCCCGGCTGATGGGCGAGCTTGGCGAGGCGGTCACCGCCGCCGACGCCAACGACAAGGTGCGCTGCATCATCCTCACGGGGTCGGAGAAGGCCTTCGCGGCCGGCGCCGACGTCCGCGAGATGGCCACCAAGAGCTTCGTCGACGTCTTCGCGTCGGACTACTTCACCCGCGACACCGAGGCCATCCTGCGCTGCCGGACCCCGATCATCGCCGCCGTCGCGGGCTATGTGCTGGGCGGGGGCTGCGAGCTGGCGATGATGTGCGACTTCATCATCGCCGCCGACACGGCCCGCTTCGGCCAGCCCGAGATCAACCTCGGCGTCGTCGCCGGCATCGGCGGCACCCAGCGGCTGACCCGCTTCGTCGGCAAGTCGAAGTCGATGGACATGCACCTCACCGGCCGCTTCATGGACGCCGCCGAGGCCGAGCGGTCGGGCCTCGTGAGCCGCGTCGTGCCCGCAAAGAAGCTCATGGAAGAGGCGATGGCGGCGGCCCAGAAGATCGCCGAGAAGTCGGCGCTGACTGTGATGGCGGTCAAGGAGGCGGTCAACCGCAGCTACGAGACGACGCTGCGCGAGGGCGTGCTGTTCGAGCGGCGCCTCTTTCATGCCCTCTTCGCCACCGAGGACCAGAAGGAAGGGATGCGCGCCTTCCTCGAGAAGCGCGAACCCCAGTTCCGCGACCGCTGAACCCCGGGGCCCCGCCGCCGGGCCGCGGGGGGTGCGCCCGCGGCCGTTGACTCGGCCCGCGCTCCCGCCTATAGGCGCGGCCTCAGACCGACGACAGCCGAAAGCGGAACCAGCCCCGATGGCCAATACGCCCCAGTCCAAGAAGCGCGCGCGCCAGACGCTCAGCCGCAGCCTCGTGAACCGGATGCGCCGGTCGCGCATCCGCACTTACCTGCGCCGGGTCGAGGAGGCGCTCGCCTCGGGCAACCGCGCCGCCGCCGCCGAGGCCCTGCGCGCGGCCGAGCCCGAGATGGCGCGCGGCGTCACCAAGGGCGTCGTCCACCGCAACACCCTCGCCCGCAAGATCTCGCGCCTGGCCACCCGGCTGAACGCCCTGCCGGGCTGACGCCGGCCGCCGGCCGGCCGCGACCCTTCGCCGACGGGGTGCGCCGCAGGGTGCGCCCCTTTTCGTCGTCGGGAGGGGGGCGCCGCCGCACGGTGGTGGCACAAGCGCACCGCCGGGGAGGATTCGGCCCCGCCCCGCGGGCGTCAAGCACGATGTTCGGTTGCGCCCGCTCGCACGCGCTTGATACCCTGCCGGGGCGATTCATCGGTCCGGGGGGGCGTGGTGGAGTCGCCGGCGGCGCCGGACGGGCCTGCGGAGGCAGGCTGCCCGGCCGCCGGTCTGCAGGTGCCATCGGCGCGAGCCGGAAGCGGAGGGGCGGTGCCAGCCGCCTCCCGTCATGATGCCGCGAGTTCACCGATCTCCCCCGCCGACGCGGTCGCGTCGAGGCGTCCCGCTTGCGCGCGGACGGAAAGCGCGCGGAACAAGCGCGCGGAACGGGTCGCGGCCATGGGGGCGCGGCCGGCGGACGGGGCTGGATGGATGGCGACCGCATGACCGCAGATCTGTGGGAGCAGGCCCGCGATGCCCTCGCCGAGGGAATCGGCCGCAACAACGTCATGGCCTGGATCGAGCCCCTGCACTTCGCCGGCATCCGCGACGGCGTCGCCATGATCGACGCCCCGACGACCTTCATCGCCGACTGGGTCGCCCGCCATTTCGCCGAGCCGATCCGGGCCGCGCTGGCCGCGCGGGGGGCCGAGGTCAGCCGCGTCGAGTTTGCCGTCCGGGCCGGGCGCAAGGGCCGCGACGCGGTCGAGGCGCGCCTTGCCCCGCCGTCGCCCGCGGCCGGGCCGTCCCTGCCGGCCCCGCCGGCGCGGCCCGCCCCGGCCGCCCGCCCGCGCTCGGGCGAGGACGAATCGCTTCCCGGCGCTCCGCTCATCGCCCGCCACACCTTCGACAGCTTCGTCGTCGGCAAGCCCAACGCGCTTGCCCACGCCGCCGCCCGCCGCGTCGCCGAGCAGGCCGAGGTGAGCTTCAACCCGCTCTTCCTCTACGGGGGCGTGGGCCTCGGCAAGACCCACCTCATGCACGCCATCGCCTGGGAGGTGCAGGCCCGCCGCCCGGCCGCCCGCGTGCTCTACATCTCGGCCGAGAAGTTCATGTTCAGCTTCATCAACGCCCTCCGCGCGAAGACGGTGATGGAGTTCAAGAGCCTCTTCCGTTCGGTCGACGTGCTCCTCATCGACGACGTCCACTTCATCGCCGGCAAGGATTCGACCCAGGAGGAGTTCTTTCACACCTTCAACGCCCTCGTCGATGCCAAGCGGCAGATCGTGCTGTCGGCCGACCGCGCCCCGGGCGAGATCAAGGATCTCGAGGAGCGCATCACCACGCGCCTGCAATGCGGCCTCGTCGTCGATCTCCACCCGACCGACTACGAGCTTCGCCTCGGCATCCTCCAGGGCCGCATCGACAGCTTCCGCGAGCAGTATCCGGGGGTGACGATCGCCCGCGGGGTGCTCGAGTTCCTCGCCCATTCGGTCAACAGCAACGTCCGCATCCTCGAGGGCGCGATGAACCGGCTCTGTGCCTTCGCGGCGCTGGTCGGGCGCGAGATCACGGTCGAGCTGGCCCAAGACTGGCTGGCCGACATGCTGCGCACGCTCAACCGCCGCATCACCATCGAGGAGATCCAGAAGAAGGTGGCCGAGCACTACAACGTCCGCTTCGCCGACCTCATCGGGCCGCGGCGGGTGCGCACGCTGGCGCGGCCGCGGCAGGTGGCGATGTATCTCTGCAAGGAGCTGACCAGCCGCTCCCTGCCCGAGATCGGCCGCCGGTTCGGCGGCCGCGACCACACGACGATCATGCACGGGGTCCGCCGGGTCGAGGAGTTGCGCCGCTCCGACCCCCAGATCGCCGAGGACGTCGAGATGCTGCGGCGGATCCTGCAGAGCTGAGCCCTCCCCGGGGGGAAAGCGCGGATGGCCCTTGCCTCGCGGCGCGGCATTTGCACACACTGCCGTTCCGCGCCCGCGGGAGGCGGGACGGCGGGACGGGCGGGGGGCGGGGATGAAGATCGCGATCGAACGGGCGGCGCTCCTCAGGGCAGTGGCCCAGGCACAGTCGGTGGTGGAACGGCGCAACACCATCCCGATCCTCGCCAACGTCCTGATCGAGGCCGAGGGCGGACGGGTCAGCCTGCGCGCGACCGACCTCGACATCGAGGTCACCTGCCGGGCCGCGGCCGATGTCGCCCGCGCCGGCGCGACCACGGTCTCGGCGACGCTTCTCCACGACATCGTCCGCAAGCTGCCCGAGGGGGCGCAGGTCGCGCTCGCCTCCGACCCCGCGGGCGAGCGGCTGACGATCCAGGCCGGGCGGTCGCAGTTCGCGCTCGCGACCCTCCCGCGCGAGGATTTCCCGGTCATGGCCTCGTCCGAGTTCGCCTGCAGCTTCACCGCCCCGGCGGCGGCGCTGCGGCGCCTCTTCGACAAGTCGAAGTTCGCGATCTCGACCGAGGAGACGCGCTACTACCTCAACGGCGTCTTCATGCATGTGGCGGCGGGCGAGGGCGGCGCCCGGGTCCTGCGCTGCGTGGCGACCGACGGCCACCGCCTCGCCCGGATCGACGCCCCCCTGCCGGCCGGGGCCGAGGGCATGCCGGGCGTCATCGTGCCGCGCAAGACGGTGGGCGAGCTGAGGAAGCTTCTCGAGGACGACGAGGCGGCGATCGCGGTCTCGGTCAGCGACACCAAGGTGCGCTTCGCCACCCCCGAGATCACGCTCGTCTCGAAGGTGATCGACGGCACCTTCCCCGACTATGCCCGCGTCATCCCGACCGGCAACGCCCGCCGGCTCGAGGTCGATGCGGCCGAGTTCGCCCGCGCCGTCGACCGCGTCGCCACCGTCTCGTCGGAGCGGGCCCGCGCGGTCAAGCTCCAGCTCGAGGACGACCGGCTGATCCTCTCGGTCAACGCCCCCGACACCGCCGCCGCCCAGGAGGAGCTGGCCGTCGCCTACGGCGACGAGCGCCTCGAGATCGGCTTCAACGCCAAGTATCTGCTCGAGATCGCGAGCCAGGTCGACCGCGAGAACGCGGTCTTCCTGTTCAACTCGGCGGGCGACCCGACGCTGATGCGCGAGGGAGCCGACACCACGGCCGTCTACGTCGTGATGCCGATGCGGGTGTGACGGCGCCCGCCGCCGGGCGGCTGCATCTGGCCGCGCTGCGGCTCGCGGAGTTCCGCAGCCATGCCGCGACGCGGCTTGCCCTCGATGGCCGGCCGGTGGTGCTGTTCGGACCGAACGGGGCGGGCAAGACGGGCGTGCTCGAGGCGGTCTCGCTCCTTTCCCCCGGCCGGGGGTTGCGGCATGCCGCACCGGCCGAACTCGCCCGCGCCCCCGGCGCCCTCGGCTGGAAGGTCGCGGCCGTGCTCGCGGCCCAGGACGGGCGCCACGAGCTCGAGACCTCGGCCGCACCGGAGGCGGCACGCGAGGTCAGGATCGACGGCAAGCCGGCGCCGCAGACGGCACTCGCGCGGCTCTGCCCGATGCTGTGGCTGACCCCGGCCATGGACCGGCTGTGGATCGAGGCGGCCGAGGGCCGCCGCCGCTTCCTCGACCGCATGACACTCTGCTTCCATGCCGACCACGGCGAGGCCGCGGTCGCCTACGAGAAGGCGATGCGCGAGCGCAACCGGCTTCTGCGCGACGGCGCCGCCGACCCCCTCTGGTATGCGGCGCTCGAGGCCCGGATGGGTGCGGCGGGGGCGGTGCTCGCCGCCAACCGGGCGCGAACGGTGGCGCGGCTGGTGCAGGCCCAGGAGGGGGCGGCGACGGCCTTTCCCGCCGCCGCCCTCGCCATCACCCTGCCCGAGGGGGTCGAGGCGCCCGCCGACGCGGCGGCGCTGGCGGCGGCGCTCGCCCGCGGCCGGTCGCGCGACCGTGACGCCGGCCGCACCCTCGCCGGCCCCCACCGCGCCGACCTCGCCGCGGTCTGGGCCGACCGGGCGATGCCGGCCGCGCGGTGCTCGACCGGCGAGCAGAAGGCGCTCCTGCTGTCGCTCGTCCTCGCCAACGCGCGGGCGCTCGCGGCCGAGACGGGAACGCCGCCGGTCCTCCTTCTCGACGAGGTCGCGGCCCACCTTGACGCCGCCCGGCGGGCGGCGCTCTATGCCGAGGTCGCGGCCCTCGGCGCCCAGGCCTTCCTGACCGGGACCGGGCCGGAGCTTTTCGCGGGCCTCGGCGCCCGCGCCCAGGCCTTCGCGGTGGCCGAGACGGGCGGGCTGTCGCATCTGTCGGAGGTGCCCCTGCCATGATCCCGCAGCGCGTGACGCTGATCACCCTGGGCGTCGCCGACCTGCCCCGGTCGCGGGCCTTCTACGGCCGCCTCGGCTGGCGGGAGGCGCAGGCTTCCGAGGGCATCGTCGTCTTCCAGCTTGCAGGCCAGGCGCTCGCCCTCTTCGGGCGCGAGGCGCTGGCCGCCGACCAGGGCCGGCCGGGTGCGGCGCTCGGCACCGGGGCCATGACGCTCGCCCAGAACTTCGCCACCCGCGCGGCCGTGGACGCGGCCCATGCCGCCGCCCTCGCGGCCGGCGCCACCGCGCTCAAGCCGCCCGAGGAGGTCTTCTGGGGCGGCTATTCGGGCTACTGGTCCGATCCCGACGGCCATGTCTGGGAGGTGGCCATGAACCCCTTCTGGCCGCTCGCCGCCGACGGCAGCCTGACGCTTCCCGCCCCCTCCGCCGCCACCCCGTGACCGTCACGGCCTTCGATCTCGCCTTCTACGCCGGGGCGGTCCTCGTCCTCTTCGCCACCCCCGGGCCGGTCTGGGTGGCCCTGACCGCGCGCGCCCTCGCGGGCGGCTTCGCCGCGGCCTGGCCGCTCGCGGTCGGGGTCACGCTCGGCGATCTCATGTGGCCCCTGGTCGCGATCTTCGGCCTCTCGTGGATCGCCGGCGAGGTCGCCGGGGCGATGCTGGTGATGCGTGGGATCGCCGCGGCGATGTTCGTCGCCATGGGCGTGCTTCTCGTCCGCCACGCCGGCCGGGCGATCGCCGCCGACACCCGGCTGACCCGGCCGGGGCGGCTCGCGGGCTTTCTCGCCGGGGTCGCGGCGATCCTCGGCAACCCCAAGGCGATCCTCTTCTACATCGGCGTGCTGCCGGGGTTCTTCGACCTCGGGCGGGCGACGGCAGCCGATGTCCTGGCGATCGTCGCCGTCTCGGTCGCGATCCCGCTCGCGGGCAACCTCGCGCTCGCGCTCCTCATCGACCGCGCCCGGGCCATCCTCGCCTCGCCCCGGACGCTCCGGCGCATCAACCTCGTGGCGGGCGCGCTCCTCGTCGCCGTGGGCCTCGTCATCCTCATGGCATGACACAAAATCTGGTGTCCTGCCCGTGACATCCCCGGCGCCCGGCCCTATAAGTCGCGGGACCCGACAAGGAACCGCCCCGCATGGCCGAAGCCGCCCCCGCCGGCGCCGACTACGGCGCCGATTCGATCAAGGTCCTCAAGGGGCTGGACGCCGTCCGCAAGCGCCCGGGGATGTACATCGGCGACACCGACGACGGCTCGGGCCTGCACCACATGGTCTACGAGGTCGTCGACAACGGCATCGACGAGGCGCTCGCCGGCCATGCCGACCGCATCGAGGTGGTGATCCACGCCGACAGCTCGATCGCCGTCACCGACAACGGCCGCGGCATCCCGACCGCGATCCACCCCACCGAGGGCGTCTCGGCGGCCGAGGTCATCATGACCCAGCTTCACGCCGGGGGAAAGTTCGACCAGAACGCCTACAAGGTCTCGGGCGGCCTGCACGGGGTCGGGGTCTCGGTCGTCAACGCGCTTTCGGAGTGGCTCGAGCTGCGCATCTGGCGCCAGGGGCGCGAGCATTTCGTGCGCTTCGAGCACGGCGTGCCGGTCGCCCCCCTCGCCGTCACCGGCGAGGCCCGCGGCCGCCGCGGCACCGAGGTGCGCTTCCTCGCCTCGATGCGCACCTTCTCGAACCTCGACTACAGCTTCAAGACCCTCGAGACGCGGCTCCGGGAGCTGGCCTTCCTCAACTCGGGCGTGCACATCCTGCTCGAGGATCACCGCCCGGCCGAGCCGCTCCGGGTCGAACTCCACTATGACGGCGGCGTGCGCGAGTTCGTGCGCTGGCTCGACCGCTCCAAGGCCCCTCTCATCCCCGCCCCCATCATCATCGCCGGCGAGCGCGAGGGGATCGGCGTCGAGGTGGCGCTGTGGTGGAACGACAGCTACCACGAGACGATGCTGCCCTTCACCAACAACATCCCCCAGCGCGACGGCGGCACCCATCTTGCGGGCTTCCGCGCCGCCCTGACGCGGACCGTCAACGCCTATGCCCAGGAATCGGGCATCGCCCGGCGCGAGAAGGTCGCCTTCGCCGGCGACGATGCCCGCGAGGGGCTGACCTGCGTTCTCTCGGTGAAGGTGCCGGACCCGAAGTTCTCCAGCCAGACCAAGGACAAGCTCGTCTCCTCCGAGGTCCGGCCGGTGGTCGAGGCGGTAGTGGCCGAGAAGCTTGGCGAATGGTTCGAGGAGAACCCCGGGCCGGCGCGCCTGGTCGTCGGCAAGATCGTCGAGGCGGCGCTTGCCCGCGAGGCGGCGCGCAAGGCCCGCGAGTTGACCCGCCGCAAGACCGCGATGGACGTGGCGAACCTGCCCGGCAAGCTTGCCGACTGCCAGGAGACCGATCCCGCGAAGTCCGAGCTTTTCCTCGTCGAGGGCGATTCGGCCGGCGGCTCGGCCAAGCAGGGCCGCTCGCGGCTGAACCAGGCGGTGCTGCCGCTCAAGGGCAAGATCCTCAACGTCGAGCGGGCGCGCTTCGACAAGATGCTGTCGAGCGCCGAGATCGGCACCCTCATCACCGCCCTCGGCACCGGCATCGGCCATGACGAGTTCGACCTCGGCAGGCTGCGCTACCACAAGATCGTCATCATGACCGACGCCGACGTCGACGGCGCCCACATCCGCACCCTGCTCCTGACCTTCTTCTTCCGCCAGATGCCCGCCCTCATCGACCGCGGGCACCTCTTCATCGCCCAGCCGCCGCTCTACAAGGCCAGCCGCGGCCGCTCGGAGGTCTACCTCAAGGACCAGGCGGCGCTCGAGGACTACCTCGTCACCGCCGGGGCCGAGGGGGCGGCGCTCCGGCTCGGCAGCGGCGAGGAGATCGCCGGCGCCGACCTCGCCCGCGTCATCGCCGAGGCGCGGGCGGTGCGCCGGAGCCTCGCGGCCTTCCCCACCCACTACCCGCGCCCGATCCTCGAGCAGGCAGCGATCGCCGGCGCCTTCATGCCCGGGCGCATGGACGAGGACGCCCAGGGGGTCGCGGACGCCGTCGCCGCCCGCCTCGACCGCATCGCCCTGGAATACGAGCAGGGCTGGCAGGGGCGGCCGACCCAGGACCACGGGCTGCGCCTGGCCCGCGTCCTGCGCGGGGTCGAGGAGGTGCGGCTGATCGACGGGGCGGCGCTGCGCTCGGGCGAGGCGCGCCGGCTCGGCAGCCACACCCCGGGCCTGCGCGAGACCTACGGCAGCGGCGCCCGCCTCGTGCGCAAGGACCGCGAGCAGGCCGTCGACGGCCCGCTCGGCCTTCTCGCGGCGGTGATGGCCGAGGGCGAGAAGGGGGTCGCCCTCCAGCGCTACAAGGGGCTGGGCGAGATGAACCCCGAACAGCTCTGGGAGACGACGCTCGACCCCGCCGCCCGCACCCTCCTCCAGGTCCGGGTGGAGGACCTGGCCGAGGCCGAGGACATCTTCTCCAAGCTTATGGGGGACCTCGTCGAGCCGCGCCGCGAGTTCGTGACGCAGAACGCGCTCAGCGTCGCGAACCTCGACGCCTGACGGGGCAGGGGGGCCGGGCGTGCGCCCTACCCCGGGAAGGGGTCGGGCGCGGGGTTGGCGCCGCAGACGAGCACCGCCACGCGCTCGCCCGGCGCCGGCTGGTAGGCCCCCGCGAGGAGGGCCGCGAGCGCCGTCGCCCCGGCCGGCTCGACGAACTGGCGCAGGCCGCGCCAGAGCGCGGCCTGCGCCTCGGCGATGGCGGCGTCGGGCACCGGCACCGAATGGACGCCATGGGCGCGGACGATGTCCCAGGCGAGGGCCCCGAGGCGGCGGGCGCCGAGCGCGTTGGCGGCGATGCCGCCGACCGCGACCTCGGTCCGCCGCCCCTGGCGCAGCGCCTCGGCGAGCGTCGGGGCGAGGTCGGGCTCGACCGCCACCACCCTGCGGCGGCCGCCGAGCCAGGCGAGCGCCCCGGCGACGAGGCCGCCGCCGCCGACGGCGATCAGGACGGTGTCCGCGGCCAGCCCCTGCGCCTCCCACTCGGCCATCAGCGTTCCCTGCCCGGCCACGGTCTCGGGGGCGTCGTAGGGGTGGACGAGCCGCGCCCCGCTCGCCTCGGCATGGGCGGCGGCGGCGGCCTCGTAGTCGCCCTCGACGATGTCGAGCGCGGCCCCGGCGCGGCGGATGAGGGCGATCTTGGCCGGCCCCGCGATGGCCGGCACGAAGATGCGCGCCGCCACCCCCAGCCGGCGGGCGGCGAAGGCCACGGCGGCGCCGTGGTTGCCGCCCGAGGCCGCGACCACCCCGGCCGCGGGCAGCGCGCCCGCGGTCAGCGTCGCGAAGGCGCCGCGGGCCTTGAAGCTGCCGGTGTGCTGCATCTGCTCGAGCTTGATCTCGAGCGGCAGGGCAAGGCCGAAGGCCCGGGTGGCGAGCGTGGGGGTCACCCGCACATGGGGGGCGATGCGCGCCGCCGCGGCGCGGATCCGCGCCTGCCAGTCCTCCATCGCCCCCGCCCCCGCCCCCGCTATGGCCTTTCCGGGCGGCGAGGCTATAGAGGGCGCTGGGGCAAGACAAGCGAGGGGCGTGGCCAGCGATGAACGACGAGGCGCGCACCAGCCCCTTCCGCGGCGCCGGCGAGGATGCCGCCCGCACCAGCGCCCTCCCCGAAAGCCCCCAGGCCCGCTCGCCCGCCTACCGGCTGGCCTTCGCCGACCTCGACTTCCTCCTCCGCGAGGATCTCAGGCCGGTGCGGCTCCAGCTCGAGCTCCTGAAGCCCGAACTGGTGATGAGCGAGCGCGGCATCCGCTCGACCGTGGTCTTCTTCGGCGGCTCGCGCGTGCCCGCGCCCGAGGCCGCGACGGCGGCGCGGACGCCCGCGCTTGCCGCGCTCGCGCCCTGGTACGAGGAGGCGCGCCGCTTCGCCTTCGCCATCACCGGGCGCAGCCTCGCGAGCCGCGGCACCGACTGGGTGGTGGTGACGGGCGGCGGCCCCGGCGTCATGGAGGCTGGCAACCGCGGCGCCGACGAGGCCGGCGGCATCTCGGTCGGGCTCAACATCGTCCTGCCCCACGAGCAGGCGCCGAACCCGTGGGTCACCCCCGGGCTCTGCTTCAACTTCCACTACTTCGCCATCCGCAAGATGCACTTCCTGATGCGGGCCCGGGCGATCGCGATCTTTCCCGGCGGCTTCGGGACCTTCGACGAACTCTTCGAATCGCTGACCCTGATCCAGACCGGGCGCATGCGGAAGATCCCCTTCCTGCTCTTCGGGGCGGCCTTCTGGCGGCGGATGGTCGACTGGGAGGGGCTAGAGGCCGCAGGCATGATCGACGCCGGCGACCTCCGCCTCATCCGCTTCGTCGAGACCGCCGAGGAAGCGATCGCCGCCATCGACGCCTGGCCCGACCCCGGCCCGGAGGCGCCCGGCATTGGCTGAGCTTCCCTCGAAGGCAGCCCTCGCCCGCTGGCTGGCCGAGAACCCCGACGCCGCCGGGCGGCGCGAGATCGCGCAGGCCTTCGGCATCCGCGGCGCCGACCGGGCCGGGCTTCGCCGCCTGCTTGCCGAACTCGCGGCCGAGGGGGCGCCCGTCCGCGGCCGCGGGACGGCGCGGGGAGGGCGGCGCGAGACGGGCGGGGGGCTGCCGCCCGTCACCGTCCTTGCGGTCGGGGCGCCCGATGCGGCGGGCGACCTTTTCGCCCGGCCCCTCGAGGGCCGGCTTGCCGACCATCCGGCGCGCATCCTGATCCTCGCCGAGCCGGGCCGGCCGGCCCCGGGTGCGGGCGACCGCGTGCTCGCCCGCCTCGAGGCGACCGCCGACCCCGGGCTCTACCTCGCCCGCGTGATGCGGACGATCGGGGCGCCGGTCGCGCGCGTCCTCGGCATCTTCCGCGCTGCGACCGCCGGCGGCGGGCGCATCGCGCCGGTCGACAAGGGGTCCGCGAGCGAATGGCGGGTGGCGGCCGGGGCGACGCTCGGGGCCCGCGACGGCGAACTCGTCGCCGGCGAGGAGGCGGGGCAGCGGGGTCGCCTCGGCCTTCCCGCGGCGCGCGTCACGGCACGCCTCGGCGACCCCGGGGCCGCCCGGGCGCTCTCGCTGATCGCCATCCACGAGCACGGGATCCCCGACGTCTTCCCCGACGAGGTCCTGGCCGAGGCCGCGGCCGCCCAGCCGCCGCCGCCCGAGGGGCGCGAGGATCTGCGCGCGCTTCCCTTCGTCACCATCGACCCCGCCGACGCCCGCGACCACGACGATGCCGTCGCCGCCCATACCGACGACGAGGCGGGAAACCCCGGCGGCCATGTCCTGTGGGTGGCGATCGCCGATGTCGCCGCCCACGTCCGCCCCGGCTCGGCGCTTGACCGCGAGGCCCGCCGGCGCGGCAACTCGACCTATTTTCCCGACCGCGTCGTGCCGATGCTGCCCGAGCGGCTCTCGGCCGACCTCTGCTCGCTTCTCCCCGGGGCCGAGCGGCCGGTGATCGCGGTGCGGCTGAGGCTCGACGCCGAGGGCCGCCCGCTCGCCCGCCGCTTCACGCGGGGGCTGATCCGCTCGCGCGCCCGCCTCGCCTATCCCCAGGCGCAGGCGGCGGCCGAGGGCCGCCCCGACGCCGCCACGGCGCCCCTTCTGGAGGCGGTGATCGCCCCCCTCTGGGCCGCCCATGCGGCCCTCCGGCGGGCCCGCGAAAGGCGCGAGCCGCTCGACCTCGACCTCCCCGAGCGGCAGATCCTCCTTGACCCCGACGGCCGCGTGCGATCGGTCGGCTTTCCCGAGCGCCTCGAGGCCCACCGGCTGATCGAGGAGGCGATGGTCGCCGCCAACGTCGCCGCGGCCGAGGAACTCGGGCGGCTGCAGCGGCCGCTCCTCTTCCGCGTCCACGAGGAGCCGGGCCCGGAGAAGATCGAGGCGCTGCGGGCGGTGGCCGAGGCCGCGGGCTTCGCCCTCGCCCGCGGCCAGGTGCTGAAGACGCGGCATCTGAACGCGCTTCTCGCCCAGGCCGGGGGGACGGAGTTCGACGAGCTCATCAACGTCAGCACGCTGCGGTCGCTGCCGCAGGCATTCTACCATCCCGCAAACCTTGGCCATTTCGGGCTGGCGCTGGGGGCTTATGCGCATTTCACCTCGCCCATCCGCCGCTATGCCGACCTCGTCGTGCACCGGGCCCTGATCGCCGGCCACGGCTGGGGCACGGACGGGCTTGCGGCCGAGGAGATCGCCGGGCTCGACGAGACGGCCCGCCACATCTCCGAGACCGAGCGGCGGTCGATGGCGGCCGAGCGCGACACCGCCGACCGCTATCTCGCCCGCTGGCTCGCCGACCGGGTCGGGGCCGAGTTCGCCGGCCGCATCGCCGGGGTCGCGCGTTTCGGCGTCTTCGTGCGGCTCGACGAATCGGGCGCCGACGGGCTCGTCCCGGTGCGGAGCCTCGGGCCGGAGTATTTCCGCTACGACGCCGCCCGCCAGACGCTCGCGGGCGCGACGAGCGGGCTCACCCTCGCCCTCGGCCAGCGGGTGACGGTGCGGCTTCGCGAGGCGGTGCCGACGACCGGCGGGCTTGCCCTCGAACTCGTCGCGGTCGGGGACGAACCCGCCCCGCGCGGCCCCGCGCGACGCTTCCGCGCCGCCGGCGGGCGCAAGGCGGGAGCCGCCAAGGCCCCGCGCCCGGGCCCGCGAGCGGCCGGGGGGCGCCGGCGCGACCGCTGAGCTGCGGCCCCGACTTCGCGGCCCCGACTTCGCGGCCACGCGGCCACACGGGCCGGCCGGGCCCGCCCGCCCGCGCGCCTACTCGGCCGGCACCGCCGGGGCCTCGAGGACGAGAGGATGGGGCAGATGCACCAGCATCTCGCGGGGGCAGATCTGGAGGAAGCGCGGCAGTTCCTCCGACCAGCGGCCGAGGATGCGCGCGGCCCGCAGGCTTCCGGTCTCGGCCTGGTGGCGCTCGATCAGGGCGCGAAGCTCGGCCTCCCAGTGGGCGACGCTCACCCTGCCGACGACGAGGGTGTCGGGGTTGACGAGCGCCCCGGCGCTGCCGTCGGGATCATGGACATAGGCCATGCCGCCGGTCATGCCGGCGCCGAAGTTGGCGCCGATGCGGCCGAGGATCACCGCCACGCCGCCGGTCATGTATTCGCAGCCGTTCGAGCCGCAGCCCTCGACCACGACCTTCGCCCCCGAGTTGCGGACCGCGAAGCGCTCGCCCGCCCGCCCGGCGGCGAAGAGATGGCCCGCCGTCGCCCCGTAGAGCACGGTGTTGCCGATGATCGTGTTGTCGTGGGCGACGAGCCGGCTGTCCATGGCCGGGCGGACGACGATCGTGCCCCCCGACAGGCCCTTGCCGACATAGTCGTTGGCGTCGCCCGCGACCTCGAGCTTCAGCCCCGGGGCGGCGAAGGCGCCGAGCGACTGGCCGGCCGAGCCCGTGAGCTTGACCGTCAGGTGGTCGGGCTGGAGGCTGTTGCGCAACCCGAAGCGGCGGACGATCGTGGCCGAGGCGCGGGCGCCGATCGTCCGGTGGGTGTTGCGGACGGCATAGGAGAGCTGCATCTTCTCGCCCTCCTCGAAGAAGCGGGCGGCGTCGCGGATGATCTCGGCATCGAGCGTGTCGGGAACCTCGATGCGCGGCTTCGGCCGGTCGTAGGCCAGCCCCTCGGCGCCGTCGACGGTGATCAGGAGGGGGTTGAGGTCGAGGTCGTCGAGGCTCGCAGCCCCGCGGCTGACCTGGACGAGAAGGTCGGCCCGGCCGATCACCTCGGCGAGGCTCCGGGCCCCGATCGCGGACAGGATCTCGCGCACCTCCTGGGCGTAGAAGGTGATGAGGTTGACGACCTTGTCGGCGGAGCCGCCGAAGACGGCGCGGAGCCGTTCGTCCTGGGTGCAGATGCCGACCGGGCAGGTGTTGGAATGGCACTGGCGGACCATGATGCAGCCCATGGCGATGAGGGCCGCGGTGCCGATGCCGTATTCCTCGGCCCCCATCATCGCCGCCATGACGATGTCGCGGCCGCTGCGCAGCCCGCCGTCGGTGCGCAGGGTCACGCGGTCGCGCAGCTTGTTCAGGGCCAGCACCTGGTGGGTCTCGGACAGGCCCATCTCCCAGGGCAGCCCGACATGCTTGATCGAGGTCGCGGGCGAGGCCCCGGTGCCGCCGTTGTGACCCGAGACGAGGATGACGTCGGCCCTGGCCTTGGCGACGCCGGCCGCGATCGTGCCGATGCCCGACTGGGCGACGAGCTTCACGCACACCCGCGCCCGCGGGTTGATCTGCTTGAGGTCGTAGATGAGCTGGGCGAGATCCTCGATCGAGTAGATGTCGTGGTGGGGCGGCGGCGAGATCAGCGTCACCCCCGGCGTCGAGTGGCGCAGGCGGGCGATGAGCCGCGTCACCTTGATGCCCGGCAGCTGCCCGCCCTCGCCGGGCTTGGCACCCTGGGCGATCTTGATCTCGAGTTCCTCGGCATGGCCGAGATACTCGGCCGTCACCCCGAAACGGCCCGAGGCCACCTGCTTGATCTTGGCGGCCGGGTTGTCGCCGTTGGCGAGCGGCCGGTAGTGGGCGGGATCCTCGCCGCCCTCGCCCGAATCGGACTTGGCGCCGATCCGGTTCATGGCGATGTTGAGGGTCATGTGGGCCTCGGGCGAGAGCGCGCCGAGGCTCATGCCCGGGGTGACGAAGCGCTTGCGGATCGAGGTGATGCTCTCGACCTCCTCGATCGGCACCGGCCGGCCCATGGGCTTGATGTCGAGAAGGTCGCGGAGGTGGATCGGCGGACCGGCGCGCAGCGCGGCCACGAACTGCTTCCAGAGATCGTGCGAGCCCGAGGCGCAGGCCTCCTGGAGGAGCTGCATCGCCTGCGCCTGCCAGGCGTGCCGTTCGCCCGTGCGCCGGGACTTGTAGAAGCCGCCGATCGGCAGCACGCCCGCCCCGCCGCGGAAGCCGCGAGCATGGATCTCCTCGGCCTTCTTCTGGATGCCGGTGAGCCCGATGCCCGAGATCCGCGACACCATGCCGGGGAAATACTCCGCGACCATCGCCCGCGACAGGCCGACGGCCTCGAAGTTCAGGCCCCCGCGGTAAGAGGAGACGACCGAGATCCCCATCTTGGACATGATCTTGAGGAGCCCCGCGTCGATCGCCGCGCGAAAGCGGCGGAGCGCGTCCTCGAGGCTGCCCGCGATCAGACCCCGGCGCAGCCGGTCGGCGATCGAATCCTGGGCGAGATAGGGGTTCACGGTCGTCGCCCCGCAGCCGATCAGGACCGCGAAATAGTGGGGGTCGATGCATTCGGCGGCGCGGACGTTGAGCGAGGTGAAGGTCCGCAGCCCCTTGCGGATGAGCCAGGAGTGGACGGCCGAGGTGGCGAGGATCATCGGCAGCGCCACCCGGCCCTCGCCCTGGAGGTGGTCGGTCAGGACGAGATGGGCGGCGCCCGAGCGGACGGCGTCCTCGGCCTCGGCGCGGATGCGGGCCAGGGCCTCGCCGAGCGCCTCGGCCGCGCCCCCGGCGGCGAAAGTGCAGTCGATGATGGCGACGTTGGCCCCGAACTGGCGCACCATCTCGCCGAACTCGGCGTTGGCGACGAAGGGGCTGTCGAGGATCAGGATCTCGGTCTGGCTCGAGCTTTCGTCGAGGACGTTCTTGAGGTTGCCGAAGCGGGTCTTGAGGCTCATGACCCGGTGTTCGCGGAGGCTGTCGATCGGGGGGTTGGTGACCTGGCTGAAGCTTTGCCGGAAGTAGTGGCTGAGCGGCCGGTAGACCGCCGACAGGACCGCGGGCGGGGTGTCGTCGCCCATCGAGGCGGTCATCTCCCTGCCGTCCTCGGCCATCGGCGCCAGCACCTGCTCGAGTTCCTCGACCGTGTAGCCGGCGGCGATCTGGCGGCGGGAGAGCTCGCCCCCCTCGAAGAGCGCCCGTTCGGGGACGTCGCGCATGAGCGCGTTGAGGTCGACGACCTTCTCGACCCAGTCGCCGAAGGGCTGGGCGGCGGCGAGCCGATCCTTGAGGTCGGCGTCGTGGAAAAGCTGCCCCTCGGCCATGTCGACGGCGATCATCTGGCCCGGGCCGAGGGCGCCCTTCTCCTCGACGAGGGCCTCGGCCATCGGTACCATGCCCGCTTCCGAGCCGGCGATGAGGAGGCCGTCGGCGACGACGTAGCGGAGCGGCCGGAGACCGTTGCGGTCGAGCCCGGCGCAGACCCAGCGGCCGTCGGTCATGGCGAGCGCGGCCGGGCCGTCCCAGGGCTCCATCACCGCGTTGCAGTAGGCATACATGTCCTGCCAGGCCGGCGGCATCTCGACGGCCTGCTTCGACCACGCCTCGGGGACGAGCATGGTCTTGGCCATCGGCGCGTTGCGGCCCGCCCGCACCAGGGCCTCGAAGACGGCATCGAGCGCCCCCGAATCCGAGGTCCCCGAGGGCACGATCGGCTTGATGTCCTCGGCCTGCTCGCCGAAGGTCGCCGAGGCCATGCGGATCTCGTGGCTCCGCATCCAGTTGACGTTGCCCCGGAGGGTGTTGATCTCGCCGTTGTGGGCGAGCATGCGGAACGGCTGGGCCAGCGCCCACTGCGGGACGGTGTTGGTCGAATAGCGCTGGTGGTAGATGCAGAAGGCGCTGGTGAAGCGGTCGTCCCTGAGGTCGGGGTAGAACTCGGCCACCTGCTCGGCCAGCATCATGCCCTTGTAGATCACCGACCGGCAGGACAGCGAGCAGAGGTAGAGGCCGGCGATCTGGGCCGCGATCGCCGCCTTCTCGATCCGCCGGCGGATGATGTAGAGTTCGCGCTCGAAGCTCTCCTCGTCGATCGCCTTGTCGCAGCGGATGAGGATCTGCTCGATCTCGGGCCGGGTCGCGTTGGCCTTCTCGCCGAGGACGGCGGTGTTCACCGGCACGTGGCGCCAGCCGTAGATGTAGTGGCCCATCCGCAGCACCTCGGTCTCGACGATGGTGCGGCAGCGTTCCTGGGCGCTGAAGTCGGTGCGGGGCAGGAAGACCTGGCCGACGGCGATGCGGCGGGCGGGGTCGGGTTCGTGGCCGGTGCGGCGGATGACGTCCTCGAAGTAGGCCCGCGGGATCTGGACGTGCAGCCCCGCCCCGTCGCCGGTCTTGCCGTCGGCATCGACGGCGCCGCGGTGCCAGACGGCCTTGAGCGCGTCGATGCCGTGCTGGACGACGCGCCGGGCCGGCCGGCCGTCGAGGGCGACGACGAGGCCGACGCCGCAGGCGTCGTGCTCGTCCTCGGGCCGCCAGAGCCCGGTCGCGGCGAGGCGGGTGCGGCGGGCCTCCTCGGCGGCAAGCCAGCGGGCGGCATCAAAGGCAGGCATCGGCTCCTCCCTCATTCGGCCGCGAGGGCCGCGGGCTGCGCAAGGTAGGCAAGGATCGCGTCGGCCGCCTCGCGCCCGTCGCGGATCGCCCAGACGACAAGGCTCGCGCCGCGGACGATGTCGCCCGCGGCATAGACGCCCGGAAGGCTCGTGGCGTGGCTGTGGAAGTCGGCCCGGACGGTGCCCCAGCGGGTGAGGGCAAGGTCGGGCTCCTGCCAGCGCAGGTGCAGATCCTCGGGGTCGAAGCCGAGGGCGGTGATGACGAGGTCGGCCTCCTCGACGTAATCGGCGCCTTCGATCAGCGCCGGGCTGCGGCGGCCGCTGACGTCGGGCTCGCCAAGGCGCATGCGCTGGACCATGACCCCCGTCACCGGGTCGCCGGCGAAGCCGCGGGGGGCGGCGAGCCAGACGAACTCCACCCCCTCCTCCTCGGCGTTGGCGACCTCGCGCTCGCTTCCCGGCATGTTGGCGCGGTCGCGGCGGTAGAGGCAGCGGACGCGCCGCGCCCCCTGGCGGACGGCGGTGCGCAGGCAGTCCATCGCCGTGTCGCCGCCGCCGATGACGACGACGCGCCGGCCGGCGGCGTCGAGGGTGCCGGCGTCGAACTCCGGCACCGCGTCGCCGAAGCCCTTGCGGCTGGCGGCGACAAGGTAGTCGAGGGCGCGCACGATCCCCCGCGCCCCCACGCCCGGGGCCCGGAGTTCGCGCGGGCGGTAGACGCCGGACGCGATCAGGACCGCGTCGTGGCGGCCGCGGACGGCGGCAAAGCTCAGGTCGCGGCCGACGTCGCAGTTCCGCACCAGGGCGACGCCCCCCGCCTCGAGCTGGTCGATGCGCTGCATGACCACGCCCTTGTCGAGCTTGAAGCCGGGGATGCCGTAGGTCATGAGCCCGCCGGGGCGGTCGTGGCGGTCGTAGACCGTCACCTTCACCCCGGCCCGGCACAGCCGGTCGGCGGCGGCAAGCCCGGCCGGGCCGGCGCCGATGATGCCGACGCTCTCGGGGCGCGCCGCCGCCGCCGCCGCGGGGCGGATCGGCGCCACCCAGCCCTCGGTCCAGGCGAGGTCGGTCAGGTAGCGCTCGATCGCCCCGATCGTGACCGTGCCGTGGCCGGCCCTCTCGATCACGCAGTTGCCCTCGCAGAGCCGGTCCTGCGGGCAGATGCGGCCGCAGATCTCGGGGAAGGTGTTGGTGGCCTGGGCGAGCTCGTAGGCCTCGCGCAGGCGGCCCTCGGCGGTCAGCTTCAGCCAGTCGGGGATGTTGTTGTGCAGGGGGCAGTGGACCTGGCAGAAGGGCACCCCGCACTGGCTGCAGCGGGCGGCCTGCTCGGCCGCCTTGGCGGCGGCATAGTCGCGGTAGATCTCGTGGAAATCGGCCGCCCGCAGTCGCGCCGGACGCTTCTCGGGCGTCTCCCGGCCGACCGTGACGAACCTGAGCATCGGGGTTCCGGCCATCCCGCGCCTCCCTCGGGCAATTTCCTGTCGTTTACGCGCGCGGGGGGCGAAAGAAAAGTCATATCTTCTGTCCCATATCGGGCGATTCGCCAGGCAGGGATCGGCGGGCCATCGGCACGGGGAGGTTTTCAGGTCAGCAACAGTGACCTTACACTCCCCCTTCCCACTGCCCCACGGCCGGGTACGGTGACGCCGCGAATCACCCCGGGGAAGGCAGGATGCCGCTCTTTCACCTCGTCCTCGTCGCCCTCGTGCAGGGGATCACCGAGTTCCTGCCGATCTCGTCCTCGGCCCATCTGATCCTTCTGCCGGCGCTGACCGGGATGGAGGATCAGGGGCTCGTCATCGACGTCGCCGCCCACATCGGCACGCTGGCGGCGGTGATCCTCTACTTCCGCCGCGACGTGGCGGCCGCCACGCTCGGCTTCGGCCGGCTGCTCGCGGGCCGCGCCGACACCCCGGGCGCGCGCCTCGCCCTCCATCTTGTCATCGCCACCCTGCCGGTGATGGCCGCGGGGCTCACCCTCCGCCTCCTCGGCCTGACCGACGCGCTGCGCTCGGTGACGCTGATCGGCTGGACGACGCTCGTCTTCGGGCTCCTGCTCTACTGGGCCGACCAGTCCGGGGCCGGGCGGCACCGGGCCGCGGGCTGGCGGCTGCCGCAGGCGGTCCTCCTCGGGCTCTGGCAGGCGGTGGCGCTAATTCCCGGGGTCTCGCGGTCGGGGATCGTCATCACCGGGGCGCGCTTTCTCGGCTTTACCCGCGCCGATGCGGCGCGGCTGTCGATGCTGATGTCGATCCCGACCACCCTCGTCTCGGCCCTCCTCCTCGGGGCCGAGGTCGCGGTCGCGGGCGACGGCGCGCTGGCCCGCGACGGGGCGGTCGTCGCCGCCCTTACCTTCGTCTCGGCGCTCGCGGCGCTGGCGATCATGATGCGCCTCCTGCGGACGGTGAGCTTCACCCCCTATGTCGTCTACCGCGTGCTCCTCGGCGCGGCCCTCCTTGTCTACAGCTACGCCTGAGCCCCGGCCCCGGGGCGGTCAGCCCCCCCGGGCCGCCCCCGGGGACGCCCCCGGCAGGCATGCGGCCGCGCCCCCCGTGACCCCCGCGGGGCGTGAAGCCGTGGCCCCCTTCGCGCCCAAATGACGCTGCCCGGGGCGGCAAGCGGGCGTGACAGCGGCGCGAATCGGAGTATGAGGGGTGAAGATGCCCGGGCGCCGGCGCCGCTCCTGCCGCTGCCACCGCCCCGGGGCGCCGACGAGAGGGACCGCCATGGCCGACGTGAACCGGGGCAGCCGCCCCCTGTCGCCGCATCTGCAGGTCTACCGGCTGCAGATCCCGATGACCACCTCGATCCTCGCCCGGATCACCGGCAACGGGCTGATCGTCGGCTCCCTGGTCTTCGTCTGGTGGCTGGTCGCCGCCGCCGCCGGGCCCGACTACTACGCCTTCGTCAACGGGATCGTGACCTCGTGGCTGGGCCTTCTCGTGCTCGCGGGCTCGCTCTGGGCGCTCTGGTATCACAGCCTCGCCGGCCTCCGGCACCTTCTCTGGGACAGCGGCCACGGGCTCGAGCTGGCCACGGCCGAGCGGCTGGGCCTCGCGGTCGTCATCGGGTCGGTCGCGGCGACGGTCGTCACCCTCGCCCTTCTCGCCTGGGCCTGAGGGAGAGGACGATGGAGCACCTGACCGACCGCAAGCGCGCCGAGGGCCGGGGGTCGGCCCGCAGCGGCACCCTCCACCACATCGCGATGATGATCTCGGCGGGCGCGCTCGTCATCCTCGTCCCGCTTTTCCTGATCGTCGTCGTCCCCGTCATCGGCGCCGCCCACGCCGAGGTCGCGGCCCATTTCGCCCGCCCCTTCCCGGCCCTCGTCGCCGCCCTGACGATCGTCGTCGCCATGCACCACTTCCGCGGCGGGGTCGAGATGATGATCCAGGACTACTGGCAGGGCATGACCCGCAAGCTCGCTATCCTGGCGATGATCCTCCTTTCCTACGGGACCGCGGCGGCGGGGCTCTACGCCATCGCCCGCCTCGCCCTCTGACGCGCCGGAGCCTCCCATGGCCGCCTATCCGATCGAAGAGCATGCCTACGACGTCGTCGTGGTGGGGGCCGGGGGCTCGGGCCTCCGCGCGACCCTCGGCATGGCCGAGCAGGGGCTTCGCACCGCCTGCGTGACCAAGGTCTTCCCCACCCGCAGCCACACCGTCGCCGCCCAGGGCGGCATCGCCGCGTCGCTCTCGAACATGGGCGAGGACCACTGGCAGTGGCACATGTTCGACACCGTCAAGGGCTCGGACTGGCTGGGCGACGTCGATGCCATGGAATACCTCGCCCGCGAGGCGCCGGCAGCCGTCTACGAGCTCGAGCACTACGGGGTGCCGTTCTCGCGCACCGAGGACGGACGCATCTACCAGCGCCCCTTCGGCGGCCACACCACGCGCTTCGGCGAGGGCCCGCCGGTGCAGCGCACCTGCGCCGCCGCCGACCGCACCGGCCACGCCATGCTGCACACCCTCTACGGCCAGAGCCTGAAGCAGAAGGCCGAGTTCTACATCGAGTATTTCGCGCTCGACCTGATCCGCGCGAGCGACGGCGCCTGCCGCGGCGTGCTCGCATGGAAGCTCGACGACGGCAGCCTCCACCTCTTCCGGGCCAAGCTCGTGGTGCTGGCGACGGGGGGCTACGGGCGCGCCTACTTCTCGGCCACCTCGGCCCACACCTGCACCGGCGACGGCGGCGGCATGGTCGCCCGCGCCGGACTGCCGCTCCAGGACATGGAGTTCGTGCAGTTCCACCCCACCGGCATCTACGGCGCCGGCTGCCTCATCACCGAGGGCGCCCGTGGCGAGGGCGGCTATCTCACCAATGCCGGGGGCGAGCGGTTCATGGAACGCTACGCCCCGACCTACAAGGATCTCGCCAGCCGCGACGTCGTCAGCCGCTGCATGACGATCGAGATCCGCGAGGGCCGCGGCGTCGGGCCGCGCAAGGACCACATCCACCTCAACCTCAACCACCTGCCCCGCGAGGTGCTGGAGAAGCGGCTGCCGGGGATCTCGGAATCGGCCCGCATCTTCGCCGGGGTCGACGTGACGCGGGCGCCGATCCCGGTCCTGCCGACGGTGCACTACAACAGGGGCGGCATCCCGACCAATTACTGGGGCGAAGTCCTCGACCCCGCCGAAGGCGACCCCGACCGCGTCGCCCCCGGGCTGATGGCGGTCGGCGAGGCCTCCTGCGCGAGCGTCCACGGCGCCAACCGG
>JADLCV010000029.1 GCA_020846995.1 Paracoccaceae bacterium
GAGCGCGGCCGCGGGCGGGCGGAGGGCGGGCGAAGGG
Source organism: Paracoccaceae bacterium (assembly GCA_020846995.1). Classification (GTDB taxonomy): domain Bacteria; phylum Pseudomonadota; class Alphaproteobacteria; order Rhodobacterales; family Rhodobacteraceae; genus JAHDXW01. Next base: position 38 of record JADLCV010000029.1, read on the forward strand.
GCGGGCTCGGTCACGTCTCACCTCCCGGGGCGGCACGCCCCCGAAGGTGTCAGCGATCGGTTGAGGGATCGTTGCCGGCGCCGGCACGGGATGCGGGCGCCCGCAGGCGCCCGCGATGACGGCAGGGCCCCTCCCCGGGGGGGGGCTGTCAGCCCTGGAGGAGGGTCGTGCAGGTCTGCGTCTTCGCGTCCCAGATCTGGCCCTGGGCACAGGGCGAGGTGGTCTGGAGCACGGGCGCGTGCCCGTCGGGGCACATGGCCACGGCGAGCGTGGGGGCAAGGGTCAAGGCGAGAACGGCGAGCAGCCCGGCGGTCTTCGGCATTCCTGTCTCCCTGCTTATGGTGCACCTGACAGACAGGAAATACCCCGCGCCCCCGTCTGGCAAGTGATTCGCGCGCCGCGGGCAGGGGCGGCGTGGCGCGCCGCCCACGCGGCCGCTCAGGCCGGGGGAAAGACGCGGGCGAAGATCGTGTCGACATGGCGCAGGTGGTGGGCGAGGTCGAAGTGGCGGGCAAGTTCCGCAGGCGCCATCACCGCCGCCACCTCGGGATCGGCTTCGAGGAGGGCCCGGAAGTCCCCCTCCTCATCCCAGGCGCGCATGGCGTTGCGCTGCACGGCGGCATAGGCCGCCTCGCGGCTCATCCCCTTGCGGGTCAGCGCCAGGAGCACCCGCTGGGAATGGACAAGGCCCCGCAGGAGCGCGAGGTTCGCACCCATCCGCCCGGGGTGGACGACGAGCCGGTCGACGACGTCGGCGAGGCGGACGAGCGCGAAGTCGAGGGTGACGGTCGCATCGGGGCCGATCATGCGCTCGACCGAGGAGTGGCTGATGTCGCGCTCGTGCCAGAGGGCCACGTTCTCGAGCGCGGGGAGGGCGTAGGCCCGCACCATGCGGGCAAGCCCGGTGAGGTTCTCCGACAGGACCGGGTTGCGCTTGTGCGGCATGGCCGAGCTGCCCTTCTGGCCGGGGGCGAAATGCTCCTCGACCTCGCCCACCTCGGTGCGCTGGAGGTGGCGGATCTCGACCGCGAGGCGCTCGACCGAGGCCGCGACGACGGCGAGCGTCGCGAAGAAGAAGGCGTGGCGGTCGCGCGGGATGACCTGGGTCGAGACCGGCTCGGGGAGAAGCCCGAGGCGGGCGCAGACATGGGCCTCGACGCGCGGATCGACCTCGGCGAAGGTGCCGACGGCGCCCGAGATCGCGCCCGTCGCGATCTCGGCGCGGGCGGCGACGAGACGGGCGCGGGCGCGGGCGAACTCGGCGTGATGGCCGGCGAGCTTCAGCCCGAAGGTCGTGGGCTCGGCATGGATGCCGTGGCTGCGGCCGATGCAGGGGGTCGTCCTGTGCTCGAAGGCCCGCCGCCGGAGGGCGGCGAGAAGGGCGTCGAGATCGGCCAGAAGGAGGTCGGCCGCACGCACGAGCTGGACCGCGAGGCAGGTGTCGAGGACGTCCGACGAGGTCATGCCCTGGTGGACAAAGCGCGCCTCGGCGGGCCCGACGATCTCGGCGAGATGGGTCAGGAAGGCGATGACGTCGTGGCGCGTCTCGCGCTCGATGGCGGCGATGCGGGCGGGGTCGAAGACGGCGTCGCGGGCCCTCCAGACCGCGGCCGCGTTCTCGGCCGGGATGACCCCGAGCGCGGCCATGGCGTCGCCGGCATGGGCCTCGATCTCGAACCAGATGCGATAGCGCGCCGCGTCGGACCAGATCGCGGCCATCTCGGGGCGGGAGTAGCGGGGGATCATCGGGGGGCCTCCGGCAAGGGCGCAGGGCCCCGCTCCTAGGCCAGATCGGGCCCGGCGGGAAGCGCGCGCACCCCGCGCCCGAACTCCCCGCCGCCCCCCCGGGCGCCCGCCGGCGCGGCGGGTCGCCCGGGGGCAGGGGCAGGCCCGCGCGAGGCCGCGCCACTGCCGCTGCCCGCGCCGCCCGCCGCCCGCGCCCCGCCCGTCCCTCGCCCCGCGGTCCTAGCCGCCGGTGTGGCTCATGTGCCGGCTGACGCGGCCGGCGACGGTCTGGCGGGAATAGTCGAAATCGTGCCCCCTGGGCTTGCGCGCGATCGCGGCCCGGATCGCGGCCTCGAGCGGGCCGTCCCCGGGGCTCGCCCGGAGGGGGGCGCGGAGGTCGGCCATGTCCTCCTGGCCGAGGCACATGAAGAACTCGCCCGTGCAGGTCACCCGGACCCGGTTGCAGGCCTCGCAGAAATTGTGGGTGAGGGGGGTGATGAAGCCGATGCGCTGGCCGCTGCCGGCGAGGCGCACGTAGCGCGCGGGCCCCCCCGTCCGCTCGGGCGTGTCGACGAGGGTGAGGCGCGTCTCGAGCCGGGCCCTGAGATCCTTCAGCGACCAGAACTGGTCGAGCCGGTCCTCGGCCCCGAGATCGCCCATCGGCATGACCTCGATGAAGGTCAGGTCGTGGCCCTCGGCCCCGCACCAGGCGACGAGGTCGAAGAGCTCGTCCTCGTTCACGCCCCGGAGCGCCACGGCGTTGATCTTGACCGCGAGCCCGGCCGCGACCGCCGCCCGGATGCCCTCGAGGACCTGGCCGAGCCGGCCCCAGCGGGTGATGCGGTGGAACTTCCCCTCGTCGAGGGTGTCGAGCGAGACGTTGACGCGCCGCACCCCGGCCGCGGCGAGCTCGCCCGCAAAGCGCGCGAGCTGGCTTCCGTTCGTCGTCAGCGTGAGTTCGCGCAGCGCCCCGGTGCCGAGATGGCGCCCCATGGCCCGGAAGAAGGTCAGGATGTCGCGGCGCACGAGCGGCTCGCCGCCGGTGATGCGGAGCTTCTGGACGCCGAGGCGGATGAAGGTCGAGCACAGCCGGTCGAGTTCCTCGAGCGTCAGGAGCTCCGCCCTGGGCAGGAAGCTCATGTGCTCGGACATGCAGTAGACGCAGCGGAAGTCGCAGCGGTCGGTGACCGAGACGCGCAGGTAGGTGATGGCGCGGGCGAAGGGATCGACTAGGGGGGCCGTCATGGCCCCGAGGATAGGACGGCGCCGGGGTGCCCGCAAGCCGCTCGCGTCCTCGTGCGCGGGCCCGCGGGCCCGGGGCATTGCGGGACGCCGACCCACGGGCCTAGGCTCGGTGCCATGGCCCTGCCGCCCGCCGCCCTCCTCCTTCTTCTCGCCGTGCTCGCCGCGGGCTGCGACCGGACCGTCGCGGGCGGCGGCGACGGGCCGGCCGCGCCCGCCGCGGTGGTCGCAGGCGCGGGCGACCTGCGCCCGCGGCCCCGCCCCGCCGCCGCGCTCGCCCTGGAGCCCGCGGGATCGCCCGCGGCGGCCGCGGCCGGGCCCGGCGCCGCCACCGCGGCCGCCGGGGGCGGGCGGGCGGTCGGCACCGCCGTCGTCTCGCTCGGCCCGCCGGCGGCGCCCGGCCTCTGGCTCGCGACCCCGCTCGTGGGCGCGCCGGGGCGGGGCCGCGTCGTCCTCGCCGCGACCGGGGCCGCGGTCGCGGTCGAACTGCGCCCCGCCCCCGCCGGGGCGAGCGTCCTCTCGCTCGCCGCCTTCCGTCTCCTCGGCCTGCCCCTGACCGCGCTCGCCGAGGTCGAGGTCTTCGCCTTCTGAGCCGGCGGACCGCCGCGCCGCCCCCGTCCGCGTCCCCGCCGGCCGCGTCCCCGGTCCGCGCCCCCGCCGGCCGTGCCCCCGTCCGCGTCCCCCGCCTCCCGTGCCCGCGCCCTCACTCGACCGTGACCGACTTCGCGAGGTTGCGCGGCTGGTCGACGTCGGTGCCCTTGGCGACGGCGGTGTGGTAGGCGAGAAGCTGCACCGGCAGGGCGTAGAGGACGGGCGCGACGAGCGGCGGGGCGTCGGGCAGGATCAGGATCTCGGCCGCGTCCGCCCCCGCCGCCGCCGACCCGGCGCGGTCGGTGACAAGGATCACCCTCCCGCCGCGCGCCCGCACCTCCTGCATGTTCGACACCGTCTTGTCGAAGAGCCCGTCGCGGGGGGCGAGGACGACCACCGGCAGATGGGCGTCGACGAGCGCGATGGGCCCGTGCTTGAGCTCGCCCGCGGCCTCGCCCTCGGCGTGGATGTAGCTGAGCTCCTTGAGCTTCAGCGCCCCCTCGCGGGCGAGCGGATACATCGGCCCGCGGCCGAGGAAGAGGACGTCGCGGGCCTCGGCGAGGCCGCGGGCGATCGCCGCCACCGCGGGCGAGAGGGCGAGGGCGTGGTTCATGAGCCCGGGCAGCGCCCGCAAGGCCGCCACCTGCGCGGCGAGCGCCGCCCGGTCGATCGCCCCGCGGTCGGCCGCGGCCTTGAGGGCGAGGAGCGCGAGGACGGCGAGCTGGCCGGTGAAGCCCTTTGAGGAGGCGACCGAGACCTCGACCCCGGCGAGGATCGGCAGCGCGATGTCGGCCTCGCGGGCGATCGACGAGGTCGGCACGTTGACGACCGCCACGACCCTGGCGACCCGCCCGCGGAGGTGGCGGAGGGCGGCGAGGGTGTCGGCGGTCTCGCCCGACTGGCTGACGACGATGGCCCAGGCGCGGGGGTCGAGCGGGGGGTCGCGGTAGCGGAACTCCGAGGCGATGTCGACCTCGGCGGCGAGGCCGGCGAGGCCCTCGAACCAGTATTTCGCGACCTGGCAGGCGAAATGGGCGGTGCCGCAGGCGACGAGCGTCAGCCGTGGCACGGGCCCGAAGTCGAGCCCGGCGGGGAGCGCGAGTTCCTCGCCCCGGATATAGTGGCGGAGGGCGTCGGCGATGACGACCGGCTGCTCGGCGATCTCCTTGGCCATGAAATGCTTGTGGCCGGCCTTCTCGACCTGGACGGTGGCGATCTCGATCCGCGTCTCGGGGCGGTGCACCTGTTCGCCGGCGGCGTCGCGGATCTCGGCCCCGGCGCGGCTGACGAGGGCCCAGTCGCCCTCCTCGAGGTAGGTGATGCGGTCGGTGAGGGGGGCGAGCGCGATCGCGTCCGAGCCCACGAACATCTCGCCCGCGCCGTGGCCGACGGCGAGGGGCGAGCCGCGGCGGGCGGCGATCATGAGGTCGTCCTCGCCCTGAAAGAGGAAGAGGAGGGCGAAGGCGCCGCGCAGGCGCGCAAGCGTCGCCGCCGCCGCGGCCCGCGGCGTCGCGCCCTCATCGAGGGCGCGGGCGGCGAGAAGGGCGATCGTCTCGGTGTCGGTCTCGGTCGTCGCGGGATAGCCGGCAGCGGCAAGTTCGGCCCGGAGCTCGCGGTAGTTCTCGATGATGCCGTTGTGGACGACCGCCACCCGCCCGACCTGGTGGGGATGGGCGTTGGCGACGGTCGCCGCCCCGTGCGTCGCCCAGCGGGTATGGCCGATCCCGGCCTTGCCGGCGAGGGGGGCGTGGACGAGGAGGTCGGAGAGGTTGACGAGCTTGCCCACGGCCCGGCGGCGGTCGAGCCGGCCGGCCGCGACGGTGGCGATGCCGGCCGAATCATAGCCCCGGTATTCGAGCCGCTTCAGCGCCTCGACGATCAGCGGGGCCACCTCGTGCTGGCCGAGGATGCCGACGATGCCGCACATCAGCCGTCCTCCCCGCGCGTCGGCTCGGCCCGCGCCGCCCGCAGGCGGGCGAGGAAGCGGGCGACGAAGCCCGGCTTCACCTCCTGGCGGGCGCGGGCGACGGCGAGGGCGCCGTCGGGCACGTCGGCGGTGATGACCGAGCCCGAGGCCGTCATCGCCCCCGCCCCGACCCGCACCGGGGCCACGAGCATGGTGTCCGAGCCGATGAAGGCTCCGGCGCCGATCAGGGTGCGGTGCTTGCCGACGCCGTCGTAGTTGCAGGTGATGCTGCCGGCGCCGATGTTGGCGCGCGCGCCCACCTCGGCATCGCCGAGATAGGCGAGGTGGTTGGCCTTGGCGCCCTCGTGGAGGAGGGCGTTCTTGACCTCGACGAAGTTGCCGACATGGACGTCCTCGGCGAGTTCCGCCCCCGGCCGGAGGCGGGCGAAGGGGCCGACGACGGCGCCGCGGCTGACATGGCAGCCCTCGAGATGGCAGAAGGCGCGGATCTCGGCCCCCGTCTCGACCGTCACCCCGGGGCCGAAGACGACATGGGGGCCAAGGATCGCGTCGCGGCCGACGGCGGTGTCGTAGGCGAAGATCACCGTCTCGGGGGCGGCCATCATGACCCCGTCCGCCGCCGCCGCCGCCCGCGCCCGGGCCTGGAAGGCGCGCTCGGCGGCCATGAGTTCGGCCCGCGTGTTGATGCCGAGCGCCTCCTCCTCGGGGCAGCGGACGACGCCCGCGAGAAGGCCGCGGGCGCGGGCGCGGGCGACGATGTCGGTCAGGTAGAACTCGCCCCTCGCATTGGCCCGCCCGATCTCCGGCAGAAGCCCCGCGAGCCTCGCCGCATCGGTGCAGATGACGCCGCTGTTGCAAAGGGTTATGGCTCGTTCCTCGGGCGTTGCATCCGCTTCCTCGACGATTCCTTCAAGGCTCTCGCCATCGCCGAGGAGGCGGCCGTAACCCCTTGGATCGGCAGCCTCGAAGCCCAGCACGACGAGGTCGTGGCGGGCCCGGGCCGCGCGCAGTTCGGCGAGCGTCGCGGGGCCGAGGAAGGGGGTGTCGCCGTAAAGGACGATGACGTCGCCGGCGAAGCCCGCGAGCGCCGGCAGGGCCGCGGCGACGGCATCGGCGGTGCCGCGCCGCTCGTTCTGGGTGACGATCGCGGCCCCCGGTTCGGCGGCGCGGGCGGCGGCGGCGACGGCGCCCGCGCCCGCGCCGGTGACGACCACCACCCGGTCGGGCTCGAGCGCGGCGCCGGCGCGCAGGGCATGCCAGAGGAGCGGCGCCCCGGCCAGCCGGTGGAGGACCTTGGGAAGATCGGAGTTCATCCGTTTGCCCTCGCCCGCAGCGAGAACGACCAGCGCCAGCGCCATCGCGGCCCCTTTTCCTGCCCCCGCCACCGGTCTAGCCAAGGCGGGGGGAGGGGCGCAAGCGGGCGGGCCGCCACAGTCCCTTCCCGCGCCTTTCGGGGGCCGCCGATGCGCACCGTCATCTTCGACCTCGACGGCACCCTCGCCGACACCTCGGCCGACCTCATCGCCGCCGCCAACGCCACCCTTCGCGGCCTCGGCGGGGCCCCGCTCGACCCCGCGGGCGACCGCGCGGTGGCCTTCGCGGGTGGCCGGGCAATGCTCCGGGCGGGCCTCGCGCGGGCCGGACTCGCGGCCCCCGAGGGGGTGATCGAGGCCGCCTACGGCCAGCTACTCGACCACTACCGGGCGGGGATCGCGGTCGAGACGCGGCTCCACCCCGGCGCCGCGGCGGCCGTCGAGGGCCTCCGGGCGGCGGGCTTCCGGACCGGCATCTGCACCAACAAGCCGGTCGAACTCGCCCGGGCGCTCCTTGCCGCGCTCGGTGCCCGCGACCTCTTCGACGGCCTCGTCGGCGCCGGAAGCCTCGCCGCCCGCAAGCCCGACCCCGCCCCCTACTGCGCCGCCGTCGCCGCGGCCGGGGGGGCGGTCGCCCGCTCGTTCCTCGTCGGCGACACCGTCACCGACCGCGACACAGCCCGCGCCGCCGGCGTCCCGGTCGCGCTCGTGACCTTCGGGCCCGAGGGCCGGGGGGTGGCGACGCTCGCCCCCGACGCCCTCCTTGACGATTTCGCGGCCCTCGGCCCGCTCGCCCGCCGGCTGACCGCGGGTCGCCGTTGACGGGCCCGGGCCGGGGGCGGCATCAAGGAGGGAGGCGGAGGGGAGGGCAGGGCGATGTTCCGCGGATTCCTCGATTTCGACCTCGGCGAGGAGGTGGAGGCGCTCCGCGCCATGGTCCACGACTGGGCCCAGACCCGGCTGCGGCCCTTGGCGGCGGCGATCGACCGCGACAACGTCTTCCCTCCCGGGCTCTGGCGCGAGATGGGCGGGCTCGGCCTTCTCGGCATCACCGTCGAGGAGGAGTGGGGCGGGGCGGGGATGGGCTATCTTGCCCATGTCGTCGCGGTCGAGGAGATCGCCCGCGCCTCGGCCTCGGTCGCGCTCTCCTACGGGGCCCATTCCAACCTCTGCGTCAACCAGATCCGGCTCAACGGCACGCCCGAGCAGAAGCGCCGCCACCTGCCCGGGCTGATCGCCGGCACCCGCGTCGGCGCGCTCGCGATGTCGGAGGCCGGGGCCGGCTCGGACGTCGTGTCGATGCGGCTCCGGGCCGAAAAGCGCAACGGCCACTACCGGCTCAACGGCGCCAAGTACTGGATCACCAACGGCCCGGTCGCCGACACGCTGGTCGTCTATGCGCGCTCGGAACCCGGGACGGGGGCCCGCGGCATCACCGCCTTCCTCGTCGAGCGCGCCTTCCGGGGCTTCTCGACCAGCCCCCATTTCGACAAGCTCGGCATGCGCGGCTCGGACACGGGCGAGCTTGTCTTCGCCGATGTCGAGGTGCCCTTCGAGAACGTCCTCGGGACCGAGGGGCGGGGGGTCGCCGTCCTGATGTCCGGGCTCGACTACGAGCGGGTGGTGCTCGCGGGCATCGGCACCGGCATCATGGCCGCCTGCCTCGACGCCATCATGCCCTACATGAAGGAACGCCACCAGTTCGGCCAGCCGGTCGGGTCCTTCCAGCTCATGCAGGGCAAGATGGCCGACATGTACACGGCCCTCGCCAGCGCCCGCGCCTATGTCTATGCGGTGGCGCGGGCCTGCGACCGGGGGGCGGTGCGGCGGGCCGACGCCGCCGCCTGCGTCCTCTATGCCAGCGAGCAGGCGATGGTCCAGGCCCACCAGGCGGTGCAGGCCATGGGCGGGGCGGGGTTCCTCGCCGATGCCCCGGTCGCGCGCCTCTTCCGCGACGCGAAGCTCATGGAGATCGGCGCCGGGACGAGCGAGATCCGGCGCATGCTGATCGGGCGCGAGATGCTGGCGTCGATGGGGTGACCCGGAAGGGGCGTAGTTGACAGCAGGGTGGAGTTAGTTTGGGATATATACTAGTAACTAAACGTTCGGTTAGGAGATTTGGGAGATGCTGACCCTTTCGTCGGCCCGGAAGCTCGCCCTCGACGCGCTGCCGTCCAAGGCCGCCCGGATCCGGGCCCTGCGCGCCGAGGGATTCCGGCAGGCCGAGATCGCGCGCTTCCTCGGCCTGTCCGACCAGCATGTCTCCAACGTCCTGCGCCGGAGCGAGCGGGAGGGGATCGCGTCGGAGCGGCTTCCGGCGGAAGCGGCGAGGGCCACTCGCGACGTCGAAGCCGATGCCGGCGGCGGTGCCGGGCGGGTCATGCTGAGGGTCGAGGCCGACGGCAGCCTGAGGCTGCCCTCGCCGTTGCGCGAGGCCATGGACCTCGACCCCTCCGGGACGGTCAGCGCCGAGGTCGTCGACGGCGAGCTGCGCCTGATCTCGCCCCGCGCCGCGGTCCGGCGCATCCAGCGCACCGCGCGCAGGTATGCCCCCGAGGGCGTGAGCGTCGTCGATGCGTTCCTCGCCGGGCGCGTCGCCATCTGGGGACCGGGATGACGGTCGTGCTGGACAGCTCGGCGGTTCTCGCGGCGATCTTCGGAGAAGAGGGGAGCGCGCGCGTGATCGCCGCGCTCGAATCGGGAAGCGCCCGCATCGGCAGCGTCAACCTGGCCGAGATCGCGACCCGCCTCGTCGAGACCGGCTACACCGACGCCGACGTCCGCGCCACCCTCGCCGACCTCGGAGCCTTCGCCCGGCCGTTCGAGGCCGAGGGAGCGGTGCTGGCCGGACTCCTGCGCCGGGCGACGCGGCATGCCGGCCTCTCGCTCGGCGAGCGTGCCTGTCTTGCCGAGGCGCTCCTCGCAGGGCTGCCGGTGGTGACGGCCGACCGCGCCTGGGCCGGGCTTGACCTCGGGATCCGGGTCGAGGTGATCCGGTGAGGGTCGCGGCGAGCGAGGGGCCGGCGACGCCCGGCACCGGCCCGTTCGGACGGGCCCGTGCGGACGCCGGCCGCGACCGACGGGGAAGGGGGCGGGGCAGGGCAAGCGTGACGGGACGGGGCCGGGAAGGGGGCCGGGAATGCGCCTGACATCGAAGCTGCTCCCCTCCTCGGAGGCCTTCCGGGCCAACCGCGCCGCCCATCTCGCGGCCCTCGCCGAGGTCGCGGCGGCGGCGGCGACGGCGGCCGCGGGGGGCGGGGCGCGGGCGCAGGAGCGCCACACGGCGCGCGGCAAGCTGGCGCCCAGGGCCCGCGTCGCGGGCCTTCTCGATCCCGGGGCGCCCTTCCTCGAGATCGGCGCCACCGCCGCCCACGGGCTCTACGGCGGCGAGGCGCCGGCGGCAGGGCTGATCGCCGGGGTCGGCCGCATCCACGGCCGCCAGGTCATGGTCGTCGCCAACGACGCCACCGTCAAGGGCGGCACCTACTATCCGGTGACGGTCAAGAAGCACCTCCGGGCCCAGGAGATCGCCGCGGACTGCCGGCTGCCCTGCGTCTATCTCGTCGATTCGGGGGGGGCGAACCTGCCCAACCAGGACGAGGTCTTTCCCGACCGCGACCATTTCGGCCGCATCTTCTACAACCAGGCGCGGATGAGCGCGCAAGGGATCGCCCAGATCGCCGTCGTCATGGGGTCCTGCACCGCCGGGGGGGCCTATGTGCCGGCGATGTCGGACGTCGCCGTCATCGTCCGCGGCCAGGGGACGATCTTCCTCGCCGGCCCCCCGCTCGTGAGGGCGGCGACGGGCGAGGTCGTGTCGGCCGAGGATCTCGGCGGCGGCGACGTCCACACCCGCCTCTCGGGGGTCGCCGACTACCTCGCCGAGGACGACGCCCATGCGCTGGCGCTCGCCCGCCGCGCCGTCGCCTCGCTCGGGGCGCCGCCGCCCTTCGCCCCGCCCGGGCGCGAGGCGGCCGAGCCGCCCGCGCTCGACCCCGAGGAGATCCTCGGCGCCGTTCCTTCCGACCTGCGCACGCCCTACGACATCCGCGAGGTCATCGCCCGCGTCGTCGACGGCTCGCGCCTCGACGAGTTCAAGGCCCGCTACGGCGAGACGCTGGTGACGGGCTTTGCCCACATCGAGGGGCTGGCGGTCGGCATCGTCGCCAGCAACGGCGTCCTCTTCTCGGAATCGGCGCTCAAGGGGGCCCATTTCGTCGAGCTTTGCAGCCAGCGGCGAATCCCTCTCGTCTTCTTCCAGAACATCACGGGCTTCATGGTCGGCCGGCGATACGAGAACGAGGGCATCGCCCGCCACGGGGCCAAGATGGTGACGGCCGTCGCGACGACCGGAGTGCCGAAGATCACGCTCATCGTCGGGGGCAGCTTCGGGGCCGGCAACTACGGCATGGCCGGGCGCGCCTACAGCCCCCGCTTCCTCTGGACCTGGCCGCTGAGCCGCATCAGCGTCATGGGCGGCGAGCAGGCGGCGGGCGTGCTCGCGACCGTCCGCCGCGAGGGGATCGAGCGCGCGGGCGGGACCTGGTCCGAGGCCGAGGAGGAGGCCTTCAAGGCCCCGACGCTGGCCATGTTCGCCCGCCAGAGCCACGCGCTCTATGCCTCGGCGCGCCTCTGGGACGATGGCATCATCGACCCCCGCAAGACCCGGGCGGTGCTGGCGCTCTCGCTCGAGGCGGCGCTCGCGGCCGGGGTCGGGGGGACGCGCTTCGGCGTGTTCCGCATGTGAGGGGGGCGCGGGGCCGGCGCGCCGCCGGGCCCCCGGGGCCGGCGGCAGGGGGGTGCGGCGGGGCGGCCGCGCGCAGGGGAGGGGGCCATTGTTCCGGCGCATCCTGATCGCCAACCGCGGCGAGATCGCCTGCCGCGTCATCGCCACCGCCCGCGCCATGGGGGTCGAGACGGTCGCCGTCTTCTCGGCCGCCGACCGTGACGCCCGCCATGTCGCGCTGGCCGATGCCGCGGTCGAGATCGGGGGGGCGGCGGCCGCCGAGAGCTACCTGCGCGGCGAGGCGATCCTCGAGGCGGCCCGCGCGACGGGCGCCGAGGCCATCCACCCGGGCTACGGCTTCCTCTCGGAGAACCCCGATTTCGCCGCCGCGGTCGAGGCCGCGGGGCTCGCCTGGATCGGCCCGCCGGCGGCGGCGATCCGCGCCATGGGGCTCAAGGACGCGGCCAAGCGGCTGATGGAGGCCGCGGGCGTCCCGGTCGTGCCGGGCTGGCACGGCCCCGAGCAGGACCCCGGCGCCCTTCTCCGCGCCGCCGAGGCGATCGGATTCCCGGTCGTCATCAAGGCCGTCGCCGGCGGCGGCGGCAAGGGCATGCGGCGCGTGGGGCAGGCGGCGGAGTTCGCGCCCGCGCTCGCCTCGGCGCGCGCCGAGGCGCGGGCGGCCTTCGGCGACGACCGCGTGCTGGTCGAGAAGTGGATCGAACGGCCCCGCCACATCGAGGTCCAGATCTTCGGCGACGGCACCGACGCCGTCCATCTCCACGAGCGCGACTGCTCGCTCCAGCGCCGCCACCAGAAGGTGATCGAGGAGGCCCCGGCCCCGGGCATGACGGCGGCGATGCGCGCTGCCATGGGGGCGGCGGCGGTGCGGGCCGCCCGGGCCATCGGCTACCGCGGCGCCGGCACCGTCGAGTTCATCGTCGATGCGAGCCGCGGGCTGCGTCCCGATGCCTTCTGGTTCATGGAGATGAACACCCGCCTCCAGGTCGAGCATCCGGTGACCGAGGCCGTCACCGGCATCGACCTCGTCGAGTGGCAGCTCCGCGTCGCCGCCGGCGAGCCCCTGCCGCTCGCGCAGGAGGCGATTCCGCTCTCCGGCCATGCCTTCGAGGCCCGCCTCTATGCCGAGGACGTGGCCGCGGGCTTCCTGCCCGCCACCGGGCGCATCGCCCATCTCGCCTTCCCCGCCGGGGTGCGCGCCGACACCGGGGTGCGGGCGGGCGACAGCATCACCCCCTGGTACGACCCCATGATCGCCAAGATCATCGTCCACGGGCCGACGCGGGCGGTGGCGCTCGCCCGCCTCGCCCGCGCGCTCGCCGAGACGCAGGTCGCCGGCACGGTGACGAATCTCGCCTTCCTCGCCCGCCTCGCCCGCCACCCCGGCCTCGCCCTGGGCGAGGTCGACACCGGGCTCATCGGGCGCGACTTCGCGGCCCTGGCCGCGACGCCCGCCGACGACGATCTCGCCCGCGCCGTCGCGGTCACGGCACTCCTCGCCGCGGCCGACCTTCCCGCCGGGCCGCTCGCGGGCTTTGCCCTCTGGGCCCCGCTCGATCACCGGGTCGCGCTGGGCGCGGGAGAGCCCGCGGGCATCGTCACCCTCGCGGGCCCCGGGGCGGCGCGGGTCGAGGTGGGCGGCGTCGTCCACGAGGCCCGCCGCACCGCCCGCGGCTGGGCGGTCGGGGGGGCGGCGCCGCTTCCGGTCGTCGAGGCCGGGGGCGCGATCCATGTCTTTCCTTCCGACGGGCGCGGCGCCACGAGCTTCCCCCGCCACGACCCCCTCGCCCGCGCCCCCGGGGAGGCGAAGGACGACGGCATCGCCCGCTCGCCGCTCCCCGGCCTCGTCCGGGCGCTCCTCGTCGCGATGGACGAGGTGGTGGCGCCCGGGGCGCGGCTGGCGGTGATCGAATCGATGAAGATGGAGCATGCCGTGACCGCCGCCGCCGGCGGCCGCGTCGCCGAACTCCTCGTCGCCCCCGGCGCCCAGGTCGAGGCCGGGACCCCGCTCGTGCGCCTCGAGGCCCCGCCGTGAGCGGCGCTGCGGCCACCCGGGGCCGCGTCGCGATCGTCGAGGTCGGGCCCCGCGACGGGCTCCAGAACGAGGCCCGCCCGATCGCCACCGCCGACAAGGTGGCGCTCATCGACCTCCTGGCGCAGGCCGGGCTGACGCGGATCGAGGCGGCGAGCTTCGTCAGCCCGAGGTGGGTGCCGCAGATGGCCGACGGGGCGGCCGTCCTCGCCGCCGTCGCCCGCCCGCCCGGGGTGCGCTTCGCGGCCCTGACGCCGAACCTGCGCGGCTACCGGGCGGCGCGCGCGGCCGGCGCCGACGAGGTCGCGGTCTTCGCCGCCGCGACCGAGGGCTTCAGCCGCGCCAACCTCAACGCCTCGATCGCCGAGAGCCTCGGGCGCTATGGCGAGGTCGCGGCGGCGGCGGCGGCCGACGGCGTCGCCCTGCGCGGCTATGTCTCCTGCGTCACCGACTGCCCCTACGAGGGGCGGGTGGGGCCGGCGGCGGTGGCGCGGGTCGCCCGCGACCTCGCCCGCCTCGGCTGCGGCGAGATCGCGCTCGGCGAGACCCTCGGGCGGGGCACGCCCGACCGCGTGGCGGCGATGCTCGAGGCGGTTCTGGCCGACCTTCCGCGCGAGCGGCTCGCGGGCCATTTCCACGACACCGGCGGGCAGGCGCTCGCCAACGTCGGGGTGGCGCTCGCGGCCGGGCTCCGGGTCTTCGATGCGGCCGCGGGCGGGCTTGGCGGCTGCCCCTACGCCCCCGGCGCCGCCGGCAACCTCGCGACCGAGGCGCTCGTGGCCTACCTGGCCGCCGGGGGCTGGGAGAGCGGGGTCGACGCGGCCCGCCACGAGGCGGCCGCGGCCTTCGCGCGGGGGCTGAAGGGAGGGGGGGGTGAGCGAGCTTGACATCACCATCGACGGCCGCGGGGTGGCGACCCTGACGCTGAACCGGCCGGCGAAGCACAACGCCCTCTCGGCGGGGCTGATCGCGGCGCTCGCGGCGACGGCGGCCCGGCTCGGGCCCGACCCGGCCGTCCGCGTCCTCGTCCTCACCGGGGCCGGAAAGAGCTTCTGCGCCGGCGGCGATCTCGACTGGATGCGGGCCCAGATCGCGGCCGATGCCGCCGCCCGGGCGGCCGAGGCGGGCCGCCTCGCGGCCATGCTCGCGGCCCTCGACGGGCTCGACAAGCCGGTCGTCGGCCGCATCAACGGCCAGGCCTTCGGCGGCGGCATCGGGCTCATCGCCGTCTGCGACACGGCGGTCGCGGCCGCGGGCGCCCGCTTCGGGCTGACCGAGACGCGGCTGGGGCTGATCCCGGCGACGATCGGCCCCTATGTCGCGGCCCGCCTCGGCCCGGCGGCGCGGCGCGTCTTCTTCTCGGCCCGCCTCTTCGATGCCGCCGAGGCGGTGGCGATGGGCCTTCTCGCCCGGGCGGTGCCGGCCGAGGGGCTCGACGCCGCGGTCGAGGCCGAGGTGGCCCCCTATCTCGCCTGCGCGCCCGGGGCCGTGGCCGAGGGCAAGCGCCTCCTGCGCCGGCTCGCGCCGGCCGCCGATGCCGCGGCCCTGGCCGAGACCGCGGCGGCGCTCGTCCGCCGCTGGGAGGACCCCGAAGCCGCCGAGGGGATCGCGGCCTTCTTCGCCGGCCGCAAGCCCGCCTGGGCGGCCGGCTGAGCCGGCCCCGCCGCCATCCCCGCTGTCATCCCGGCCTCGGTCCCCGCCGCCGTCCCCGCCGCGGCCGGTTCCCGGCCGGCACGCGGCCGGGGCGCCCGCCCCCCCGTCACGCCGGCGCCGGCGGCCGGCGGACCGGGCGGGCATGATGCCGCGGCGCGGCTGGGCCCGGCCGCGGGCAGGCTTTGTTGACCCGACCTGCCGCGACCGGTAAACACCGGGGCGAAGCCTTCCGCGGCCGGCGGGGGCGAGAGGGAGCCTCGACGTGGACGCACTTCTCCGGGAGTATCTGCCGGTCGTCATCCTGCTTGCGGTCGCCGTCGGCCTCGGCCTCGTCCTCATCCTCGCCGCGGCGGTCATCGCCGTGCGCAATCCCGACCCCGAGAAGGTCTCGACCTACGAATGCGGCTTCAACGCCTTCGACGACGCGAGGATGCGGTTCGACGTGCGCTTCTACCTCGTGTCGATCCTTTTCATCATCTTCGATCTCGAGGTCGCCTTCCTCTTTCCCTGGGCGGTCGCCTTCGGCGACCTCTCGCTGACCGCCTTCTGGTCGATGATGGCCTTCCTCGTCGTGCTCGCCGTCGGCTTCGCCTACGAGTGGAAGAAGGGAGCCCTGGAATGGGAATGACCGCCGCCGCCCCGGGTCCCGGCCTCGCCCGCGAGGCGGCCGTGGCCGGGCTGGACCGCGAGCTTCAGGACAAGGGCTTCCTCCTGACGACGGCCGAGGACGTCATCAACTGGGCCCGCAACGGCTCGCTCCACTGGATGACCTTCGGCCTCGCCTGCTGCGCCGTCGAGATGATGCACACCTCGATGCCGCGC
The DNA here is from genome assembly GCA_020846995.1 of Paracoccaceae bacterium. Classification (GTDB taxonomy): domain Bacteria; phylum Pseudomonadota; class Alphaproteobacteria; order Rhodobacterales; family Rhodobacteraceae; genus JAHDXW01. The sequence continues at coordinate 16,087 of JADLCV010000029.1, forward strand.
TACGACCTCGAGCGCTTCGGCACCGCGCCTCGGGCCTCGCCCCGCCAGTCCGACCTCATGATCGTCGCCGGCACGCTGACGAACAAGATGGCGCCGGCGCTGCGCAAGGTCTACGACCAGATGCCCGAGCCGCGCTACGTCATCTCGATGGGCTCCTGCGCCAACGGCGGCGGCTACTACCACTACAGCTACGCGGTGGTGCGCGGCTGCGACCGCGTCGTGCCCGTCGACATCTACGTGCCCGGCTGCCCGCCGACGGCCGAGGCGCTGCTCTACGGCATCCTCCAGCTGCAGCGGAAGATCCGCCGCACCGGCACCATCACCCGCTGAGGAGCCCGCGATGACCGACGAAACCCGCGCGCGGCTGGCCGACCTCGCGACCCACCTCGGCGAGCGCCGCAGGGACGACGTGGTGGCGACTGCGATCGCGGCCGGCGAGCTTGCCGTCGAGGTGGCGCCGGGGCGGATCCCGGCCTTCGTCGAGTTCCTGCGGCTGGACCGGCGCTGCCGCTTCTCGACCCTCGTCGACATCACCGCCGTCGATCACCCCGACCGCAGCCCCCGCTTCGACGTCGTCTATCACTTCCTGTCGATGTACGAGAACCAGCGCATCCGGGTGAAGGCCGGGGTGCGCGAGGACGAGCTCGTGCCCTCGATCACCGCCATCCACCCCGCCGCGGGCTGGTTCGAGCGCGAGGTGTTCGACATGTTCGGCATCCTCTTCGCCGGCCATCCCGACCTCCGCCGCATCCTGACCGACTACGGCTTCCGCGGCCATCCCCTGCGCAAGGACTTCCCCACCACGGGCCATGTCGAGGTGCGCTACGACGAGGCCGAGAAGCGCGTCGTCTACGAGCCCGTGATGCTCGTCCAGGACTACCGCCCGTTCGACTTCCTGTCGCCCTGGGAAGGGGCGCGCCACATCCTGCCCGGCGACGAGCGGGCGGGGGGGGCGCGCTGATGGTCGCTCCGGCGCTACTTTTCGGGCTCGGGGCCACGCGGGCGGGGACGAGCTGGCTTTACGCCTATCTCGCCGGCCATCCCGAGTGCCATTTCCGCACCGTCAAGGAACTCCACTACTTCGACCTCGTCGAATCGGGCGGCTGGGACTGGTGGCTCGCGGCCCTGGGCGCGCGGCGGGCCGCCCTCGCCCTCCGGCGCGACCGCACGGCGGCGGGGCCGGGGCGGGCGGCGCTCGACCGCCGGGTCGCCGACTACGACGGGCTGACCGCGATCCTCGCTGCCCGCCGCGCCGACGATGCCGCCTACTGCGACTTCGTCCTCGGGGGCGCGCGGCCGGGGGTGCGGCTGGCCGGCGACATCACCCCCGCCTACGGGCTTCTCTCCGAGGCGACGCTCGGCCGCATGCAGGGGCTCGCGCCGGTCACGCGCTTCGTCTACCTCCTGCGCGACCCGGTCGCGCGGCTGTGGTCGAACATCCGCCAGGTGGTGCCCGGGCGCCGCGGTGCGGCCGCCGACCCGGCGGCGCGCGCGCTCCACGTCTTCGACCGCTTCCTCGCCGGCAAGGAGGGCGAGATCCTGCGCCGCTGCGACTACGCCGGCACGCTCGCGCGCCTCGCCCGCGCCCTCCGGCCCGAGAACCTGCTTGTGCTCTTTCACGAGACGCTCTTCGCCGAGCCCGCGCTGCGCCGGCTCTGCGCCTTCCTCGGCATCGACTTCCGCCCCGCCGACACGGCGCGCCGGGTCAACGAGGCCCTCGCCCTGCCGCTCGACGCCCGCCGGCAGGCGGCCGCGCGGCGGTTCCTCATGCCGCAGTACGACTTCGTGCGCGCGACTTTCGGGGAGGCCATCCCCGAAGCCTGGCGCGCCCTTCCCGCCGAGGTGTGACGATGGACGGCTCCCGCCGGGGCGATGTGCTGACCGCCGAGCAGCGCATCCGCAACTTCAACCTCAACTTCGGCCCGCAACACCCTGCCGCGCATGGCGTTCTGCGCCTTGTCCTCGAGCTTGACGGAGAGGTTGTCGAACGCTGCGACCCCCATATCGGGCTGCTCCACCGCGGCACCGAGAAGCTCATGGAGAGCCGCACCTACCTCCAGAACCTGCCCTACCTCGACCGCCTCGACTACGTCGCGCCGATGAACCAGGAGCATGCCTGGTGCCTCGCGATCGAGCGGCTGACGGGGACCGAGGTGCCGCGGCGGGCGCAGCTGATCCGCGTCCTCTATTCCGAGATCGGCCGCATCCTCAACCATCTTCTCAACGTCACCACGCAAGCCATGGACGTCGGCGCCCTCACGCCCCCGCTCTGGGGCTTCGAGGAGCGCGAGAAGCTCATGATCTTCTACGAACGGGCCTGCGGGGCGCGGCTTCATGCCGCCTACTTCCGCCCCGGCGGCGTCCACCAGGATCTGCCGCCGGCGCTCCTCGACGACATCCTGGCCTGGGCCGCGACCTTCCCGGCCGTCCTCGACGACATCGAGATCCTCCTCACCGAGAACCGCATCTTCAAGCAGCGCAACGTCGACATCGGGGTGGTGAGCGAGGAGGACGCGCTCAACTGGGGCTTCTCGGGGGTGATGGTGCGGGGCTCGGGCATGGCCTGGGATCTGCGGCGCGCCCAGCCCTACGAGTGCTACGACGAGTTCGACTTCCGGATTCCGGTCGGCCGCAACGGCGACTGCTACGACCGCTATCTCTGCCGCATGGCCGAGATGCGCGAGAGCACGCGGATCATCACCCAGGCGGTGGCCAAGCTTCGCGAGCCCGCGGCGCGGACCGACGTCCTTGCCCGCGGCAAGGTCACGCCGCCGCCGCGGGCCGAGATGAAGACCTCGATGGAGGCCCTGATCCACCACTTCAAGCTTTACACCGAGGGCTTCCGCGTGCCCGCGGGCGAGGTCTATGCCGCGGTCGAGGCGCCCAAGGGCGAGTTCGGCGTCTATCTCGTCGCCGACGGCACCAACCGGCCGTGGCGGGCGAAGCTGCGGGCACCGGGCTTCCTGCACCTGCAGGCCATGGACCACCTCGCCCGCGGCCATCTCCTCGCCGACGTGGCGGCGATCATCGGCTCGCTCGACGTCGTCTTCGGGGAGATCGACCGGTGAGGCCTGCCCGCCCCGCCCTCGCCCTCGCCCTCCTCGTCGCGGCCACGCCGGCGGTCGCGGTCACGGCCGACGAGGCGGCGCGCGTCATCGCCGCGGTGCGCGCGGCGGGCTGCAGCATGGACGAGGTGACGGCCGACCGCGTCTTCGACCCCATGGGCATCGAGCGGCCCGCCACTGCCGATGTCGTCACCGTCCTCGAGGCGGCGGGGCTCGCGAGCGTGAGCACGGACGGCTCGGTGCTGACGCTCGCCCCGGCGCTCTGCACGGCCGATCCCGCGGGCGACGCCGCCGCCTGGTCCGCGGCCGAGGCGGTGGCGCTGGAGGAGCCGGGGGAGCCCGCGGGGCCCGTGCGCGCCGCCCGATTCATCGCTGCGATCCGCGCCAACGGCTGCAGGATGACCGAGGCCGAGGCGGCGGGCCGGCTCGGCCCCATGGGCTTCACCGCCGACGAGACCCTCGGCTACGTCGACGTGCTGGTCGCGGCCGGGCAGGCGATGCTCAGCGAGGACTTCGAGGAGTTGCGTCTGGCCGAGGCGCTGTGCGCGGCCGATCCCGCGGCCGATGCCGCGACCTATGCCGCGGCCCTGGCCGCCTGGGAGGCCGCCCGGCCCCCGCCCGGGCCCCCGCCCGAACCCATGGACGAGGCCGAACTCCTCGCGGCCGTCCGGGCCGAGTTCGGGTCCGGGGCGGTGGCCGAGATGGCGGCCTTCATCGCCTCGACGGAAGGCTGCGGGCTCGCCCTCGCCCCGCCCGGCGAGGCCGCCCGGCGGCTCGAGACGGCGATGGCCGAGCATGTCGGCACCGTCTTCGACGTGCCCCCGCCGCTGCCGGCGGCGGTCGCCGATGCGCTCGCCGCCGACGTCGCGGCTTTCCTTGCCGACCCCGGCCCCGACTTCGCGGTGGCCGACGGCCGCCTCGTCCTCCACGACTGCACCCCCTGACCGGATCCCCCGATGCTGCGCCGCCTGCACCCCGACCAGCCCGCCTCCTTCGCCTTCAGCCCGGCCAACCTCGCCTGGGCGCGGGCCCAGATCGCGAAGTATCCCGAGGGCCGCCAGGCGAGCGCGGTCATCCCGCTCCTGTGGCGGGCGCAGGAGCAGGAGGGCTGGCTGACGCGGGCGGCGATCGAGCAGGTCGCCGACCTCCTCGGGATGGCCCGCATCCGCGCCCTCGAGGTCGCGACCTTCTACTTCATGTTCCAGCTCGCCCCGGTGGGCAGCGTCGCCCATGTCCAGGTCTGCGGCACGACCTCGTGCATGATCTGCGGCGCCGAGGCCCTGGTCGAGGTCTGCAAGCGGCGGATCGCGCCCGGCCCCCATATGCTCTCGGCCGACGGCCGGCTGTCGTGGGAGGAGGTCGAGTGCCTCGGCGCCTGCGCCAACGCCCCCATGGCCCAGATCGGCAAGGACTACTATGAGGATCTGACGCCGGCGCGGTTCGAGTGGCTGCTCGACGAGTTCCTTGCCGGCCGGGTGCCGGCCCCGGGGCCGCAGGGCGGCCGGCACGGGGCCGAGCCCGCGGGTGGTCGCACGAGCCTGAAGCTCCATCCCGACAGCCACGCCGACGGCAACGCCTCGGTGGCGCTGGCGCGGGCGCGGGGCGACACCATCCGGCGGATCGACGGCAGCGAGCCGCCCCCCGCCGCGGTCGCGGTCGCGGCGGCCGCCCCGGCGGTGGCGCCCGCAGGCGCGGCGGCGCGGCCGGCGGCGCTCGCCGCGGCCCGGCCCGGGGGGCCGGACGACCTTACCATCATCCGCGGCGTCGGGCCGAAGCTCGCGGCGCTGCTGAACCGCCTCGGCTTCTTCCATTTCGACCAAATCGCGGCCTGGACTCCGGCCGAGATCGCCTGGGTCGATGCGAATCTCGAGGCCTTCAAGGGCCGCGTGAGCCGCGACGGCTGGGTCGAGCAGGCCCGGGCGCTCGCCGCCGCGGGCGGGCCCGGCCGCCCCGGCGCCGCCGGGACCGGCGTCGGCGCCCGCCGTCCGTCAGGGGAGGACAAAGGATGACCGGGGAGGGCGGAGGCAAGGGGACGACGACCAGGGCCTGGGGCATCGCCGCCGTGGTCGGCGTGCTCGCGGGCATCCTGCTCGCGACCGCGGGCGACTGGGGCGTCTGGCGGGCGGCCTTCGCGGCCCTGGTCGCGATCGTCGTCCTCGGTTTCCTCCTCGGCTGGCTTTTCCGGGCGCCGGCGGACGCATCCCCGGCGCGGGCCCCCGCCGCCCCGCCGCCGCCCCCCGCCGCCCCGCCGCCGCCGCCCCCCGCCGCCCCGCCGGCGCCATCGGCCGTCCCGCCCGTCGCCGCCCCGCCGCCGCCGCTTGCCGCGGCGCGTGCCGGCGGCGCCGATGACCTCAAGGAGATCAAGGGCGTCGGGCCCAAACTCGAGGAGATGCTGCACCGCATGGGCATCTTCCACTTCGACCAGATCGCCGCCTGGGGCGCGGCCGAACTCGCCTGGGTGGACGAGAACCTCGAGGGCTTCCGCGGCCGCGCGAGCCGCGACCGCTGGGTCGAGCAGGCCCGCGACCTCGCCGCCGGCCGCCCCGCGGCCCCGGGGCCCGGGGGGCGGGCATGAAGGGCGAGGGCGAGGGCGGGAACGGCCGGGCGATGGCCGGGCAGGCGCGGCTCGCGGCCCTGGCCATGGCCCTGACGATGCTTGCCTGGATGGCGGCGCAATGGCTCGGCGGCCGGTTCGGCTGGCCGCCCCGCGTCGCCTTCACGCTCGATTTCGCCGCGCTCGCGGCCTTCCTGTGGGCGCTGGTCGTCACCTTCCGGGTGTGGCGGCGGCGGCAGGACAACTAGGGGCAGCGCATGCTGAAGGACCAGGACCGCATCTTCACCAACCTCTACGGCTTCCACGACCGCAGCCTTGCCGGCGCGCGGGCGCGCGGCCACTGGGACGGGACGGCGGCGATCCTCGCCCGCGGCCGCGACGCCATCGTCGAGACGGTCAAGCGGTCGGGGCTGCGCGGGCGGGGGGGCGCGGGCTTCCCGACCGGGCTCAAGTGGTCCTTCATGCCCAAGGCCGGCGACGGCCGCCCGGCCTACCTTGTCGTCAACGCCGACGAGAGCGAGCCGGGCACCTGCAAGGACCGCGAGATCATGCGCCACGACCCCCACACGCTGGTCGAAGGCTGCCTGATCGCGGCCTTCGCCATGGGCGCCCACACGGCCTACATCTACATCCGCGGCGAGTACATCCGCGAGCGCGAGGCCCTGCAGATCGCCATCGACGAAGCCCGCGAGGCGGGGCTCATCGGCCCCGACGCCGCCGGCTCGGGCTGGGACTTCGACCTCCACCTCCACCACGGCGCGGGCGCCTACATCTGCGGCGAGGAGACGGCGCTCCTCGAGAGCCTCGAGGGCAAGAAGGGCATGCCGCGGATGAAGCCGCCGTTCCCGGCCGGGGCGGGGCTCTACGGCTGCCCGACGACGGTCAACAACGTCGAATCGATCGCCGTCGTGCCGACGATCCTGCGCCGGGGGGCGGAGTGGTTCGCCGCCTTCGGCCGCCCCAACAACGCCGGCACCAAGGTCTTCGCCATCTCGGGCCACGTCAACCACCCCTGCGTCGTCGAGGAGGCGATGTCGATCTCGCTCCGCGAACTCATCGACCGCCACTGCGGGGGGGTGCGCGGGGGCTGGGCCAACCTCAAGGCGGTGATCCCCGGCGGCTCCTCGGTGCCCCTGCTGCCGGCCCGCCTCTGCGACGACGCGATCATGGATTTCGACTGGCTGCGCGAGCAGAAGTCGGGCCTCGGCACCGCCGCGGTGATCGTCATGGACCGCTCGACCGACGTCATCAGGGCGATCTGGCGGCTGAGCAAGTTCTACAAGCACGAGAGCTGCGGCCAGTGCACGCCCTGCCGCGAGGGCACGGGCTGGATGATGCGCGTCATGGACCGGCTGGTGCGGGGCGAGGCCGAGGAGGCGGAGGTCGACATGCTTCTCGACGTCTCGCGCCAGATCGAGGGCCATACCATCTGCGCCCTCGGCGACGCCGCGGCCTGGCCCGTGCAGGGGCTGATCCGGCATTTCCGCGACGAGATCGAGGACCGCATCCGCGGCCGCCGCGGCGGCCGGCCGGCGGCGATGGCGGCGGGGTAGGGGCGATGGCGGCAGCGCGCGGATCGGGGGCGGCCGGACGGCGACGGGCGGGGGCGCCCGGGGCGGCAGGGCGGGGCTGGCGGGCCGCGGCCCTCGCCCTTCTCCTTGCCGCGGGGCTTGCCCCGCTGGCGGCGGCGGGTCCGGGGGCGTCGCGTCCGCCCCTGGGCGAGGTCGCCTACATCTGGGACTGGCTCTTTGCCGCCGCCGTCGGCGACCGCATCCGCAACAACTGCCCGACGATCGCGCCGCGCCTCTTCGTGGTCCTGCGCAAGCGCGACGAACTCGTCGAGCATGCCCGCGGGCTTGGCTACAGCGAGGCCGAGATCCGGGCCTTCATCGACGACCCCGCCGAGAAGGTGCGGATGCGCGACGCGGCGCGGGCCTACCTCGCCCGCCACGGCGTCACCCGCGGCGATGCCGAAAGCTACTGCCGGCTCGGCCGGGCCGAGATCGCCGCCGGCAGCCGCATCGGCCAACTCATCTACGAACACTGACCGGGCCGAAGGCCCCAGGAGCGCGCCCGTGGCAGCCTTGCGCAAGATCATCATCGACGATGTCGAGGTCGAGGTCGATCCGGCCATGACGCTCATCCAGGCCTGCGAGGTCGCGGGCATCGAGATCCCGCGCTTCTGCTATCACGAGCGGCTGTCGATCGCCGGCAACTGCCGGATGTGCCTCGTCGAGATCGTCGGCGGCCCGCCCAAGCCCGCGGCCTCCTGCGCGATGCAGGTGAGGGACCTCCGCCCCGGCCCGAACGGGACCCCGCCGGTCGTGCGCACCGACACCCCGATGGTGAAGAAGGCGCGCGAGGGGGTGATGGAGTTCCTGCTCATCAACCACCCGCTCGACTGCCCGATCTGCGACCAGGGCGGCGAATGCGACCTCCAGGACCAGGCGATGGCCTACGGGGTCGACTTCAGCCGCTTCCGCGAGGCCAAGCGCGCCAACCTCGACCTCGACCTCGGGCCCCTGGTCGAGACGCACATGACGCGCTGCATCCACTGCACGCGCTGCGTGCGCTTCATCAACGAGGTCGCGGGCGTGGCCGAGATGGGCCAGACCGGGCGCGGCGAGGACGAGGAGATCACGACCTACCTCGGCGCCTCGCTCGACACCAACCTCCAGGGCAACATCATCGACCTCTGCCCGGTCGGCGCGCTCGTCTCGCGCCCCTATGCCTTCACCGCCCGGCCCTGGGAGCTCGTGCGGACCGAGACCGTCGACGTCATGGACGGGCTCGGGGCCGCGATCCGCGTCGACACCCGCGGCCGCGAGGTCATGCGCATCCTGCCCCGCAACCACGACGGGGTCAACGAGGAGTGGATCTCGGACAAGACCCGCTTCGTCTGGGATGGGCTCCGCCGGCAGCGGCTCGACCGGCCCTACCTGCGCCGGGGCGGGCGGCTTGCCCCGGTCGGCTGGCCGGAGGCGCTCGAGGCCGCGGCGGCGGCCCTGCGGCGCGGGCGCGTCGCGGGCCTTGTCGGCGACCTTGTGCCGGTCGAGGCGGCCTTCGCGCTCCGCCTCCTCGTCGAGGGGCTCGGGGGGGCTGTCGAATGCCGGGTGGACGGCGCCGCCCTTCCCGAAGGGAACCGCGGCGGCTATGCCGGCACGGCGAGGATCGAGGCCATCGACGCCGCCCGCACGATCTGGCTCGTCGGTACCAACCCGCGCGAGGAGGCGCCGGTCCTCAACGCCCGCATCCGGCGGGCGTGGACGCGGGGGGCGCGCGTCCACCGCATCGGCCCCGCCGCCGACCTCACCTACACGGTCAGCGACCACGGCAACGACCGCGCCGCCCTCGCCCGCGCCGCCGCGGCCGCAGCGGCGGGCCCGGCGGCGGGCCCCGCCCTCGTCATCGTCGGGCAGGGGGCGCTGCGGGGGCCCGAGGGGGCGGCGACGCTCGCCGCGGCGGCAGGCCTCGCCCGGGGCCTCGGGGCCGGGATCCTGATCCTGCACGTCGCGGCGGCCCGGATCGGGGCGATGGACGTCGGCTGCACGACCGCGGGCGGGATGGCCACGGCGCTCGCCGGCGCCGCCACCGTCCTTGCCCTCGGCGTCGACGAGACCGACATTCCGCCCGGCCCATTCGTCATCTACCAGGGCAGCCACGGCGACCGCGGCGCCCATCGCGCCGACCTCATCCTGCCGGCCGCCGCCTGGACCGAGGAGGCGGGGCTTTTCGTCAACACCGAGGGGCGGCCGCAACTTGCTCTCCGCGCCGGCTTCCCGCCCGGCGAGGCGCGCGAGAACTGGGCGATCCTGCGGGCGGTGTCGGGCGCGCTCGGCGCGGCCCTGCCCTTCGACAGCCTCGAGGCGCTGCGGGCGCGCCTCGTTGCCGCCGTGCCCCACCTCGGCCGGATCGACGAGGTGCCGGCGAACACGCTGGCGCCCCTCGACGCGGCGGCGCCCGCCCCCGGGCCCCTGGCCGAGGCCGTCGGCGACTTCTACCTCACGAACCCGATCGCGCGGGCCTCGGAGGTGATGGCCGACCTCGCGGCGCGCGCCGCCCGCCGCCGCCGGGCGCTGGCCGCGGAATGACCGTGCCCGCCCGACCTCGCCGTCCCTTCCTTGCCGGGGTCGCGGCGCTTGCCGCCTGCGCCCCGGCCGAGGCGCCCGCGCCCGCACCCGCCGCCCCCGGGCCCGCCGACTACCTCGGGGTCGAGACCCGGCTTCTCGACCACGACCTCGTCAGCTTCGCGGTCAGCCTGCGGGGGGCCCGCGGCAACGACGACGTCGCCGCCTACGGGCGCTGCGCGGCGGCGCAATACACGCTCATCCGCGGCTTCGGTTTCGCCCGCCATGTGCGGACGAATGTCGCGCGCACGGGCGACCTCTGGCGGGGCGATGCGGTCTATGTCATCTCGGCGGCGCTGCCGGCCGGGCTGCGGACGATCGACGCCGAGGTGGCGGTCGCCGACTGCGTGGCTCAGGGCATCCCGACGGTGTGATCGAGGCAAGGCATGGACGCATTCTTCTCCACCCCGTTCGGGCTGTTCGTGATCATCCTCGCGCAGAGCCTCCTCGTCGTGGCCTTCGTGATGATCTCGCTCCTCTTCCTCGTCTACGGCGACCGCAAGATCTGGGCTGCGGTGCAGATGCGGCGGGGGCCGAACGTCGTCGGGCCCTTCGGTGTCCTGCAGTCGGTCGCCGACGCGCTGAAATACGTCGTCAAGGAGATCGTCGTGCCGGCCGGCGTCGACCGGCCGGTCTACTTCCTCGCGCCGATGCTCTCCTTCGTGCTCGCGGTGCTCGCCTGGGCGGTGATCCCCTTCGCCGAGGGCTGGGTCCTTGCCGACATCAACGTCGCCGTCCTCTTCGTGCTCGCCGTCTCGTCGCTCGAGGTCTACGGCGTCATCATGGGCGGCTGGGCGTCGAACTCGAAATACGCCTTCCTCGGCTCGCTGCGCTCGGCCGCCCAGATGATCAGCTACGAGGTCTCGCTCGGCTTCATCATCATCGGCATCATCCTCTCGACCGGCAGCCTCAGCTTCGGCGCCATCGTCGCGGCGCAGGACGGGCCCTACGGCCTCTTCTCGTGGTACTGGCTGCCGCACCTGCCGATGGTCGTGCTGTTCTTCGTCTCGGCCCTGGCCGAGACCAACCGGCCGCCCTTCGACCTGCCCGAGGCCGAATCGGAACTGGTGGCGGGGTTCATGGTCGAGTATTCCTCGACCCCCTACCTTCTCTTCATGGCCGGCGAGTACATCGCCATCTTCCTCATGTGTGCGCTGCTCAGCCTGCTCTTCTTCGGCGGCTGGCTGTCGCCCGTCCCCGGGCTTCCCGACGGGGTCCTGTGGATGGTGGGCAAGATGGCCTTCTTCTTCTTCCTCTTCGCGATGGTGAAGGCGATCGTGCCGCGCTACCGCTACGACCAGCTCATGCGGATCGGCTGGAAGGTGTTCCTGCCGCTCTCGCTCGGCTGGGTCGCGCTCGTCGCCTTCCTTGCCAGGTACGAGGTCCTGGGCGGCGCCTGGGCGCGCTGGCCGGTGGGGGGCTGAGGATGGCCGGGGACGGGGACGGCGCCCGCGGGGACCGCGGGCAGGAGCGGCGCGGAGGCGGCCAATGACGCAGATCGACTGGACCCGCGCCACGAAGTATTTCCTGCTCTGGGACATGCTCAGGGGCTTCGCGGTCGGGATGAAGTATTTCTTCGCCCCCAAGGCGACGCTCAACTATCCCCACGAGAAGGGCCCGCTCTCGCCGCGCTTCCGCGGCGAGCATGCGCTCCGCCGCTATCCGAACGGCGAGGAGCGCTGCATCGCCTGCAAGCTCTGCGAGGCCGTCTGCCCCGCCCAGGCGATCACCATCGAGGCCGAGCCGCGCGCCGACGGCAGCCGGCGGACGACGCGCTACGACATCGACATGACGAAGTGCATCTACTGCGGCTTCTGCCAGGAGGCCTGCCCGGTCGATGCCATCGTCGAGGGGCCGAACTTCGAGTTCGCGACCGAGACGCGGGAGGAGCTTTTCTACACCAAGGAGCGGCTTCTCGCCAACGGCACCCGCTGGGAGGCCGAGATCGCCCGCAACCTCGAACTCGACGCGCCCTACCGGTAGGATGATGTCCGCCCCCCCCCGCGCCTCTTTCCCCTGCGCCCGTGCGCCCCGCGCGGGGGCGGCGCCATGACCGAGGCCTGGCAGAAGATGGTCCAGTCGCTCCTCGAGCAGGGCCAGGCCATGGCGCGGTCGGTCAACCCCGCGCTCGAGACCTTCCAGGTCAAGGGCTTCGAGAAGCTCATCCCGACGCTCTCGAAGGATTTCATGGAGATGGCCTTCGGGCGCACCTTCAACCGCGAGGGGCTCGACGCGCGGACGCGGCTGCTCGTCACGCTCGCGGCGCTGACCGTGCTCGGGGCCCAGGCCGAGCCCCAGATCCGGCTCACCGTGCGCCATGCCCTCGAGGCCGGCGCGACCCGGCGCGAGATCGCCGAGGTCATCTACCAGATGAGCCTGTTCGGCGGCCTGCCCGCCATGCAGCGGGCGCTCGAGATCGCAGAGGGCGTGTTCCGCGACGCCCCGGAGGACAGCCCGTGACCATCGCCGCGCTCGCCTTCTACGTCTTCGCGTTCACCGTCGTCGCCGCGGGGCTCCTCGTCGTCTTGGCGCGGAACCCCGTCCATTCGGTCCTGTGGCTGATCCTCGCCTTCATCTCGGCGGCCGGCCTCTTCGTCCTCCTCGGGGCCGAGTTCGTGGCGATGCTCCTCGTCATCGTCTATGTCGGCGCGGTCGCGGTCCTGTTCCTGTTCGTGGTGATGATGCTCGACGTCGACTTCGCGGCGCTCAAGGCCGAGATGGCGCGGCACCTGCCGCTCGCCTCGCTGATCGGGCTCGTCCTTCTCATCCAGATGGGGCTCGCCTACGGGGCATGGTCAAGCTCGGAGCTGGCCGAAAGGCTGCGCGGCGCCCCGGCGCCCGCGCCCGCGACGGTCGAGAACAGCCGCGCCCTCGGGCTGATCCTCTATGACCGCTATCTCTATCTCTTCCAGGCCGCGGGCCTTGTCCTGCTCGTCGCCATGGTCGGGGCGATCGTGCTGACGCTCCGCCACCGCACCACGGTCAAGCGCCAGGACGTTCTGGCGCAGATGTATCGCGACCCCGCCACGGCGATGGAGCTTCGCGACGTCCGCCCGGGGCAGGGGCTCGGCTGATGGGCCGCGGCCGGCCCCACGCGGCGACGGCGCCCACGCCTTCTCGGGCGGCGGCGGGGCGGCCGCTCGCGGCCGGGGCCCGGGGGGGGGCCGCGGTGGCGGGCCGTGCGAGGCGGACGGCGGTCGCGGCCGGGGCCGCGATCACGGGCGGCGGGTGGCGCGTCGCCGCCGGCCCTGCGACGGGGTCCGGAGGCCGAGGACGGGGGCCCCGCGGGGGGGCCCGGCAACGACAGGGGCGGGACGTCCGCCCGGAGGGATGGCGATGGTCGGAATCGAGCACTACCTGGCGGTGGCGGCGGCCCTTTTCGTGATCGGCATCTTCGGGATCTTCCTCAACCGGAAGAACGTGATCGTCATCCTGATGTCGATCGAGCTCGTCCTCCTTGCCGTCAACATCAACCTCGTCGCCTTCTCGGCCCATCTCGGCGACCTCGTGGGGCAGGTCTTCACCATGTTCATCCTCACCGTAGCCGCGGCCGAGGCGGCGATCGGGCTCGCGATCCTCGTCTGCTTCTACCGCAACCGCGGGTCGATCGACGTCGAGGACGTCAACGTCATGAAGGGCTGAGCCGTGGAAACCGTCATCCTTCTCGCGCCCCTCGCCGGCGCCCTCGTCTGCGGCCTCTTCTGGCGGCTGATCGGCGAGGAGGCGGGCATGGTGCTCGCCACGGCGATCCTCTTTCTCTGCGCGCTGCTCGCCTGGATCGTCTTTCTCGGCCACGATGGCGAGACCCAGCGCATCGTCCTCATGCGCTACGTCGACTCGGGCTCGCTCGCGACCGACTGGGCGATCCGGCTCGACCGCCTGACGGCGATCATGCTCGTCGTGGTGACGACGGTCTCGGCCCTCGTCCACCTCTATTCCTTCGGCTACATGGCCCATGACGACAACTGGCGCGAGGGCGAGCACTACCGGGCCCGCTTCTTCGCCTACCTGTCGTTCTTCACCTTCGCCATGCTCGCCCTCGTCACCTCCGACAACCTCGTCCAGATGTTCTTCGGCTGGGAGGGCGTGGGCGTCGCCTCCTACCTCCTGATCGGTTTCTACTGGCGCAAGTCGTCGGCCAATGCCGCCGCGATCAAGGCCTTCATCGTCAACCGGGTGGGCGACTTCGGCTTCGGGCTCGGCATCTACGCCCTCTTCTTCCTGACCGATTCGGTCAACTTCGACGTCATCTTCGCGGCCGCCCCGCGACTCGCCGGGACCGAACTCACCTTCCTCTGGACCGGCTGGAACGCGGCCGAGATCGTCACCTTCCTTCTCTTCGTCGGCGCCATGGGCAAGTCGGCGCAGCTTTTCCTGCACACCTGGCTGCCGGATGCGATGGAGGGGCCGACGCCCGTCTCGGCCCTCATCCATGCCGCGACGATGGTGACGGCGGGGGTCTTCCTCGTCTGCCGGATGTCGCCGGTGATCGAGTTCGCCCCCGACGCCGCCGGCCTCATCACCTGGGTCGGCGCCGCCACCGCCTTCTTCGCCGCAACCGTCGGCCTCGTGCAGAACGACATCAAGCGCGTGGTCGCCTACTCGACCTGCTCGCAGCTTGGCTACATGTTCGTCGCCGCCGGCGTCGGGGTCTATTCGGTGGCGATGTTCCACCTCTTCACCCATGCCTTCTTCAAGGCGATGCTGTTCCTCGGCGCGGGCTCGGTCATCCGCGGCATGCACCACGAGCAGGACATGCGCCGCTACGGCGGCCTCCGGCACAAGCTGCCCTGGACCTTCGCGGCCATGCTGACGGGGACGCTCGCCATCACCGGCCTCGGGATCCCGCTCACCCATTACGGCCTGGCCGGCTTCGTCTCCAAGGACGCGATCATCGAGAGCGCCTTTGCCGCCGGACCGCTGCCGGTCTTCTGGCTGCTTGTCGCCGGGGCGGCGATGACCTCGTTCTATTCCTGGCGGCTCATGTTCCTGACCTTCTGGGGCCGCCCGCGCGGCGACCACCACACCCACGACCACGCCCGCGAGAGCCCGCAGTCGATCCTGATCCCGCTCGGCGTGCTGGCGGTGGGCTCGATCCTCGCCGGCATGGTCTGGTATGGCCCCTTCTTCGGCGACGAGGCGCGCGTCCGGGCCTGGTTCGGCATCCCCGAGGCCGCGGCCGCGGCACCGGCCGAGGCGGCCGCGGCCGCCCCGGCGCCGGCGGCCGGCCACGGGGCGGCCCCCGCCGCGGGCGGGCACGGGGCCGGGGCGGCCGCGGCGCCGCCGCCGGGGGCGGGCGCGATCTACATCGGCGCCGGAACCCACGTCCTCCACGATGTCCACGGCGTTCCGGCCTGGGTCCGGGCCGCGCCCTTCCTCGCCATGCTCCTCGGCCTCGGGCTCGCCTTCCAGTTCTACATCCGCCGGCCCGACTGGCCGGCCGCGCTCGCGCGGAGCCAGCGGCCGCTCTACCTCTTCCTCCTCAACAAGTGGTATTTCGACGAGATCTACGAGGCGGTGCTGGTGCGGCCGGCCAAGGCGCTCGGCCGCTTCCTGTGGAAGCGCGGCGACGGCACGGTGATCGACGGCACCATCAACGGGATCGCCATGGGCATAATCCCCTTCGTCACCCGCCTCGCCGGGCGGGCGCAGTCGGGCTATGTCTTCCACTACGCCTTCGCCATGGTCCTCGGCATCGCCATCCTCGTCACCTGGATGACGCTCGGGGCGGGGGGCAACTGATGACCAGTCTCCTGTCCATCGTCACCTTCCTGCCCGCGCTCGCGGCGGCGATCCTCGCCCTCTTCCTGCGCGGCGAGGACCGGGCGGCGCAGGCCAACGCCAAGTGGCTCGCGCTCGTCGCCACGCTCGCGACCTTCGCGGCCTCGCTCGTCCTGCTCGCGGGCTTCGACCCCGCCAACCCCGGCTTCCAGTTCGTCGAGGAACGGCCCTGGATCTTCGGGCTGACCTACAAGATGGGGGTCGACGGCATCGCGCTGCCGTTCGTCCTGCTCACGACCTTCCTCATGCCGATCACCATCCTTGCCTGCTGGAACGTCACCCACCGGGTCAAGGAATACATGATCGCCTTCCTCGTCCTCGAGACGCTGATGACGGGGGTCTTCACGGCCCTCGACCTCGTGCTCTTCTACCTCTTCTTCGAGGGCGGGCTGATACCGATGTTCCTCATCATCGGCATCTGGGGCGGCAGGGACCGCATCTATGCCGCCTTCAAGTTCTTCCTCTACACCTTCCTCGGCTCGGTGCTGATGCTCGTCGCCATGATCGCCATGTATGTCGATGCCGGCACCACCGACATTCCCCGCCTGCTCCGCCACAGCTTCGAGTCGGGGCCGATCGAGATCCTCGGCTGGCAGATCGTCGGCGGCATGCAGATGCTCCTGTGGCTCGCCTTCTTCGCCTCCTTCGCGGTCAAGCTGCCGATGTGGCCGGTCCACACCTGGCTGCCCGACGCCCACGTCCAGGCGCCGACCGCGGGCTCGGTCGTGCTGGCGGCGATCCTCCTGAAGATGGGCGGCTACGGCTTCCTGCGCTTCAGCCTGCCGATGTTCCCGGTCGCCTCCGAGATCGTGGCCCCGCTCGTCTTCTGGCTCTCGGCCATCGCCGTCGTCTACACGAGCCTTGTCGCTCTCATGCAGGACGACATGAAGAAGCTCATCGCCTATTCGTCGGTCGCCCACATGGGCTTCGTGACCATGGGCATCTTCGCCGCAAACCGCCAGGGCATCGACGGGGCGATCTTCCAGATGGTCTCGCACGGCCTCGTCTCGGGCGCCCTCTTCCTCTGCGTGGGGGTCATCTACGACCGCATGCACACGCGCGAGATCGCGGCCTACGGCGGCCTCGTGAACCGCATGCCGGCCTATGCGGCGGTCTTCTCGCTCTTCACGCTCGCGAACCTCGGCCTCCCCGGGACGAGCGGCTTCGTGGGCGAGTTCCTGACGCTCGTCGGCATCTTCCAGGCCGACACCTGGGTGGCGACGGTGGCGGCGACCGGGGTCATCCTGTCGGCGGCCTACGCGCTCTGGCTCTACCGGCGGGTGGCCTTCGGCGACCTCATCAAGGAAAGCCTGAAGACGATCACCGACATGGACCGGCGCGAGAAGACGGTCTTCGCGCCGCTCGTGGCGATGACGCTCCTTCTTGGCGTCTATCCCTCGCTCGTCACCGACCTCATCGGCCCGACGGTGGCCGAACTCCTGTCGCACCACGACGCCGCGCTGGCGGCCGCGGCCGACGCCGTCCCCGGCCTGCGCCTGGCGGGGAACTGAGGGCCATCCCATGACACGCGCCGATCTCCTGACCGTCCTGCCCGAGGCGCTGCTCGCGCTCGCTGCGCTCGCGGCCCTGATGTGGGGTGTCTTCGGCGGCAAGGACCGCCTGGCCCTGCCGATCCTCTGGGCGACCGCGGCGCTCCTCGCCGCACTCGCGGTCTGGATCGCGGCCGCCGGCGAGGGTGCCCGGACGGCCTTCGGGGGCCTCTTCGTCGACGACGCCTTCGCCCGCTTCGCCAAGGTCGTGCTGCTCGCGGCGGCGGCGGCGGTCCTCGCCATGGCGGCGGGCGTCCTCGGGCGGCGGGGCCTCCTGCGCTTCGAGTTCCCGGTCCTCGTCGCGCTCGCCGCCCTCGGCATGATGATGATGGTCTCGGCCGGCGACCTCATGGCCCTCTACATGGGGCTCGAGCTGCAGTCGCTCGCGCTCTACGTCATCGCTGCCATGCGCCGCGACAGCGTCCGCTCGACCGAGGCCGGGCTCAAGTACTTCGTCCTCGGCGCGCTCGCCTCGGGGCTCATGCTCTACGGCGCCTCGCTCGCCTACGGCTTTGCCGGGACCACGGGCTTTGCCGGCATCCTCGAGGCGCTGGCCGCCGGAGAGACGCCGCTCGGCCTGCTCTTCGGGCTCGTGTTCCTGCTCGCGGGGCTCTCGTTCAAGGTCTCGGCCGTGCCCTTCCACATGTGGACGCCGGACGTCTACGAGGGCGCGCCGACGCCGGTGACGGCCTTCTTCGCGACCGCCCCCAAGGTCGCGGCGATGGCGCTCATCGCCCGCCTCGTCCACGACGCCTTCGGCCCGGCCGGCCACGACTGGCGGCAGGTCGTCGCGCTCCTCGCCGTGGCCTCGATGTTCCTCGGCGCCGTGGCCGGGATCGGGCAGCGCGACTTCAAGCGGCTGATGGCCTACTCCTCGATCGGCCACATGGGCTTCGCGCTCGTCGGGCTGGCCGCGGGCAGCGCCACCGGGGTGCAGACGATGCTCGTCTACCTCGCCATCTACGCGACGATGAACGTCGGCGTCTTTGCCTTCATCCTCGCCATGGAGCGCGAGGGCCGCCACCTCACCGACCTCGCGAGCCTGGGCCTTCTGGCCCGGCGCGAGCCGACGGCGGCGCTCGCGCTCATGATCCTGCTCTTCTCGCTCGCCGGGGTGCCGCCGCTCCTCGGCTTCTTCGCCAAGTACGGCGTCCTCCTCGCGGCCGTCGAGGCGGACATGGCCTGGCTCGCCCTCGCCGGCGTCATCGCGAGCGTGATCAGCGCCTTCTACTACATCCGCATCGTCTACCTCATGTATTTCGGCGACGAGGGCGAGGGCCTCGACGGGGCCATGACGCCGGCCCAGAAGACCCTCCTCGTCGTCACCGCGGCGGTCATGGTGGCGGGCATCGTCAACCTCTTCGGCATCGAGGCGCCGGCGGCCGCCGCCGCCCAGGCCCTTGTCCGCTGAGGCCTGGCCCGCAGGCTGGGCGCGCCTCGTCCTGCCCGAGGCGGCAAGCACGATGGAGGAGGCGGGGCGGCTCGCGCCGCTCCTCGCCGGGCCGGCCTGGATCCTCGCCCTGCGCCAGACGGCGGGGCGGGGGCGGCGCGGGCGGGCCTGGGTCGAGCCGCCGGGGAACTTCGCGGCGACGGCGATCCTTCACCCCGCCTGCCCGCCGGCGGCGGCGGCGCAGCGGTCGTTCGTGGCCGCCCTCGCCCTCGCCGACACGCTCGCGGGCCTCCTTGGCGGGCCCGGGCGGCTGGCGCTGAAATGGCCGAACGACGTCCTCCTCGACGGCGGCAAGGTCGCGGGCATCCTGCTCGAATCGACCGCGGCGGGGGGCCGCGTCGCCCATCTGGCCGTCGGCATCGGCGTCAACCTCGTCGCGGCGCCGCCCGCGGCCGCGGTCGAGGCCGGAGCACTGACGCCGGTGGCGCTCGCCTCCGCCCCCGGGGGGGGGGCGGTCACGCCCGCGGCCTTCCTCGACCGTCTCGCCCCCGCCTTCGCCCGCTGGGAGGGCCGCCTCCGGGACGAGGGATTCGCGCCCCTGCGCGCGGCCTGGCTTGCGCGGGCGGCGCGCATCGGGCAGAGGGTGACGGCGAGGATCGGCGAGACCGCGGTCACCGGCACCTTCGCGACCCTCGACGAGGGCGGGGCCCTCGTCCTCGACACCCCGGCCGGCCGGCGCACGATCGCCGCGGCCGAGGTGCATTTCCGGCCGCTCTGACGGGGTTCCCATGCTGCTCGCGATCGACTGCGGCAACACCAACACGGTCTTCGCGCTCTGGGACGGGGCGCGCTTCCTTGCCACCTGGCGGCTGACGACCGAGCACCGCCGCACCGCCGACGAGTATTTCGTCTGGCTGTCGTCGCTGATTGCGCTCGGCCGGCTCGAGGTCGGGGTGACCGAGGCGATCATCTCCTCGACCGTCCCGCGCGTCGTCTTCAACCTGCGCGTCCTCTGCGACCGCTACTTCGGCTGCCGGCCCCTGGTCGTGGGCAAGCCCGGCTGCCTCCTGCCGGTGCCGCCGCGCGTCGATCCCGGCACCAACGTCGGCCCCGACCGGCTCGTGAACGCGGTCGCGGGCTTCGATCGCTATGGCGGCGACCTCGTCGTCGTCGATTTCGGCACCGCCACCACCTTCGATGTCGTCGACACCGACGGGGCCTATGTCGGCGGCGTCATCGCGCCCGGCGTCAATCTCTCGCTCGAAGCCTTGCACATGGCGGCGGCGGCCCTGCCGCATGTCGATGTCGCCCGCCCGGCGACGGCGATCGGCACGAACACGGTCGCCTGCATGCAGGCCGGCGTCTATTTCGGCTACATCGGCCTCTGCGAGGGGATCGTCCGCCGGATCCGGGCCGAGTGGCCGCGGACGCTGCGCGTCATCGCCACCGGCGGGCTCGCCCCGCTCTTTGCCCAGGGGACGGAGCTCTTCGAGCGGATCGACGACGATCTGACCATGCACGGACTGGTCGTGCTCAACCGCTTCAACAGGGGTCTTGCGGCAGCATGAAGGGTGCCCGGCTGATCTACCTTCCGCTCGGCGGCGCCGGCGAGGTGGGCATGAACGCCTATGTCTACGGCTACGGGCCGGAAGGCAGGGAGCGGCTGATCCTCGTCGACTGCGGGGTCAGCTTCGGCGACATGGCCTCGACCCCGGGGGTGGAACTCATCCTGCCCGACCTCACCTGGCTCGCCGAGCGGGCGAGCCGGATCGAGGCCATCTTCATCACCCACGCCCACGAGGATCACATCGGCGCCCTGCCCTGGCTCTGGCCGCGGCTCAAGGCGCCCGTCCACGCCCGCCGCTTCACCGCCCATATCGGCCGGCTGAAGTTCGAGGAGGCGGGGCTGCCGCGCGAGGCGATCCAGGTCGTCGAGGCGCGGCCGGCGACGGTCGTCGCGGGGCCCTTCCGCGTCGGTTTCCTGCCCGTTGCCCATTCGCTGCCCGAAAGCGCGGCCCTCGTCATCGACACGCCGGCGGGCCGGGTCCTGCACACCGCCGACTTCAAGCTCGACCCCTCGCCGGTCATCGGCGACCCTTGGGATCCCGCGGCCTGGGCAGCGGTGGCCGGGGAGATCGCGCCCGCCCGCGTGCGGGCCATGGTCTGCGATTCGACGAACGTCCTCGTCGAGCATCCCGGCCGCTCCGAGACCGCGATCGCCCCGGCGATCGCGGCCCTCGTCGCCTCTCGCGAGGGGCTCGTCGTCGCCACCACCTTCGCCTCGAACGTCGCCCGCCTGAAGACGCTCGCCGAGGCGGCGGCGGCCTCGGGCCGGGCGGTCTGCCTTCTCGGGCGGGCGATGAAGCGCATGGTGCAGGCGGCGACCGAGACCGGGCTTCTCGCCGGCTTTCCCCCGACGGTGACGCCCGAGGAGGCGGCGGCCATGCCCCGCCACCGGCTGATGCTGCTCGCGACCGGCAGCCAGGGCGAACGGCGGGCGGCGGTCGCCCAGTTCGCCCGCGGCCGCTATCTCGGCCTCTCGCTGGCCGAGGGCGACCTCGTCCTCTTCTCCTCGAAGACCATCCCGGGGAACGAGCGCGACGTCCTGCGGCTGGTCAACGCCTTCTCCGAGATGGGGGTCGACGTCGTCGACGAGCAGGCGGGCGCCTACCACATCTCGGGCCACGCCAACCGCCCCGACCTTGCGACCGTGCAGGACCTCGTCCGCCCGGCCATGGTCATCCCCATGCACGGCGAGCATCGCCACCTGCGCGCCCATGCCCGGATGGCGCAGGGGCGCGGTTTCGCAAGCGAGATTGTCGCCAACGGCATGATGGCCGAGATCGCGGGCGAGGCCCCCGAGATCGTCGAATACATCGAGGCCGGGCGCCTCTACCTCGACGGCAGCGTGCTCGTCGGGGCCGCCGACGGGGTCATGCGCGACCGCATCCGCATGGCGCTGAACGGGGTCGTGCTGGTGACGATCATCATCGACGAGGACGGCGCCCCCCTCGGCGAGGCCTGGGTCGAGACGCTGGGCCTGCCCGGCCGCGGCCGCGGCGGCGGCCCGCTCGCCGAGGCGCTCGAGGCCGAGCTCGCGCGCGTCCTCGAGCGGGCCGGGCGCGGCACGCTCGCCGACGACGACAAGCTTGACGAGGCGATGCGTCGCGTCGTCCGCCAGGTGGCGATGGAAGAGATCGGCAAGAAGCCCGAGGTGACCGTCGTCGTCAGTCGCCTGATGGCCGAGTAGCAAAGCCGCGGGTGAGGAAGGCGGGCATGTGGTCGCCCCAGCCGGGGGACGCGAGTTCGCCCTGCGCCGCCTCGGGGGCAGGCGGCCGCGGCTCGCGCCTTTCGGCGCCCGGGCGCGGTGATGCCGGCCGCGGCTCGCGCCGCTCCGGGCGGGGCGGGGCCGGCCGGCGCTCGCGCCGTTCCGGGCGCGCGCCCTCCGGCGGCGGCGCGGGCAGGGGCGCAGGCGCGGGCGGGGCCGCGGCGGCGGGGCCCGGGGCCGCGGCGGCGGGGCGCCCGGCCGCGGGCGCCGCCCGGCCCGCCCGGCGCGGCGCCTCGGCGCGGTCGCGCCCGCGCCCGTGACTGCGGCCCTCCTCCTCCGCGCCCTCGGGCGGGAGCGCGGGCGCCTCGGCGCGCGGTATCGGCTTCTTGATCAGGGCCTCGATCGCCGCCAGATGCTTGTCGTCGGCCGGCACGGCGATGGTGATCGCCTGCCCCGACCGCCCGGCCCGCCCGGTGCGGCCGATGCGGTGGACGTAGTCCTCGGGGTGGGTCGGGACGTCGAAGTTGAAGATGTGGCTGACGGCCGGGATGTCGAGCCCGCGGGCGGCGACGTCGGAGGCGACGAGGAGGTGGAGCGCCCCGTCGCGGAAGCTGTCGAGCGTCCGCGTCCGCACCGACTGGTCGAGATCGCCGTGGATGGGCGCGGCGTTGAAGCCATGCGCCTTGAGCGATTTCGCCACCACGTCGACCTCGGTCTTGCGGTTGCAGAAGATGATGGCGTTGGTGCAGGCGGTCCCCTCGGCACGGATGAGGGCCCGAAGCGTCGCCCGCTTGTCGGCCGAGGTGCGGTCGCGGCGGGGAGGCGTCACCGTCACCAGCCGCTGCTCGATGCTCTCGGCCGCGGTCGCCCGGCGCGCGACCTCGATCTTGGCGGGGTTGGTGAGGAAGGTCGAGGTGATGCGCTCGATCTCGGGCGCCATGGTGGCCGAGAAGAAGAGCGTCTGGCGGGTGAAGGGGGTAAGCTGGAAGATGCGCTCGATGTCGGGGATGAAGCCCATGTCGAGCATGCGGTCGGCCTCGTCCACGACCATGATCTGGACGCCGGTGAGCAGGAGCTTGCCCCGCTCGAAATGGTCGAGAAGCCGGCCGGGGGTGGCGATGAGGACGTCGACGCCGCGGTCGATCAGGCGGTCCTGCTCGGCAAACGATACCCCGCCGATGAGGAGCGCCTTGGTCAGCGGCAGGTGGCGGGCGTAGGTGTCGAAGTTCTCGGCCACCTGGGCGGCAAGTTCGCGCGTCGGCGCGAGCACGAGGCTGCGCGGCATCCGCGCCCGCGCCCGCCCCTGCGAGAGAAGGGTGATCATCGGCAGGACGAAGCAGGCGGTCTTGCCGGTGCCGGTCTGGGCGATGCCGAGGACGTCGCGGCCCTCGAGCGCCGGCGGAATGCCCTGGGCCTGGATCGGGGTCGGGGTGGCGTAGCCGGCTTCGGCAACCGCCTGGAGGACCCGGGGGTCCAGATTGAGGTCGGAAAACTGCGTCATGAGCGTCCATGCTGTGCGGCATCGGGCCGCAACGGTAAAGGGACGCTAGGCAATCGGGCGCCCCGGGCGGCGTGCGCGGGGCTCATATGGGCCCCGCATGGGGGCGCCATACTGCACTTGCGCGATGCAGTCAACGAAGAGGGGCTTCCGGCCCGGCCCGGCCCGGGCTAGCATCGGCCGCCGCCCCGAACCCGCCCCCGATGTCCGATCCCGACCTGACGCGCGAGATGGCCGCCGCCGAGGCCCTGCGCCGGGTCGCCGGGCGGGCGCTTGCGGCCTTCGAGACGGCCCGGGGCGAGGTCATGGCAACGGACGCCCCCTCGGGGCCGCACCGGGCGCGGGTGGCGCTGCGGCGGCTGCGAAGCCACCTCCGCGCCTTCCGGCCCGTCACCGCGGAGGGGGCGCTCGCGCCCCTCGAGGAGGAGGCGCGCGCCCTCTTCCGGCTTCTCGGCCCCCTCCGCGATGCCGATGTCCTTGTCCACGACATCGGCGCCGCCGATGCCCGGGCCCTGGCGGGGCTCGAGGCGCGGGCGGCGGAGGCGCGGGGCGAGGCGCGCGCGGCGCTGGCCGCGGCCGGGGCCGAACGCTTCGCCGCGACCGCGACCGCCACCCTCGCCGGAGCCGGCTGGGAGGGGCGAAAGGCCGGGCGGCCGGCCCGGAAGGCCGCCGCCCGGGCGCTCGCGCGCGCGCGCCGCCGTCTCCTCGCCCATGGCCGGCGGCTGGCGGCGATGGCCGAGGAGGACCGCCATGCCGCGCGGAAGGATCTGAAGGCGCTGCGCTATCTCGTCGACGACTGGGGCGGGCTCTGGCCCCGCCGGAAGGTCGCGCCGCTCGCCCGGCGGCTCAGGGCGCTCCAGGACGGGCTCGGGGCCCTGAACGACCTCGCCTTGGCCGAGGCCCGGGGCGCCATCCAGGCCGACCGCGTCCGGGAGCTTCGGGAGACGGCGATGGTCGCGGCCGGGGCGGCGTGGCGCACGCTTCGCAGGGCGCGCGTCTTCTGGTAGGGTCGCCTTTCCCCCTTGGCCGTCGCGGCCTTGCCGTGGCAGGATGAGCCGGCCGAGGAGGATCCCCGAACATGCCGTCACGCCTTGCACTTCCCGCCGCTGCGCTGGCCCTGCTCGGGGCCTGCGAGGCGCCCCCGCCGACGGCCGAGATCGCCGGCCGGGGCCTTTACGCGGAGTATTGCGCTGCCTGCCACGGCCCCCGCGGGCGGGGCGACGGCCCGGCGGCGGCGGGGCTTGCCGTCCGGCCCGCCGATCTCTCGGCGCTCGCGGCCGCGAACGGCGGCCGCTTTCCGGTCCTTAAGGTGATGGCGCGCATCTACGGCTACGGCCAGGGCCGGCCGGGCGAGGATCCGATGCCCGAGTTCGGGCCCCTTCTCGAGGGCGAGACGATGCTTGCCGATCTCGGCGACGGGGTGGCGACGCCCACGCCGGTGAGGCTTGTCGCGCTCGTCAACTATCTCGGCTGGCTCCAGCCGGACTGAGATCGGCCGGCCGGCCGGCCGCGAGGGCCGCGAGAACCTCGCCCATGCGGCGACCGAAGCCGCCGCCGCCGAGATGGTCAAGAAGGCGCGCCCGCGCCGTCGCGGCGATCCGGGAAAGCTCGGCCGGGCGCTCGAGCCAGCGGGCGCAGGTCTCGGCGAGGTCGGCGAAATCCCCGCGCACCGGCAGGTAGGTCGCATGGGGGACGAAGAGGTCGGGCCGGGTCTCGACATGGCCCATGTCGGGCTTGACCAGCACCGCCCCGCACAGGATCGCCTCGAAGTCGCGCCAGCAGATCTCGCCGAAGCCGAAGGGGCTGACGCAGAGGCGGGCCTGCAGCATCTCCTCGTAGTAGCGCGACTGGCTCACCCGCTCGGTCGGAACGAGGACGCGCGTCGTTGCCGGCAGGCCGGCGAGCGCCGCCGCGACCCCGCGCCGGAAGCCCCAGGTCCAGGAGGCAGGATCGACCGTCGCCCGGCAGACGACGTCGACGGGCCGCGGGCCCGCGGGGGCGCCGGGCAGGCGGGCGAGAAGCTCGGCGATCTTTGCGTCCTCGGCGATGTTCGCCAGCACCGAGATCTTCTCGATCGCGGCCGCCGGCAGGCCGGGGCTCGCGGGGATGATGTCGTCCGCGAACGAGGCTCCGAAGTGGCGGGCGGCGTGGTCGGTCAGGTTGCTCTTGCCGATCGTCGGCCGGAGGTAGGCCGCGCGGTCGCGATGGGCGTGCTTCTTGAGGTAGAGATCGACGTGCGCGAGGACGTCGGGCCACTGCACGCCCAGGTCATCGTCGCCGTCGAAATAGACGAGCGGCCGGGTGCCGGCGGCGCGGCGGAAGGCCGCGGTGACGCGCAGTGCCTCGGCCGCGGGGGTGCGGAACGAGAGCTTGAGCCCGACGGCGTCGAAGCGCGGCCGGCCAAGGGCGAGAAGGGCGCGGGCGAGCCCGAGGTCGGCCTGGAGCGTGACGAGGCCGAGGTCGGCCTCGAGCGCGCGGGCATGGCGGTCGAAGGGATGGAACTGCTGCTCGCTCGTGTAGACGAGAAGGTCGGAGGCGAGGAGAAGGTTGACCCGCCCGCCGCGCCCGGCGAGGCGGCGGCCGACATGCGCGGGCAGGCGGCGTCCGCGGTGCCCCCACCGGCTCTGCCACGATGCCTGCACGCGACCCCGCCTCCGCCGTTTTCCCCGGGCCCGGATCTAGCCCGGATTGGCGGCCGGCGGAACCCGCCCCGGCGGTCCCCTGCACGGGGCCGGGGACGGGCGGCCCTAGAAGCGCGGCAGCCGCACCCGCCCGCCGGCCGGGGTCAGCCAGTCGGGCCAGCCGACCCAGGTCTCGATCGCCACCAGGACGAGGCATAGCCCGATCACCGCCAGGACAAGCCTGACCCGGGCGGGCGAGGGCGGATGGCGGGCCCAGCGCGCGGCACGCAGAAGCCAGGTGAGAAGGTTCATTCGGTGAAGCGGACCTTGCCGATGTAGGGCAGGTTGCGGTTGCGCTGGGCGAAGTCGATGCCGTAGCCGACCACGAACTCGTCGGGGATGACAAAGCCCGTCCAGGTGGCGCGGATGTCGACCTCGCGCCGCGACGGCTTGTCGAGGAGCGCGCAGACCTCGAGCCGCTTCGGCGAGCGCGCCGCAAGGAGCGTCCGCACATGCCAGAGGGTGAAGCCCGTGTCGACGATGTCCTCGACGACGAGGACGTCGCGGCCCGCGATCTCGCCGCGCAGGTCCTTGAGGATCCTCACCTCGCGCGACGACCGCGTGGCGTTGCCGTAGGAGGAGGCCTCGAGGAAGTCGACCTCGACGGGCAGGTCGAGTTCGCGCACGAGGTCGGCGATGAAGACGAACGACCCCCGCAGGAGGCCGACGACGATCAGCTTGTCGGTGCCCGCGAAGGCGGCCGCGATCTCGCCCGCGAGCGCCTCGACGCGGGCGGCGATGGCCTTGGCCGAGATCATGGGCTCGATGACATAGGGTCGCTGCGGCATGGCCTGCCCTTGATTTCCCCCCCGCAGTCTACGTATTCCCCGCCTACTGTCACGGGGCCCGGAGGGGGACGGGGCGAGGATGCCCACCCACAGCGAGACGCGCCGCCTGCCGTGGTCGGCGGCCGAGATGTATGCGCTCGTCGCCGACGTCGGGCGCTATCCCGAGTTCCTGCCGTGGACGGCCGCAGCCCGCATCCGCTCGCGCGGGCCCGACCCCGCCGGCGGCGGTGGCGAGGTCATGGAAGCCGACCTCGTCATCTCGTTCAAGGTCTTCCGCGAGCGCTTCGGAAGCCGCGTCACCCTCGCCCCCGACCTCGGCCGCATCGACACCGAGTATCTCGACGGTCCCTTCCGCTACCTGAGGTCACACTGGATCTTCCGCGACCTTCCCGGGGGCGGGGCCGAGGTCGCCTTCTTCGTCGATTTCGAGTTCCGGACCGCGATCCTCCAGAAGATCATCGGGCTTGTCTTCCACGAGGCGATGCAGCGCGTCGTCCGCGCCTTCGAGCGCCGCGCCGAAGTCCTTTACGGCCCCCGTCCGGCCCTGTCCGCGGGCTGAGCGCGGGGGGGGAAGGGGCCTCAGCCCGGCAGGGAGGCGAGCATGAGCGCGAGTGCCCGGGCGACGCTGGCGGCGCGGACGGCGCTGCGGCCGATGGCGCCGAACTCGACCGTCTCGGTCGCGATCGGGGCCCCGGCGCGGGCGAGGGCGAAGCAAACCCGCCCCTCGGGCTTCCTCGCCGAGCCGCCGGGGCCGGCGACGCCGGTGATCGCGACCGCAAGCGTGGCCTCGGAGCGGACGAGCGCGCCGGCCGCCATCGCCGCCGCGACCGCCTCGGAGACCGCGCCATGGGCCGCGATCGCGGCCTTCGGCACCCCGAGCAGGGCCGTCTTGGCGGCGTTGGAGTAGGTGACGAAGCCGCACTCGAAGACCTCCGAGGCGCCCTCGACGTCGGTAATCGCCGCGGCGACGAGCCCGCCCGTGCAGCTCTCGGCGGTGGCGAGCCGCGCCCCCGCCGCCCGCGCCCGGGCGACGAGCGCCGCCGCCCCGCCCGTCACGGCATCCCCCCGTGCGCGAGGGCGCCGGCGAGGGCGACGACGACCGCCGCCGCGAGCCCGGCAAGGAGGTCGTCGCCCATCACCCCCGCCGCGTCCCGCCGCCGGTCGGCGCGGCCGATCGGCCCGGGCTTCCAGATGTCGAAGAGGCGGAAGGCGAGGAAGGCGAGAAGCCAGCCCGGCCAGGGAAAGACCCAGGGGCCCGCACCCGCGAGGCCGAGGCCCGCCGAGAGCGGCCAGAGGGCGAGCCACTGGCCGGCGAGCTCGTCGATGACGATCTCGGGCCGGTCGGGGTCGTCGGCGCCCGCCGTCAGCCGCGCGACCGCCCAGAGCCCGGCCGCCGCCGCCGCCGCCGTCGCGCCCGCGAGGAGGAGGAAGCCGCCGAGCCCGTGGAGCGCCCAGGCCGCGGGCAGGGCCGCGGCCGAGGCCCAGGTCCCGGGCGCGGGCCCGAGCCGGCCGATCCCGCCCATGGTCGCGATCCCGCGCGCAAGGCCCGTCACGGCGCGACCAGCGTCGCCGCCGCCATCGCCGCGATGCCCTCCTCGCGCCCGGTGAAGCCCAGCCCCTCGGTCGTCGTCGCCTTGAGACCGACGCGGCCGACCTCGATCCCGAGCGCGGCCGCGATCGCCGCCCGCATCGCCGCCGCATGGGGGGCGATCCGCGGCCGCTCGCAGAGGAGCGTGACATCGACGTTGGCGATGCGGAAGCCGCGGGCGCGGGCAAGCCCCCCGGCATGGGCGAGAAAGCGCGAGGACGCCGCCCCCTTCCAGGCCGGATCGGTGGGCGGGAAGTGGTGGCCGATGTCGCCCTCGGCGAGCGCCCCGTAGATCGCGTCGGCGAGCGCATGAAGGCCCGCGTCGGCGTCCGAATGGCCCTCGAGCCCCTTCGCGAAGGGGATGGCGACGCCGCAGAGGGTGACACTGTCGCCGGGGCCGAAGCGGTGGACGTCGAAACCCGTGCCGGTGCGCACCTCCATCGCCCCCTCCCCCCGCGCGACGAGGATCGCCGCGGCGCGGGCGAGATCGCCCGGCCCGGTGATCTTGAGGTTGTCCTCCTCGCCCTCGACGATCGCAACGTCAAGTCCCGCCGCCCGCGCCACGGCGACGTCGTCGTCGGCCGGTCCGGCATGGGTGCGGTGGGCGGCGAGGATCGGGGCGAAGCGGAAGCCCTGCGGCGTCTGGGCCCGGAACAGCCCCTCGCGCGCGAGGGTGCCGGTGACGCGCCCCCCCGCCCCCTGCCAGAGCGCGTCGGTGACGGCGACCGCGGGGGCGGCGGCGGGAGCATCCCGAAGGGCGGCGGCGACGCGGGCAATGAGCGCTGCCCCGACGAGCGGACGGGCGCCGTCGTGGACGAGGACCGCGTCGGGCGGCCGCGCGGCGGCGGCGAGCACCTCGAGCGCCGCCCGCACCGAGGCCGCCCGCGTCGCCCCCCCGGCGACGACAAGAGGCCCCGCGGGCAGGAGCGCGCGCGCCCGCTCGCGGTCCTCCGCGGCGATGACGACGACCGTCCGGGCGACCGCGGGATGGGACGCGAAGGCCGCCAGCGCATGGGCCAGGACCGGCCGGCCGGCGAGCGTCTGCCACTGCTTGGCGACGGGCCCGCCGGCCCGGAGGCCGCGCCCGGCCGCGACGATGACCGCGGCGATGTCCATGGGCGCCCCCCGCCTCCCTCTCCCGACCGGCCGCCATTGTCGCCCAAGACCGGGCGCGAGCAAGGGCGGGCAGGGCGGGAAGGCGCCCCCGCGGGCCCCGCGGCCGGGGCCCGAGCGCGGGGGCGTTTGCATCGGCGGCCGCAACCGCCTAGGCTGGTGGCAGTTGCACGGATTCCGAGCAGATGGCGGGGAAGGATCGCGCGGCGGGCGGGTGCCGGGGCGGCCCGGGGGCGGCCGGCGCTGCCGCGCCGGTCGCCGCCGGCGCCGGCGAGGCCGGCCGGGGGGTGTGGGCGGCGCTCCCCGTCCCCGCCCTCGTCATCGACGCGGAGGGGCGCATCGTCGCCGCCAACCCCGCCGCCGAGATCTTCCTCAACGCCTCGGCGCGGGCGCTTGCGGGCCGGCTCCTCTCCGACCGCCTCCCTGTCTCGACCCCGATCGACGAGGCGCTGGCGCGGGCCCGCGCCGGCCTCGCCGCAATCGCCATCCATGACGCGGTCGTCGTCACCCACGAGCGCGCGCCGGTGCCCGCGACGCTCCATCTCGGACCCTTCGATGACCGTCCCGGCCACGTCCTCGTCGTCGTCTCGCCCTCCGAGCATGCCGGGCGCCTCGGTCGCGGCGGCGCCGGGCCGGCGGCGCGGCGGGCGATCGGCATGGCCGAGATGCTCGCCCACGAGATCCGCAACCCGCTCGCCGGCATCAGCGGCGCAGCCCAGCTGCTCGCCATGGGGCTCGCCGGGCCCGACCGCGAGCTGACCGGCCTCATCGTCGAGGAGACGCGGCGGATCGTCCTGCTTCTCGAAGAGGTCGAGGAGTTCGGCCGCCAGCGCCCGCCCCGCCCCGGCGCCGTCAACCTCCACGATCTGGCCGAGCGCGCCCGCCGCTCGGCGGCGGTGGGATTCGCCGCCCACATGACGATCGTCACCGACTACGACCCCTCGCTGCCCGCGGCCCGCGCCGATCCCGACCAGATCCTCCAGGTGCTCCTGAACCTCCTGCGCAACGCCGCCGAGGCGAGCCCGGGCGGGGGCACGATCCGGCTGCGCAGCTTCTACGAGCCCGGGCTGCGCCGGCGCCGCGGCGACGGCGTGGGCGAGGCCCTGCCGCTCGCCCTCGAGGTCATCGACGACGGCCCCGGCGTGCCGCCCGCGATCGCGGGCGAGGTCTTCGAGCCCTTCGTCTCGGGACGGGCCGACGGAACCGGCCTCGGGCTCGCGCTGGTGGCGCGGATCATCGCCGATCACGGCGGGCTGGTGACGCTCGACAGCGCCCCCGGGCGCACGGTCGTGCGGCTGTCGCTGCCGGTCGCGCGCGGCGCGGCGGCGGAGGGGACGGGGGAGGGGACGGGGAAAGGGGAGGGCGGCTGATGGACGGCACGGTGCTGCTGGCCGACGACGATCGCACCATCCGCACGGTCCTGACCCAGGCCCTGACGCGCGCGGGCTGCCGCGTCCATGCCACGGCCTCGCTCGCGACGCTCATGCGCTGGGTCGAGGAGGGCCGCGGCGACCTCGTCATCTCCGACGTCGTCATGCCCGACGGCGACGGGCTCGAGATGCTGCCGCGCATCGGGCGGGCCCGGCCGGGCCTGCCGGTGATCGTGATCTCGGCCCGCAACACCATCGTCACCGCCATCCAGGCGGTCGAGGCCCAGGCCTTCGACTACCTGCCCAAGCCCTTCGACCTCCCCGACCTCATGAAGCGCGCGGCCCGCGCCCTCGAGGGGCGCCGGCGCGCCCCCCCGGCGCCCGAGGGGCCGCCCCCGCCCGAGGGCGCGGACCTCCCCCTCGTCGGCCGCACCGCGGTCATGCAGGACCTCTACCGCCTTGTGGCGCGGGTGATGAACACCGATCTCCCGGTCCTCATCACGGGCGAATCGGGCACCGGCAAGTCGCTCGTCGCGGCCGCCCTGCACGACTTCTCCGACCGGCGGGCGCGGCCCTTCGTGGTCGCCGGGCTGGCCGAACTCGAGGCTCCCGAGGGGCCGGCGGCGACGCTGGCGCGGGCCCGCGGCGGCACCCTCCTTCTCGACGAGATCACCGACTGCCCGCCCGAGGTCCAGGCGCGGCTGGTGCGGGCGCTCGACGCCCCGCCGGCCGAGGCGGCGCCGCGCATCCTGGCCACGAGCCAGAGCGACCTCGCCGCGGCAGCGCGCGCCGGCCGCTTCCGGGCCGACCTCTACTACCGGCTCGCCGGCGTCGCCATCGCCCTGCCGCCCCTGCGCGAGCGCATCGACGACATCCCCGCCCTGGCCGACCACTTCCTTGCCCGCGCCCAGCGCGAGGGCGGCCCGCCGCGACGGCTGTCAGCCGAGGCCCGCGCCCTCGTCCGCGCCCACGCCTGGCCCGGCAACGTCCGCGAGCTTGCCAACACCATCCGCCGCCTCGTGGCGACGAGCCCCGCCGAGGAGATCGGGCGGGCCGAGGTCCTGGCGCTGATCGGCGCACCCGCGGCGGCGGCGCCCCGGCCGGGTTCGGAGGGCGAGACCCTCACGGCCGCGATCCTGCGCCACCTGCGGCGCTACTTCGACCTCCACGGCGGCGCGCTGCCCGCGCCCGGCCTGTACCAGCGCATCCTGCGCGAGATGGAACTGCCCCTGATCGAGATCGCCCTCGATGCCACGGCCGGGAACCAGGCAAGATGTGCCGACCTCCTCGGCATCAACCGCAATACCTTGCACAAGAAGATCGCCGACCTCGATATCCGCGTGACACGGCGCCGCAAGATGATGTAGATTCGCCACAGCCCCGACGCCGGCGCGCAACAGCGGGCGGGGCGCGCGGGGGGCGATCCCGGCACCGGCAGGGCGCGGGCGGGCAGGCGGGTGGGCGTGCAGGAGACGGCGGCCGGGGGGACGTGGGAGCGGCTGGTCCGGCTGCGCCGCCGGCCGCGGGTGCGGGCGGCGGCGACGCTCGGCCTCGTCGTCCTCGGCCCGCTCCTCGTCGGGGTGACGCTCCTCGCCCTCGGGCCCCTCAACCAGGGCGGCAGTTCCCCCGTCCTGCGCGTCATCCTGCTCGCCGATTTCGTCTACATCCTGATCGTCGCGGCGCTGATCCTGGCCCGCATCCTGCGCATGGTCGCCGACCGCCGGGCGCGCTCGGCCGGCTCGCGGCTGCACCTGCGGCTGACCGGCGTCTTCGCCGGCATGGCACTCATCCCGGCGGTGCTGGTGGCGGTCTTCGCCGGGCTCACGCTCAACGTCGGGCTCGAGGGCTGGTTCTCGGACCGCGTGCGGAACGTCGTCGGCGCCTCGCTCGCCGCCGCCCAGGCCTACGAGGAGGAGCACCGCCACGACCTCGTCGCCGACGCCGAGGCGCTCGCGAACTATCTCGACCTCGCCCGCCAGGCGAGCTTCCTGCTCGACGACGGCACCCTCCGCCAGCTTCTGTCGCAGGGCCAGTCGCAGGTCCAGCGCGGGCTGAAGGAGGCCTATGTCATCGACGGCGGCGGCCAGATCCGCGCCCGCGGCGAGCGGAGCTATCTGTTCGACTTCGAGGCCCCGGAGGCGGCGGCGATCGAGCGCGCCCGCGGCGGCGAGACGGTGGTGATCCAGGACTGGGCCGGCAACGAGTTCCGCGCCCTCGTCAACCTCGCGGCCTTCCCCGACCGCCTTCTCTACGTCACCCGCGCCGTCGATGGCGCCCTGCTCTCGCTTCTCGACGACACGCGGGCGACGGTCGGCCTCTACCAGCAGCTCGAGCGCGACCGCGGCCGCATCCTCTTCGAGTTCGGCCTTCTCTACATTGGCTTCGCGCTCATCCTCGTGCTGGCCGCGACCTGGCTCGGGCTCTGGTTCGCGGGCCGGCTCTCGGGCCCCATCGGCGCGCTCGCGGGGGCGGCCGAGCGGGTGGGGACGGGCGATCTCGACGTCCAGCTCGGCGAGGGCGAGGGCGACGACGAGATCGCGACCCTCGGGCGCGTCTTCAACCGCATGACCCGCCAGCTCAAGGGCCAGCGCGACGCGCTCGTGGCCGGCAATCGCGCCACCGAGGCGCAGCGGCGGCTCTTCGATTCGGTCCTCTCCTCGGTCACGGCCGGGGTCATCGGGCTTGACGCCTCGGGCCGGGTCGAGTTCGTCAACCCCTCGGCGGCGCGGCTCATCGACATCGACCCCGGGCGCGAGCACGGCCGCCCGCTCGCCCTCGTCGTGCCCGAGTTCGCGGGCCTTCTCGAGGCCCTCCGCGAGGGCCCCGGAACCGTCGCCCAGGAGGAGATCCGGCTGACCCGCCACGGTCGCCAGGAGAGCCTCCTCGTGCGCATGGCCGAGCGGGGCGCGGAGGGGCGCGCGCCCGAAGGCTGCGTCGTCGCCTTCGACGATGTCACCGAGCTTGTCAGCGCCCAGCGCATGGCGGCCTGGGGCGACGTCGCCCGCCGCATCGCCCACGAGATCAAGAACCCGCTGACCCCGATCCAGCTTTCGGCCGAGCGCATCCGCCGCAAGTTCGGCGCCCTCCTCGGCGAGGCAGCGGGCGAGCTCGAGCAGATGACCGACGTCATCGTCCGCCAGACCGGCGACCTGCGCCGCATCGTCGACGAGTTCAGCCGCTTTGCCCGCATGCCCGAACCCGACCGGCGCGAGGAGGATCTCGTGCAGCTGGTCCGCGACGCGGTCGTCCTCCAGGACGGGGCGGTGGCGGGGGCGGCGCTGTCGGCGCGCCTGCCCGAGGGTACGATGACCCTGCGCGTCGATCCCGCGATGATCGGGCAGGCCCTCACGAACCTCATCAAGAACGCGGGCGAAGCGACGGAATCGCTTGTGGAAAAAGGGGCGCCGGAGGGCTATGCGGCGGAGGTGCGGATCAGCCTTGCGGCCGAGGGGGGGCAGGCGGTGATCCGGATCGAGGACAACGGCATCGGCCTTCCCGCCGACCGCGCACGCCTGTTCGAGCCCTATGTGACGACGCGCGCCAAGGGCACGGGCCTCGGCCTGCCGATCGTCCGCAAGATCATCGAGGAGCACGGCGGCACGCTGGCCCTGACCGACGCCCGGCCCTTTGCGCCGGGCGCCCATGCCGGGGCCCTGGCCGAGATCCGGCTGCCCCTGGAAAACGAGATCCCCGCCCGCGGGCGGCGCGGCGGCGCGCGTGCCGCCGGCCGCTAGCGCGCCGCGCGCGCGGGGGGAGTGGGGGGACGAGGAAGCGAGGAGCGATGAGCGACATCCTGATCGTGGACGACGAGAAGGACATCCGCGAACTGATCGCGGACATCCTGCGCGACGAGGGCTATGCGACGCGGCTGGCCGCCAACTCCGACGACGCCATGGCCGCCGTCGATGCCGAGCCGCCGGCGCTGATGATCCTCGACATCTGGCTCAAGGACAGCCGCATGGACGGCATCGACATCCTCAAGGCGGTGCGCCGCAACAACCCCGACGTGCCGGTGGTCATCATCTCGGGCCACGGCAACATCGAGATCGCGGTCGCGGCGATCAAGCAGGGCGCCTACGACTTCATCGAGAAACCCTTCAACATCGACCAGCTTCTCGTCGTCATCGGCCGGGCGATGGAGACCGCGCGGCTCCGGCGCGAGAACCAGTCGCTGCGGCGCCGCGACGCCGGCGCGGCCGACATGATCGGGGTCTCGCCGGGGTTCCGGGCGCTCCGGGTGCAGCTTGACAAGGTGACGAAGTCGAACGGGCGGGTGATGCTGGCCGGCGCCGCCGGGTCGGGCAAGGAACTCGCCGCCCGCTACATCCACGCCCACGGGCCGCGCGCCTCGGGGCCCTTCGTCACCGTCGCCTCGGCCGCGATCGAGCCCGAGCGCATGGAGGCCGTGCTCTTCGGCCGCGAGAGCCCGGAGCGGGGGATCGAGCCCGGGCTTCTCGAGCAGGCCCACGGCGGCGTGATCTACTTCGACGAGGTGGCCGACATGCCGCTCGGCACCCAGTCGAAGATCCTCCGCGTGCTCGTCGAGCAGCAGTTCGCCCGCGTCGGCGGCACCGCCAAGGTCCGGGTCGACATGCGCGTCATCTCCTCGACGACGCGCGACCTCAAGGCCGAGATCGCCGCCGGCCGC
The DNA here is from genome assembly GCA_020846995.1 of Paracoccaceae bacterium. GTDB lineage: Bacteria > Pseudomonadota > Alphaproteobacteria > Rhodobacterales > Rhodobacteraceae > JAHDXW01. Next base: position 51,508 of record JADLCV010000029.1, read on the forward strand.
TTCCGTCAGGAGCTTTTCGACCGCCTCAACGTCGTCCCCGTGGCCGTCCCCGCGCTCGGCGAGCGGCGCGAGGACATCCCCGTCCTTGCCCGCCACTTCATCGAGCAGTTCAACCGCAGCCAGGGCCTGCCGCTGCGGGCACTCTCGGCCGAGGCCGAGGCCGAACTTCAGACCATGGCCTGGCCCGGCAACGTCCGCCAGTTGCGCAACGTCATCGAGCGGGCGCTGATCCTCGGCGACGGCACCGGCCCGATCGAACCGCGCGAGGTCCGCGGCGAGACCGAGGGCGCGGGCGATGCCGGGCGGATCGCGCTGACGGGCGGGCTCGCGACGCTGCCCCTGCGCGAGGCGCGCGAGCTTTTCGAGCGCGAATACCTCCTGACCCAGATCAACCGCTTCGGCGGCAACATCAGCCGCACCGCCAACTTCGTCGGCATGGAGCGCTCGGCCCTGCACCGCAAGCTCAAGTCCCTCGGCGTCATGTCGCCGCGGGGCGCCGAGAGTCTCTGAGGGCCGGGGCCCCGGGTGCCGCCTCCCCCGGGGGGGGCGCAGGGCGGCGTTGATCGGCGGGCAGCGATCTGCGACAAGCGGCCCCTGCGGCGGCGCCGGCAGGGCGGGGGCAGGGCAGTCGGGGACGGAACGCGGCCATGAGGATCATCGTCTGCGGGGCAGGCCAGGTCGGCTGGCAGATCGCCCGCCAGCTTGCGGCCGAGAAGAACGACGTCACCGTCGTCGACAGCAACCCCGACCTCGTCGCCCGGGCGATCGATTCGCTCGACGTCCAGGGGGTGACGGGGTTCGCGAGCCATCCCGACGTGCTCGAGCGCGCGGGCGCCCGCGACGCCGACATGATCGTCGCCGCGACCTTCTCCGACGAGGTCAACATGGTCACCTGCCAGGTGGCCCATTCGGTCTTCGGCATCACCCGCAAGATCGCCCGCATCCGGGCCCAGAACTACCTCGGACCGGCCGCGGCCGACCTCTACCGCCGCGAGCATCTGCCGATCGACGTCGTCATCAGCCCCGAGCGCGAGGTCGCCGCCGCCGCTGTCGAGCGCCTCGCGGCGCCGACCGCCTTCGAGACGACGAGCTTCCTCGGCGGGCGGGTCGAGCTTCTCGGGATCGCGCTCGGGGCCGACTGCCCGGTGCTGAACACGCCGCTCCGCCAGCTCACCGACCTCTTCTCGACCCTGCGCGCGATCGTCACCGGCATCCGCCGCGAGGGGCGGCTGTTTGCGCCCGAGCCCGGCGACCAGCTCTTCGAGGGCGACCAGGTCTATCTCATCGCCGACGCCGGCGACGTCCACCGCACGCTCGAGATCTTCGGCCGCGCCACCCCCAAGCAGGAGCGGGTGGTGATCGTCGGCGGCGGCAACGTCGGGCTCGCCGTCGCCCGCGCGCTCGAGGGCCGGGCCGAGCGCGTGCGCGTCAAGGTCATCGAGCGCAACCGCAAGCGGGCCGAGGAGGCGGCCGACGCGCTCGAGCGCACGATCGTGCTCAACGGCGACGGCATGGAGGCCGAGATCCTCGCCGAGGCCAGCGTCGGCCGCGCCGATGCGCTCCTCGCCGTCACCGACGACGACAAGACGAACCTCCTCGTCGCGGTCCGGGCCAAGGCGGCGGGCTGCCCGATGGTGATCGCGCTCGTCAACGACCCCTCGCTCGCCTCGCTGACCGCCCCTCTCGGCATCGACGCCCACATCAACCCCCGCGCCACCACCGTCTCGTCGATCCTGCGCCACATCCGCCACGGGCGGGTGCGGGCGATCTATGCCATCGGCGACGCCGAGGCCGAGGTCATCGAGGCCCAGGTCCTGTCGAGTTCGCCCATCGCCGGCCAGTTCATCCGCGACATCGACTTTCCCGAGGGGGTGATGGTCGGCGCCGTGATGCAGGACAACCGGCTCGTCAAGCCGACCGGGGGGACGCGCATCCGCGAGGGGGACGCCATCGTCCTTTTCGCGCTCGCGGCCGATGTTCCCGAGGTCGAGCGGCTCCTTCAGGTCGCCGTCGACTACTTCTGATGGCCGCCCCCCTGCGCCGCCCCCGCCCGGCCCGCCCACCGCCCGCGGCGGGTGCGATCGGGGCCGGCCGCGCCGCGGCCTTCCGGCTGGCCCATCTGCCGATGCCGGTCCTCCTTCTCGGGCTCGCGGCAGTGGCGATGCTCGTGCCGGCGACCCATGCCGCGGCGGTCGGCGCGCCGCGGCTTGCGCAGGCGTTCCTGCTTCCGGCCCTCCTCACCCTCGTGGTGACGGTTCTACTCGCGCTCGCCACCGCCGGCCACCGGCCGCGCGATGCGATCCGCGCCGACCTCGCCACCATGGCCGGCGCCTTCGCGGCCCTGCCGGTCGTCTTCACGCTTCCCTTCCGCGCCGCCGTGCCCGACACGACCTGGTTCAACGCCTGGTTCGAGATGGTGTCGAGCTTCACGACGACCGGCGCCTCGCTCTACGAGGCGCCCGGGCGGCTGCCCGCGACCGTGCACCTCTGGCGGGCGGTCGTCGGCTGGCTCGGCGGGCTCTACGTCCTCGTCGCCGCCGCCGCCGTGCTCGCGCCCATGAACCTCGGGGGCTACGAGGTCCTCGCCGGCGGGGCCGGGGCCGGCGGCACGGGAAGCCACGCCCCGGGTGTCGGAGCCGAGGAGCGGGCCCGCCGCCTTCTCCGCGCGACCGCCGCGGTGGCGCCGGCCTATGCCCTCGTCACCGGGCTCCTGTGGTTCCTCCTCGTGCTGGCGGGCGAGCGCAGCCTCGTTGCCGCCTGCCATGCCATGGCCACGCTCTCGACCTCGGGCATCTCGCCCGTCCGCGGGATGGAGGGGTCCTCGGCGGGGCTCGCGGGCGAGATGCTCGTCTTCGTCTTCCTCGTCTTCGCCCTCTCGCGCCGCCTCCTGCCCGGGGCGCCGCGGCCGGCGCTGCGCCAGGGCCTTGCCCGTGACCCCGAGATTCGCCTCGCCATCCTCCTCGTCCTCGCCGTTGCCGCCGTCCTCTTCCTGCGCCATTTTGTCGCCACCCTCGACGACGACGGCCCCCGCAGCCTCGCCGAGGCCGCCGGCGCCGTCTGGGGGGGGCTCTTCACGGCCCTGTCGTTCCTGAGCACGACGGGCTTCGTCTCGGCCGACTGGGCGGCGGCGCGGACCTGGTCGGACCTGCCGACGCCGGGGCTGATCCTGCTCGGGCTCGCGCTCGTCGGCGGCGGCGTCGCGACCACGGCCGGGGGGGTCAAGCTCCTGCGCGTGCATGCGCTCCTGCGGCAGGGCAAGCGCGAACTCGAGCGCATCGTCATCCCCTCCTCGCTCGGCAGCGGCGGCCCCGAGGCGCGGCGGCTGCGCCGCGAGGGGGCCGAGTTCGCCTGGCTCTTCTTCATGCTGGTGGCCTGCGCCGTCGCCGTCGTGACGGCCGCGCTCGCCCTGGCCGGCCATCCCTTCGAGACGGCGCTGGTCTTCACCTACGCCGCCCTCGCCACCACCGGCCCGCTCGTCCATGTCGCCGCCGACGTGCCGGCGTCCTGGGCCAGTCTCGATCTCGCCTCGCGCGCGATCCTCGCCGCGGCGATGATCGTCGGCCGGCTCGAGACGCTGGCCGTCATCGCCCTCCTCGCCCCGCGCGCCTGGCGCGACTGACCGCGGCGCCCGCGCCCCGGGGGGCGGCGGATAACGGGCTGATCATCGGGCTGGAATCTCTCCGTCAGGGGCCCCATAGTAGGGCCGTCGCGGCGCCCTTGGCGGGGGTGTGGCGGCCGGCCCGCGCCCGGCGGTGCAACGAAGCAGGAACGACAACAGGGACAGACGAGCCATGGCTGCCGACAAGCAGAACCTGCAGGACGCCTTCCTGAACCACGTCCGCAAGGGCAAGGTCGCGGTGACGATCTTTCTCATCAACGGCGTCAAGCTCCAGGGCGTGATCACCTGGTTCGACAACTTCTGCGTGCTCCTGCGCCGGGACGGCCAGTCGCAGCTCGTCTACAAGCATGCGATCTCGACCATCATGCCCGGCCAGCCCATCAACCTCTACGAGGCCGACGACTGAGCGATTCGGACGCCACGGGCGAGGCGGCTGCCGCCGGCCGGCCCGAGGGGCCGACGCGGGCCTATGTCCTCCACCCCGAGCGCACCTCGGACCGCGCCCGCCGGCCGGCCGGAGAGGCGCTCGCCGAGGCGGTGGCGCTTGCTGCCGCGCTGCCCGGGATCGCGGTCGCGGGGTCCGAGATCGTGCGCCTGCCGCGCGCCCATGCCGGCATGCTCTTCGGCTCGGGCAAGCTCGCCGAGCTCAAGGCCCGCTTCGAGGGCCTGGGCGTCGGCCTCGTCCTCGTCGACGGCCCCGTCTCGCCCGTCCAGCAGCGCAACCTCGAGCGCGAGTGGAAGGTCAAGCTCCTCGACCGCACCGGGCTCATCCTCGAGATCTTCGCCGACCGCGCCCGCACCCGCGAGGGCGTCCTCCAGGTCGAGCTTGCCGCCTTCACCTACCAGCGCAGCCGCCTCGTGCGGGCCTGGACCCATCTCGAGCGCCAGCGGGGCGGCATGGGCTTTCTCGGCGGCCCGGGCGAGACCCAGCTTGAATCCGACCGCCGGGCGCTCGACGAGGCGATCCTGCGCCTGCGCCGCCAGCTCGAGCGCGTCGTCACGACGCGCGAGCTGCACCGCGCCGCCCGCGCCCGCCTGCCCTGGCCGGTGGTGGCGCTCGTCGGCTACACCAACGCCGGCAAGTCGACGCTCTTCAACCGCCTGACCGGGGCCGAGGTCCTCGTCCGCGACATGCTCTTCGCGACCCTCGACCCGACCATGCGCGCGGTCAACCTGCCAGGCGGCCAGCGCGTCATCCTGTCGGACACGGTCGGCTTCATCTCGGCCCTGCCGACGCAGCTTGTCGCGGCCTTCCGCGCCACGCTCGAGGAGGTGACGGCGGCCGACCTCATCCTCCACGTCCGCGACATCGCCCA
>JADLCV010000030.1 GCA_020846995.1 Paracoccaceae bacterium
GGCGCTGCCCGTGCTGGCGCACGGGCGGGGGTGGGGCGGCGGGGCGGTTCCGCGGGGCGGGCGTCGCCATGGGGGACGGTGGCCCCTTGGGCGGAACGGGTCATGGCTCGCCCCTCCTCGCCCTCGGGCCAGGGGCCCCGACCGGAGTCGGCCGGCGGCGACCGGCCCCGGGGCGGGCGGGTGACGCGGGGCGCGCGCGCGCGCGCGCCGCCGGCCGCGCGGGTCAGCCGGCCGCGGCCCCGCCGGCGGCGAGGAAGGCCTCGAAGGCGTCGAGGTCCACGGGCTCGAACTGGCCCAGGCCCTGCATCCACACCGCCGCCGGCCGCAACCCCGCGGGCTCGAGCCGGCACCACCGGAGCCGCCCGCGTCGCTCCTGGGTGACGAGCCCCGCCCCGGCGAGGATGGCGAGGTGCTTGGAGACCGCGGCGAGCGAGATCGGGAAGGCGGCGGCGACGTCGCTCACCGCCATGTCGTCCTCGAGGAGGAGCCCGAGGATCGCCCGCCGCGTGGGATCGGCCAGGGCGGCGAAGAGCAGGTCGAGCGGCAGGCGGGCAGGGTCGGCCATCCCCCGCCCCTTGCCCCGCGGCGGCGCGAAGGTCAACCCGGCGGTTGAACGTCGCCGCCCGAGGGGACTGCGGCGCGTCTGCCCGGAGATGTACAATTCCTTTCTGGCCAATGGCATGGCCCGTCCTGCCCGACCGCAGGGACGGCTTGACAGGGGCCCCGTCGGGCCTTAGTCCCCCGGGCGACGATCCGGGAGGGGCCGGACCATGGGCGAGGGGCCGGACGAGGCGCGACTCCGGCGGCTCGAGGCGCGGCTCGAACGGGCCCGCGCCGCCCGGGCGCCGCCGCCCCCGGAGACGCGGGACTACGCCCTGGCGAACCTCGCCTGGCGGATGGTGATCGAACTCGTCGCGGGACTCGCGATCGGGTTCGGGATCGGGCTCGGGCTGGATGCGGCCTTCGGGACGCGGCCGGTCCTGATGGTGGTCTTCACGCTCGCGGGCTTCGCCGCCGGGGTGAAGACGATGATCCGCACCGCCCGCGAGGTCGGGGCGGGGCAGCGTGGCGGCGGGCCGGGACCCGCGAGCGAGAAGAGGGACGGCGGTGGCGGAGAGCGCTGAGGGCGAGGCCGGTTTCGCGATCCACCCGATGGATCAGTTCATCGTCAGGCCGCTCTTCGGCGACGGCCCGGTGCACTGGTACACGGTCACCAACGTCACCCTGTGGATGGCCCTGACGGTCCTCGTCGTCAGCCTCCTCCTCGTCGTCGGCAGCCGCGGCCGCGTCCTCGTGCCCTCGCGCATGCAGTCGGTGGCCGAACTCCTCTACGGCTTCGTCTACAAGATGGTCGAAGACGTCGCCGGCAAGGACGGGGCCCGCTACTTTCCCTACATCATGACCGTCTTCTGCTTCGTGCTGCCGGCCAACGTCCTCGGCCTCCTGCCGATGAGCTTCACCACCACCTCGCACATCGCCGTCACCGCGGTCCTCGCCGTGGCCGTCTTCGCCAGCGTCACCGCCATCGGCTTCCTCAAGCACGGGACCCATTTCCTCGGCCTCTTCTGGATCAGCTCGGCCCCCCTGCCCCTGCGCCCGGTGCTCGCGGTCATCGAGGTCCTGAGCTACTTCGTGCGTCCGGTCAGCCACTCGATCCGGCTTGCCGGCAACATGATGGCCGGCCACGCCGTCATCAAGGTCTTCGCCGGCTTCGCCGGGGCCCTCGGGGTCGCCTCGGTCTTTCCCGTCGTCGCCATCACCGCCGTCTACGGGCTCGAGGTGCTGGTCGCCTTCATCCAGGCCTATGTCTTCACCATCCTGACCTGCGTCTACCTGCGCGACGCGCTGCATCCCTCGCACTGACGCCCGCGGACGCGGTCCCCTCCCCCCATCCACGCCATTCCAGCCAAGGAGAACCGACATGGAAGGCAACATCGTGCAAATGGGCGCCTACATCGGTGCCGGCCTCGCCTGCATGGGCATGGGCGGGGCGGCCGTCGGGGTGGGCAACGTCGCCGGCAACTTCCTCGCCGGCGCGCTCCGCAACCCCTCGGCCGCCGCCGGCCAGACGGCGATGGTCTTCATCGGCATCGCCTTCGCCGAGGCGCTCGGCATCTTCTCCTTCCTCGTCGCGCTGCTCCTGATGTTCGCCGTCTGAGCGGCGGGCAGGCGGCGGGCGGGCGGGTCCGCCCGTCCGGGCTGGGGCCGGGCACGGAGGACGGCATGGCAACCGAGGCACAAGGCGCCGAGAGCGCGGCAGGCATGCCGCAGCTCGACTTCGCGACCTTCCCGAACCAGGTCTTCTGGCTCGTGGTGACGCTGGTCGCGCTCTACCTGATCCTGAGCCGGGTGGCGCTGCCGCGGATCGCGGCCGTCCTCGCCGAGCGGCGGGGCAGCATCACCAACGACATCGCCGCCGCCGAGGAACTCGGGCTGCGGGCCCGCGAGGCCGAGACGGCCTACCAGAAGGCCCTCGCCGACGCCCGCGCCGAGGCCGGGCGCATCGTCGTCAAGGCCCGGGCCGAGATCCAGAAGGACCTCGATGCCGCGGTGGCGCGGGCCGACACCGAGATCGCCGCCAAGGCGGTCGAGAGCCAGGAGCGGATCGCGGCCATCCGCGCCAGCGCCGCGGCAAGCGTGGGCGAGGTCGCGCGCGAGGTCGCGCGCGAGATCGTCCAGGCCTTCGGCACCGGCGCCGACGGCCGCAGCGTCGCCGCCGCCGTCACCCAGCGAATGAAGGGGTAGGTCATGCGCGCCGTCCTCGCCCTCCTCCCGGCCATCGCCCCCGGCGCCGCCGAGGCTGCGTCGGGGCCGTTCTTCTCGCTTTCGAACACCAACTTCGTCGTCCTCGTGGCGTTCCTGCTCTTCGTCGCCGTGCTCGTCCATTTCAAGGTGCCGGGCATGCTCGGCGGGCTCCTCGACCGCCGCGCGGCCCAGATCCGCGCCGACCTCGAGGGGGCGCGGGCGCTGCGCGACGAGGCCCAGGCCCTCGTCGCCACCTACGCGCGCCGCAGCCGCGAGGTGAAGGACCAGGCCGACCGCATCGTCGCCCGCGCCCGCGAGGACGCGCGCACGGCGGCCGAGGAGGCCAAGGAGGAGCTGCGCCGCAGCATCGCCCGCCGCCTCGCCGACGCCGAGGACCAGATCCGTGCCGCCGAGGAAGCGGCGCTGCGCGAGGTGCGCGACCGCGCCATCGTCGTCGCCGTGGCGGCGGCGGGCGACGTCATCGCCCGCCAGATGACGCCCGCGGCGGGGGCGGCGCTGATCGACCGCTCGATCACCGAGATCGGCCAGCGCCTCGGCTGAGGCCGCGGGCCCGGGCGCGGCGGCCGTGGCCCGGAGCCGCCGGCATGGCCGGACGGCGGTCCCCCCCCGGGGGGGGCGGGGGCGGGGCTGGTCCGCCGCGCCTTCCCCTGGGCCAAGATCCTCCTCGGCCCGGCCGCTTCCGGGCCGGGACGCGCGCCGGCACCCGGAGGCGGCGCCCCCCTAGGCCCCGCCCGCGCCGCGCTCGGCCCGCAGCTGCTGGCGCAGGAGGTCGATCGGCACCGTCGCGCCGTCGCGGCGGATGTGCCAGTAGGTCCAGCCGTTGCAGGAGGGCGCCCGCTCGAGCGCGGCGCCGACTTGGTGGATCGAGCCGGTGACGTCGGCCGCGACCAGCGTGCCGTCGACGCGCACCCGTGCCGCCACCCCGCGCGGAGACACCAGCACCTCGCCCGGCCTGAGAAGCCCGCGCTCGACGAGTTCGCCGAAGGCGATGCGCGGCTCGGCCCGCCGCGAGGCGGTCGTGGCGACCGCCGCCGCCTCGTAGGGGCGGACGCGGGCGATGCGCTCGGCGGCGAGGGCGCGGTAGGCGGGGTCGCGCTCGATGCCGATGAAGCGGCGGCCGAGCGCGCGCGCGACCGCCGCCGTCGTCCCCGAACCGAGGAAGGGATCGAGGACGAGGTCGCCCGGATGGCTCGAGGCGAGCAGGATGCGGTGGAGGAGCGCCTCGGGCTTCTGCGTCGGGTGGGCCTTGGCGCCGTCCTCGTCCTTCAGCCGCTCGGCCCCGGTGCAGAGCGGGATGAGCCAGTCCGAGCGCATCTGGAGACCCTCGTTCAGGGCCTTCAGCGCCTCGTAGTTGAAGGCATAGCGCGCGCCCTCGGCGCGGCTCGCCCAGATCAGCGTCTCGTGGGCGTTGGTCAGCCGCCGGCCGCGGAAGTTCGGCATCGGGTTGGCCTTCCGCCAGATGACGTCGTTGAGGATCCAGAAGCCCGCGTCCTGGAGCGCGGCACCGACGCGGAAGATGTTGTGATAGCTGCCGATCACCCAGAGCGCGCCATGGGGGGCGAGCAGCCGGCGGACGGCGGCGAGCCAGGCGCGGGTGAAGCGGTCGTAGTCGGCAAAGCTCGCGAAGCGGTCCCAGGCCGCGTCCACCCCGTCGACGCGCGAGCGGTCGGGCCGGTGGAGCTCGCCGCGGAGCTGGAGGTTGTAGGGCGGGTCGGCAAAGACGAGATCGACCGACCCCGCCGGAAGCCCGGCCATCACCTCGATGCAGTCGCCCGCAAGAATCGTGTCGCAGGGCGGGGCCTCGCCCGCCGCCGGTTCCGTCGCCATCTGCCCCGTCCTGCCCTGCGCGCGTCCGGGCTGGTTCCCGCCGGCGCTTGCGGGCGACGTTGCCCGATCGCGAGTCCTGCGTCAATTATCTTGTGAATCAAGGGCTTGTCTGTGGTCTGCGGGGCCCCTGCCACAACATGTTGTGGACCGGGCGGAAGCTTTGCCTATGCTCTGCGGTGACGCCGTGGCGGCCGAGGGCGGCGAGGTGCTCGGGCGTGGGGTAACCCGCGTTCCGCTCCCACCCGTAACCCGGGAACTGTTGCGCGAGCGCCACCATGCGGGCGTCGCGCGCGACCTTGGCGACGATCGAGGCGGCGGCGACCGAAAGGCAGCGGGCATCGCCGCCGACGACCGCCTCGCCCGGGCAGGGAAGGCCCGGCGGGAGATCGCGGCCGTCGACGATGACCGCGGCCGGGGCGAGCGGCAGGGCGGCGACGGCGCGCGCCATGGCGGCAAGGCTCGCCCGGCGGATGTCGGTCGCGTCGATCTCCCCCGCCTCGGCCCAGCCGACACCGACGAGCGCCGTGGCCCGGATCCGGGCCGCAAGGCGGCTCCGGCGGGCGGCGGAGAGGCGCTTGGAATCGGCGAGCCCCGCGATCGCGGCGGGGCCGGGCAGGATGACCGCCGCGGCGACGACGGGGCCGGCGAGGGGACCGCGGCCGACCTCGTCGATGCCGGCGACGGGGGAAAGCCCGCAGGCGAGCCAGCGGGCCTCGCGGGCGAAGTCGGGGACGGGGGCCATGGCGCGAGCGAAGCCGATCGGGGTCTGCCCGGCAAGTCCCCGCTGAGGACGAAGAAGGCCGGGACGGGGGGCTGCCTTCCCCGCCCCGGCCCCTCCGGGCCCGGCGGCGCGCGGGCGTTGCCGCCCGCCGCCCGCCCGCCCCGAAGCTACCAGCCCGTCCCGCCGCCGACGAAGTAGCCGGCGCGGTAGAGGCAGTTGCCCGAATAGCCGCGGCGGGTTCCGCGGTTGGTCACGACCGGCACGGCGCAGCGGTCGGGCAGACCCCAGTGGTAGCCCGCGTTGCGCAGGCACGAGGCGAGGAAGATGACGTCGCGCCCGCTCTCGGGGGCGTAGGCGTGGGCGCAGGCCGGCGGCAGGTAGAGGTGGGCCGGGCGGCCGGGACTGGGGAAGGGAACGTGGTAGCGGGGCGCCGGCTGCCAGTCGCTGCGGGGGGCGTCGAGGGCGCGGAGCACGATGATCGCCGTCGCGGCGCCGGCGAAGAAGTGCAGGAGGTCGTCGTTGCGGTGGCCGGCCGCGGCCGGGGCGGGGGCAAGGCCGGCGAGCGCGACCGCGGCGGCGAGAGCGAGCGCCGCGACGCGGGCGAGGAGCGGGTGGGTCATGGCGATTCCTTTCCGGGAAAGCGAGGGGGCGGGCGCCGGCGGGCGCCGCCGGACATGGGTCGACCCGGCCCCCGGCCGCGGCCGACAGGCAATATCGCCCTCCTGCTATCCGATAGCGGCGGTGCCGGGCGCGGGGAGATATTGAATAGCCCCGGGCCTTCGCCCACTCTCCGCTGCGATCCCCTGCCCCGCCTGCCAACCGAAGGCACCCCCCCATGCCGCTCCACCCCCGCCTCCGCCGCGCCTCCCTCGCCCTCGCCCTCGCCCTCGGCTTCGGCCTTGCCGCCGCCGGCGGGGCCGCGGCCGCCTGCTACGCCGACTACAAGGCCAAGCGCGAGCCGCCCCTGCAACTGCACTACGGGGTCATGGAGATCCCCGAC
>JADLCV010000031.1 GCA_020846995.1 Paracoccaceae bacterium
CGCCGTATGCTCCTTCCGCTCGATCGCGATCGCCATGCCCGTTCCCCGTCACCTCAACCGCAGCGAATCACAATCGGCAACCTATGGGAATCCCTCGCGAGTCAGCAGTTCGGGCGGCTGGTATCAGCTTCCGTAGACGGCGCGCACGTAGGCCGTGGTCTCGGCGTAGGGCGGGATGCCGCCGTGGCGCTCGACCGCCTCGGGCCCGGCGTTGTAGGCCGCGAGCGCGAGGCGCCAGTCGCCAAAGCGGCGATACATCATCTTCAGGTAGCGCGCGCCGCCGTCGAGGTTCTCGTCGGGGTCGTCGATGTCGACGCCGAGGCGGTCGGCAGTCGCGGGCATGAGCTGGGCAAGCCCGGTCGCCCCCTTGTGCGACACCGCGCCCGGGTTCCAGTTCGATTCGCGCTGCACGAGGCGCAGGAAGAGGTCCTCGGGGATGCCGTGGCGGCGGGCGGCGTCGCGGGCGACGGCCAGATAGCGGCCGCGGTAGCTGCCCGACCAGCGCGCGACCGTCGCCGCCGGCGCCACCGCGGCCGGGCGTAGCCGGGCCGACCCCGCGTATTGCTGCGCGAGCCGGCCGTCGAGAAGCGCGGCGCGGGCGCCGAGGCCCCCCGAGAGACCGCTGCGGGTCGAGGTCGCGAAAAGGAGCGTCTCGGCCCGCGCCCCCCCCGCCGCCGCCGCCGCCGCAAGGCCGGCGAGCGCCACCGCCGCCGCTGTCACGAGCTTCCGCACCCTGCCCCTCCCGCGCGCCCCTGCTCCCCGGGCGCGACTGCACGCGACTATACACGCCCCCGCCCGTCCTGCCAGCCGGCCGGCCCCGGGGACAGGGGGCGCGCGGAGGCCCGCCGACGGCCGGCGACGGGCCGCGGCCCTCGCGGCGCGCCCCGCCCTCGGCTAGTCTCGCCCGCAGGACAGCGAGGGGGAGATTCGCGCCATGGCCGGCTCGGTGAACAAGGTCATCCTCATCGGCAACCTCGGCCGCGACCCCGAGGTGCGGAGCTTCCCCTCCGGCGGGCGGGTCTGCAACCTGCGCATCGCCACCTCCGAGACTTGGCGCGACCGCGCCACGGGCGAGCGCAAGGAGCGCACCGAGTGGCACAACGTCGCCATCTACAACGACAATCTCGTGCGGGTGGCCGAGCAGTTCCTGCGCAAGGGGGCCAAGGTCTACATCGAGGGCCAGCTCGAGACGCGCAAGTGGCAGGACCAGTCGGGACAGGACCGCTATTCGACCGAGGTGGCACTTCGGCCCTTCCGGGGCGAACTCACCCTCCTTGACGGGCGGGGCGAGGGCGCGGGTGGCTTCGGCCCGGGCGATGCCGGCGGGATCGACCGCGGCGGCCCGCCCGACGACCGTTTCGGCGGCGGCGGGAGTGGCGGCGGCGGCGGGCCGGGGGGCGGCCCGGGCGGGGCCCGCGGCGGGGCCGGCAGCGATCTCGACGACGAGATTCCCTTCTGAGGCCCGGCCCCCGCCCTCAGTGCAGGGCGGCCTCCAGCACCCCGGCCACCGCCGCGGCGGGGACGTCCTCGGCCACGAAGGCGGCACCGATCCCGCGGACAAGGACGAAGCGCGGGCGTCCGTCGACGACCTTCTTGTCCTGGGCCATGAGGGCGACGAGCCCGGCGGGGTCGGGCAGGGGGCCGGGGACGTCGGCCAGCCGCGCCCGCGCGCCGACGCCATCGAGATGGGCGCGGAGGCGCGCCGGCGCGTCCGCGCCGCAAAGCCCGAGCCGCACCGAGAGGTCGAGCGCGAGCCCGCAGCCGATCGTCACCGCCTCGCCATGCAGGAGCCGGTCGGAATAGCCGGTCGCGGCCTCGAGGGCATGGGCGAAGGTGTGGCCGAGGTTGAGGAGCGCGCGCTCGCCGGTCTCGGTCTCGTCGCGGGCGACGATCGCGGCCTTCATCGCCACCGACCGCTCGACGGCCCGCGCCCGGGCGGCGCCGTCCCCGGCGAGGAGCGCGGGCCCCTCGCGCTCGAGCCAGGCGAAGAAGTCCGCGTCCCCGAGCAGGCCATACTTGACGACTTCGCCATAGCCCGCGCGGAGGTCGCGCCCGGGCAGGGTGGCAAGCAGCCGGGTGTCGGCGAGGACGAGCACGGGCTGGTGGAAGGCGCCGACGAGGTTCTTGCCCTGGGGCGTGTTGATGCCGGTCTTGCCGCCGACCGAACTGTCGACCTGGGCCAGAAGCGTCGTCGGGATCTGCACGAAACGCACGCCGCGCCGCAGGATCGCGGCCGCGAAGCCGGCGAGATCGCCGATCACCCCGCCGCCGAGGGCAACCACGAGGTCGTGCCGTTCGACCTGCGCCGCAAGCAGCCACTCGACCGTGCGCGAGAGCCCCTCCCAGCCCTTGGCGCCCTCGCCCGGGGCCAGTGCGAGCACGCTCGCGGCGATGCCCTCAGCAGCAAGCGCCGCCTCGAGGGCGGCGAGGTGGAGGGCGGCGACCGTCCGGTCGGTGACGATCGCGACCCGCGGCCGGGCGAGGAAGGGGCGAAGTTCGCCGCCCGCCCGGGCGAGGAGCCCGGCGCCGATCCGCACCTCGTAGCTCCGCGAGCCGAGGCCGACCCCGACCGTCGCCGTCGCCGTGCTCATTCGACTTCTCCGTCCAGCACCCCCGGGCGCGTCGCCAGGGCCCGGAGGACGCGGCGCGCCATCTCCTCGACCGACAGCCCGGCCTCGGAGGTCACGGCGAGATCGGCGGTCGCGTAGACGGGAGCCCGCGCCTCGGCCAGCCCCTCCAGGGTCGCGCGCGGGTTCTCGGTGCGCAGGAGCGGCCGGGTCGTGCGGTGGCGCACGCGCGACCACAGGAGATCGACGCTCGCGTCGAGCCAGACCGAGACCCCGCGCTCGCCGATCAGCTGCCGGTTCCCGGGGGCGAGGAAGGCCCCGCCGCCGGTCGAGAGGACGGAGGGCGGCCCCGCGAGCAGCCGCTCGAGCACCTGCGTCTCGCGTGCCCGGAAGAAGGCCTCGCCGTCGCGGGCGAAGATCTCGGCCACCGTCATGCCGGCCGCGCGCACGATCTCGTCGTCGGAATCGATGAAGGGGACGGCAAGCTGGCGGGCCAGCGCCTGGCCGACGGCGGTCTTGCCCGCCCCCATCATGCCCACCAGCACGACCGTCCGCTGCAACCTCACGCTCACGCGCCCGTGTCCCCGTCCTGCCGCTGCCGGCGCCTTGATGGCGTGATTTTCGCCCGAAGGCCATATAGGATCGCCGCCACAGGCCGCGACCAACGGCGGCGGGGGCGGGGTCGGGGACGACGCGGCAGGGGACGGGCGGGCAGGCATTCCGATGCGCTACATCTTTCGCGGGCTGGTCCTGCTCATCCTCCTCGGGGCGGCGGCGCTGGTCGTCTATGCCTATGTCGGCGATCTCACGCCCCGGCAGGAGGAGATGAGCCTGCCGGTCGCGATCGGCGGGGCGGGCTAGGGGGCGGCGATGCGGGGCCCGGCCCTCGCGCTCGCCGTCGCGGTCGCCGTCGCGGGTCCGGCGGCGGCCCAGCCCCTTTCGGCGATCGACTGGCTGACCGAGCGGGCGGCGACGCCCCCCCCCGCCGCCGCGATCGCGCTGGCGCCCGCGGCCGAGGCGATCGCGACCCTGCAGCTCGATCCCGACCGGGTGGATGCGCGCGGCCTCTGGCCGGCGGCGGCGGCGGGGCTGCCGGCCGACCTCTGGGCGGGTTCGGAGGCGCGCGCGCTCGTCCTCGCCCTCGGGCGGGAGGGTGCGGACCTGCCGGCCGCGGCCCGCGACCTCCTCTATCGCCTCCTCATCGTCGAGGCCGCCCCGCCGCAGGCAGGCGCCGGCGAGGACGGCGCCTTTCTCGCCGCCCGCATCGACCGGCTGGAGGCGTTCGGGGCGATCGAGCCTGCCCTTGCCCTGCTCGAGGCGGCGGGGACCGGCCCCGGGGACCGTTTCCGGCGCTATTTCGACCTCGCCCTCCTCCTTGACGAGGAGGAACGCGCCTGCGCCGCCCTCCTTCTCCGCCGCGACCTCGCCGCTGGCCTCGCGGCCCGCATCTTCTGCCTCGCCCGCGCCGGCGACTGGACGACGGCCACGGTCGCCCTGGCGGCCGGCGCCCCGCTCGGCATGGTCGGGGAGGGCGAGGCCGACCTTCTCGCCCGCTTCCTCGACCTGCCCGGGGCCGGGGCACGGGTGGCGCTGCCGCCGCCGGCGCGGCCCTCGCCGCTCGTCTGGCGGCTCTACGAGGCGATCGGCGAGGCCCTGCCCACGGCCACCCTGCCGCTCGCCTTCGCCCATGCCGACCTCGAGAGCGCGGCCGGCTGGCGGGCCCAGATCGCCGCCGCCGAACGGCTCTACCGCTCGGGCGCGATCCCGGCGAACCAGCTCATCGGCATCTACACCGAGCGGTCGCCGGCGGCCTCGGGGGGGGTCTGGGAGCGTGTCGCGGCCGTCCAGCGCCTCGAGGCCGCGCTCGCGGCGGCGGACGGGGCGGCCCTGGCCGAGGCCCTGCCCGCGGCCTGGGACCGGCTCGCCGAGGCCGGGCTCGAGGGCCTCCTGCCCGACCTCCACGGCCCGCGGCTGGCCGGCCTGCGGCCGCGCGGCCGGGCGGGGACGCTCGCCTTCCGGATCGCCCTCCTCTCGGAGGGGGCGGCGGCGGCGGCGCGGGCCCGCGCCCCCGCCGACGAGGGCGAGGCCTTCCTGATCGCGGTCGCGCTCGGGGCGACGGGGCCCTTCCGGCCGACCGATCCCCTGCGGCTCGCCGTCCGCGACGGGCTCGCCGCGGCGGCGGTGCCGGCCGATGCCGCCCGCGCCCGCGACGACGGCCGGCTGGGCGAGGCCCTGCTCGCGGCCCTCGGCCGGCTCGGGGCCGGTGCCGGCGGCGACCCCCGGGGGGTGGGCGAGGGGCTCTCGGCGCTGGTCGCGCTCGGCTTCGAGGGCGTCGCCCGGCGCGCGGCCCTGCAGCTCCTCCTTCTCGGTGAAGCGGGCTAGGGGCGATGGCGGGACTCGACCCCGAGGGCGACGGACGCCGCATCGCGGCCTTCCTCGACGCCATCGCGGCCGAGGCCGGGGCTGCGCGCAACACGCTTCTCGCCTACGGCCGCGACCTGAGGGACTACACCGCCTTCCTCGCCCGCCGCGGGGTCACGGCGCTCGATGCCGGGCGGGCCGACATCGAGGCCTACCTCGTGGCCTGCGACAGCCGCGGGCTCGCGCGCGCGACGCGGGCGCGCCGGCTCGCCTCGATCCGCCACTTCTGCCGCTTCGCCCTCGAGGAGGGCTGGCGGGCGGACGATCCCGCCCAGCGCCTGCACGGGCCCGGCCGGGCGGCGCGCCTGCCCCGCACCCTCGCCCCGGCCGAGGTCGAGCGGCTGATCGCCGCGGCCGGCGCCGGCCCGCGGCCCGAGGGCGAGCGGCTGCGCGCGAGCTGCCTCATGGAACTCCTCTACGCGACCGGCATGCGCGTCTCCGAACTCGTCGCCCTGCCGGTCGCGGCGGCGCGCGGCGACCCGCGCATGATCCTCGTCCGCGGCAAGGGCGGCAAGGAGCGCATGGTGCCGCTGACGGCGGCGGCGCGGGCGGCCCTCGCCGCCTGGCTCGCCGCGCGCGACGGCGCGCTCGCCGCGGCCCCCGGGCGGGCCGGGCCGGGGGCGCGCTTCCTCTTTCCCTCGCATGGGGCGGGCGGGCACCTGACCCGGCAGGGGTTCTTCCTCCTCCTGCGCACGCTTGCGCTCGAGGCCGGGCTCGACCCCGCCCTGGTCACGCCCCATGTGCTGCGCCACGCCTTCGCGACCCATCTTCTCGCCAACGGCGCCGACCTGCGCGTGATCCAGACGCTCCTCGGCCATGCCGACATCGCCACGACCGAGATCTACACCCATGTCCTCGACGAGCACCTGCGCGACCTCGTGCTCACCCGCCATCCCCTCGCCGGGGACGGGCAGGCCCCTTGCCCGACCCCGGCCAAGGGACGATAAGGGGCGAGAGGCCGACTTCCCATCCGCATGGACAGCCAGAGCATTCTTTCGGACACGACCTTCTGGCTCACGGTCGGGGGGATCGTTCTCCTGCTCGTGCTCTCGGCCTTCTTTTCCTGCTCGGAGACCGCGCTCACCGCCTCCTCGCGGGCCAAGCTCAAGGCCCAGGCCGACCGCGGGGCGCGCGGGGCGGCGCGGGCGATGCGCGTCACCGAGGACAGCGAGCGCATGATCGGTGCCATCCTCCTTGGCAACAACGCCGTCAACATCCTCGCCGCCTCGCTCGCGACCGCCCTCCTGACGCGGCTTTTCGGCGATTCGGGCGTGGCGCTGGCGACGCTCGTGGTGACGGCGCTGGTGCTGGTCTTCGGCGAGGTCCTGCCCAAGACCTTCGCCATCACCAACCCCGAGCCGGTGGCGGCCCGCGTCGCCCCGGCGATCGCGCTCCTGATCCGCGTCTTCGCGCCCGTCGTCACGCTCGTGCGCGTGATCGTGCGCGCGCTTCTCGGCCTCTTCGGGGTCAGGACCGATCCCGACGCCCTCGTGCTCGCCCGCCGCGAGGAGATCGTCGGCGCGATCGCGCTGGGCCACTCCGAGGGTGCGGTCGAGAAGGAGGATCGCGACCGGCTGCTCGCGACCCTTGATCTCACCCGCCGCACGGTCGAGGAGGTGATGCGCCACCGCAGCCAGGTCGAGATGATCGACATCGCCATCGGCCCCGCCCGCATCGTCCGCCAGACGCTCGCCTCGCCCCACTCGCGCCTGCCGATCTACGGCGACAACGTCGAGAACATCCTCGGCGTCATCCACGCCAAGGACCTCCTGCGCGAGCTTGACCGCGTCCTGCGCGGCGAGGACGGCAAGCCCGGCCGGATCGAGGACCTCGACGTCCTGCGCGCCGCCCGCACGCCCTACTTCGTGCCCGAGACCACGCCGCTCGACGAGCAGATGCGCGAGTTCCTGCGCCGGCGCAGCCATTTCGCGCTGGTCGTCGACGAATACGGCGCGCTCCGCGGCCTCATCACGCTCGAGGACATCCTCGAGGAGATCGTCGGCGACATCACCGACGAGTTCGACCTCGACCCCGAGCATCCGCTGCGGCGGTTCGAGACCGGCGAGGTGCTGGTCGAGGGCGGGATGACGATCCGCGACCTCAACCGGGCGATGGACTGGGCGCTTCCCGACGACGAGGCCAACACCGTGGCCGGCCTCGTCATCCGCGAGGCCCAGCTGATCCCCGCCGAGGGCCAGGTGTTCAGCTTCCACGGCTTCCGCTTCGAGGTCGTCCAGAAGCGCGAGAACCGCATCGCGACCCTCCGCATCCGCCGGCTCTGAGCCCGCGCGCGCGAACGCGGGCGCGCACAGGGCCCCTCAGGCCGCGACGGTCGAGAAGACCGGCTCCATGCGATCGAGGATCGCGCGGGCGAGGTGGCACTTGATGTCGTGGCCGGGCGCGAGCGTCACCATCGGCGGCACCTCGCGCTCGCAGAGCCCGCCCGGAACGGACGCCTTCCAGCGGCAGCGGGTCTGGAAGGGGCAGCCGGGCGGCGGCGTCATCGCCGAGGGGATGTCGCCCTCGAGCAGGATGCGCTTCTTCGTGACATGGGTGTCGGCGATCGGGACGGCCGAGAGGAGCGCCTCGGTATAGGGGTGGTAGGGCGGGGCGAAGACCTGCGCGGTCGAGCCGATCTCGACGACATGGCCGAGATACATGACCATCACCCGGTCCGCGAGGTAGCGCACGATCGAGAGGTCGTGCGAGATGAAGAGGAGCGTGGTGCCGTTCTGGCGCTGGATGTCCATGAGGAGGTCGGTGATCGCCGCCTGGACGCTGACGTCGAGGGCCGAGACGGGCTCGTCGGCGACGACGACCTTCGCCCCTCCGGCAAAGGCCCGCGCGATCCCCACCCGCTGCTTCTGGCCGCCCGAAAGCTGGCGCGGCATGCGCTCGGCGAACTCGCGCGGCAGCTTCACGAGATCGAGGAGGCGCAGCATCTTCTCCTGCCGCTCGCCCTCGCTCGCGTCACGGTCGAAGACCTCGAGCGCGCGGACGATCTGGCGGCCGACCGTCATCGAGGGGTTGAGGGTGTCGAAGGGGTTCTGGAACACCATCTGGAGGGCCGAGACGGTGGCGGTCGAGCGACGCTCGATCGGGGTATCCTGGATGTCCTGGTCGTAGAGGATGATCCGCCCCGCGGTCGCGGTCTCGAGCCCCATCAGCACCTTGGCGAAGGTCGACTTGCCGCAGCCCGACTCCCCGACGATCGCCAGCGTCTCGCCGGCGCGGGCCTCGAAGCTGATCGTCTCGTTGGCCCGCACGACCCGCGCCGGGCCGCTGCCGGACATCCGCGCCGCCGAGACCTCGTAATACTTGCGCAGGTCCTCGAGTCGCAGGACGACCTCGCCCACCCGCGCCCGTTCGGTCCGGCGGGCGGCCTTCGGGGGGGCGGTCCAGTCGATCTCCTGCCAGCGCAGGCAGCGCGTGGCGTGGCGCTCCTCGCCGGCCACGGGCAGGACCGGCACCGCCCCCGCGTCGCAGCGGCCGGCCACGAAATAGTCGCAGCGGGGCCCGAAGTTGCAGCCCGGCGGGCGCTCGTGGGGCAGGGGGAAGTTGCCGGGGATGGCGACGAGCGGGCGCGTCGTCTTGTCCGCCCCGGGCAGGGGAATCGAGCGGAAGAGCGCCTGCGTATAGGGATGGCGCATGCGGTCGAAGACGTCGGCGACCGCCCCCGTCTCCACCGCCTCGCCCGAATACATCACGCAGAGGCGGTCGCAGACGTCGAGGACGAGGCCGAGGTTGTGGCTTATGAAGAGCATCGAGGTGCCGTATTTCTCTCCCAGCCCCTTGACGAGATCGACGATGCTCGCCTCGACGGTGACGTCGAGCGCGGTCGTCGGCTCGTCGAGGATGAGGAGCGCGGGCTTCGACATCAGCGCCATGGCGATGACGATGCGCTGCTGCTGGCCGCCGGAAAGCTGGTGGGGGTAGGCGCGCAGGATGCGCTCGGGGTCGGGCAGGCGCACGTCGGCCACGATGGCGGCCGCCCGCGCCCATGCCTCCGCCCGCGGCAGTCCTTCGTGAATCATCGGCACTTCAGCCAGTTGCGCGCCGATCCTGAGGGCGGGGTTGAGGCTTGCCATGGGCTCCTGGTAGATCATGGCGATCTCGCGGCCGCGGATCCTCCGCAACTCCTCGCCGGGCAGGGTCGCGAGATCCCGGCCCTTGAAGCGGATGCGGCCGCCGACGATCCGGCCCGTCTGGCCGAGGTCGCGGACGACGGCGAGCGCCACCGTCGACTTGCCGCAGCCCGATTCACCGACGAGCCCCATCGCCTCGCCCGGCATCACCGTGCAGGAGAAGTCCATCACCGCCGGGATTTCGCGCAGGCGCGTGAAGAACGAGATCGAGAGATTCTCGATCTCGAGGAGCGGGGCCGGGCCGTCCGGGGCGGTCATCACGGTCATGGCGGTCTCCCTTCGCGGGCGGCCTCGCGCCGGCCGCCGGGGGCGACCGGGCCGGGCCGCCGCCTAGTCCCTCAGGCTCTCCTCGCGCAGTCCGTCGGCCAGGAGGTTGAGGCCGAGCACGAGGCTCATCAGCGCCAGCGCCGGCACCACCGCGGGATGGGGTGCGATCGTCAGCAACCGGCGGCCGTCGTTGATCGTCGAGCCCCAGTCGGGGCTCTCGGGGCTGACGCCGAGGCCGAAGAAGCCGAGCGTGCCGAGCAGGATCGTGGTGTAGCCGATGCGCAGGCAGAAGTCGACGATCAGGGGCCCGCGGGCGTTGGGCAGGATCTCCCACAGCATGATGTACCACGAGCCCTCGCCGCGAGTCTGGGCCGCGGCGACGTAGTCGCGCGTGCGGATGTCGAGCGCGAGCCCGCGGACGATGCGGAAGACGGTCGGCGCATTCACGAACACGACGGCCACGAAGACGTTGAGGAGGTTCGGATCCATGCCGAGAAGGCCGAGCGGGTCGGCGTCGAAGGCCAGCCCGGCATAGGCCCAGAGGCCGACAACCAGCGTCACCCCGAGGTAGATCACCCGCTTGCGCGGGTTGGTGAAGAAGCGGCTGTTCCAGAGGATGACGAGAAAGAGGATCGGGAAAAGGAAGAGGATCGCCGCCAGGACCCTCGGGATGCCGGTCGCGCGGATCTCGGGCGTGACGAGGAGGTAGAAGAGCAGGATCACCGGAAAGGCGAGGACGAGGTTGGCGATGAAGGCGAGCAGGGTGTCGAGGCGGCCGCCGAAATAGCCCGCCGGCACCCCGAGCGTGATCCCCATCATGAAGGCGAAGAGCGTCGCCGCCGGGGCGATGGCGAGGACGCGCCGGGCGCCCATCACCATCCGGCTGAAGACGTCGCGGGCAAGGCTGTCGCCGCCGAGGAGGTAGTAGGGGTAGGGGGCGCCGGCACCCGTCAGGGGCGCGCCGGGCCCGGCGTTGCGCATCCCCGAGACCTGGGCGAGGGGGTCGTGGGTGACGATCCAGCCGGCAAAGAGGGCGGTGAAGACCCAGAACATCACGATCGCGAAGCCGGTCATGGCGACCGGGGAACCGAAGAGCTTGCCGTAAAGCCCCAGGCGCCGCCGGTGGCGGAGCGAGAGGGCGAAGGTGACGGCGACGGCGACGAAGACCGGCGCGAACTGCGCCGCCGCCCGCCCAAGGATCGCCAGCCCGCCGATTGGTTCCATGGCCTCCTCTCAGGCGACGCGGATGCGCGGGTTGAGATAGACGTAGCCGACATCGGAGATGAGCTGCGTCACCAGCACGACGACGACCGCGACGACCGAGCAGCCGAGCAGGAGCTCGATGTCGTTGTTGCCCGCGGCCTGCACGAGCGTCCAGCCGAAGCCCTTGTAGTTGAAGAGCGTCTCGACGATGACGACGCCGTTCAGGAGCCACGGGAACTGGAGCATGATGACCGTGAAGGGGGCAATGAGTGCGTTGCGCAGGGCATGGCGCAGGATCACGGCCCGGAAGGGGACGCCCTTGAGGCGGGCCGTGCGGATGTATTGCTCGCGCATGACCTCGGTCATCGAGGCCCGAGTCATGCGGGCAATGTAGCCCGTGCCGTAGAGCGCCATGGTCAGAACCGGGAGGGCGAAGTTCCAGAAGGTGATCCGCTCCATGGCCGAGGTCGCGGTGCCGAGAAAGAGGGTCCGCGACCCAATCAGCCCCCAGTCGGCGAGGAGGGGCGAGATTCCGACCGTGGACGAGGCAAGGACGACGATCAGCACCACGCCCGAGACGTATTCCGGCGTCGCCGTGGTGACGATCGCCGCCGTCGACAGGGTCCGGTCGGTGCGCGAGCCCTCGCGCATCCCGGCGAGTACGCCGAGCGCGAGCGCCGTCGGCACCATGACGGCCATAACCCAGGCCATGAGCCAGCCGGTGGCGCCGAGGCTCCGGCCGATGACGGCGATCACGCCGCTCTTGAAGGCGGTCGAGAAGCCCCAGTCGCCCTGGAGAACGCCGCAGCGGCGCGGCGCCGCGGCGGGGTCGGGGGCGCGGTCGAGGCAGCGTCCGCGGGGGCGGCCGTCGGCGTCGGCGCCCCGCCAGCCGGGCAGGACGCCCAGCCATTCGCCGTAGCGGGCGAGGGTCGGGCGGGCATAGCCGTTGCGGGACAGCCAGCTTGCCACCTGCGCGTCGGTCATCCGCACCGAGGCCTCGGTCTTGGCGAGCTTGACGAGGTTCGGCCCGAGGTTCGTGAGCGCGAAGACCGCGAACGTCAGCGCGAGCGCGGTGAGGACCATGGTGGCGAAGCGGCGGAGAAGGAAGCGCGACATCGGCCGATCCTTTCGGCGGGGGCGCACGCGCCGTCGGCGGCCAAGCCGGCCCTGCCGTCAGGCCCGGGCGGCGCGGGGGGGGAGCGCGCGCGCCCCGGGGTCGGCGCCGGCCGCGCCGCCCCCGGGGGAACCTCCGGGCGGGCCGTCAGGCGTCGAGCCAGTACTTGTAGAGATGCATCTCGAAGGTCGGATGCATGTCGGCGCCCATCACCTCCTCCTTCATGTGGCGGTAGAGCGACCGCCAGTAGGGCTGGATGAGCACGCCCTGCTCCTGCATGATCTCCTCGAGCCGC
>JADLCV010000032.1 GCA_020846995.1 Paracoccaceae bacterium
CCCGCCGGGCCCGGACGGCCGCCCGCGGCCGGCGGCGTCGTCGGCCGACGATTCGTGTTGACACAAGTGCGTCGCTTGTGAAGCATGATGGCAAAATTGTTTCGCCATCGCCCGCCCGCCCGGCCGGCGCCCTGACGCGAGGATTTCCCCACTGTCCACGACCCTGCCCGGGGCGGCATCGGTCATCGTCATCGGCGGCGGCAACATCGGCTGCTCGACCGCCTATCATCTCGCCCGCGGGGGCCGGCGCGACGTCGTCCTGCTCGAGCGCTCGCGGCTGACCAGCGGCACGACCTGGCATTCGGCGGCGATGGTGCGCCAGTTGCGCTCGACCGTCAGCCTGACCACGCTCGCCCGCTACAGCGTCGAGCTCTACAGCCGCCTCGGGGCCGAGACCGGGCAGGAGAGCGGCTGGCGGCAGTGCGGAAGCCTGTCGATCGCGACCTCGCCCGACCGGCTCGAGCACATCCGCCGCCAGGCGACGCTCGCCAACTACTTCGGCATCGACGCCTTCGAGGTCGGCCCCGACAGGGTGCGCGAACTCTGGCCGGTGGCCCGGCTCGACGACGTCATCGGCGGCGTCTGGTCGCCGCTCGACGGGCGGGTGAACCCCTCCGACACCTGCGCCGCCCTGATCCGGGGAGCGATGGCGCACGGCGCCCGGGTCTTCGAGGAGACCCCGGTCACGGGCTTCAAGACCGTCAACGGCCGCATCGCCGGGGTCAGGACGACACGCGGCGACATCGACTGCGAGGCCGTGGCCCTCTGCGCGGGGCTCTGGAGCCGCGACCTCGGGGCGATGCTCGGCGTCGACCTGCCGCTCCACGCCTGCGAGCACTACGCGATGATCACCCAGGCCGTGCCCGGCATGAAGCCGACGATGCCGATCCTCGGCGACCACGACAACAACATCTACATCCGCGAGGAGGTGGGCGGCCTTCTCATCGGCTGCTTCGAGCCCAACGCCGTGCCGGTGGGGATGGAGCGGCTGCCCCCCGGCTTCTCCTTCGACCTCCTGAACGAGGACTGGGAGCATTTCGAGCCGGTGATGAAAAGCGCCCTCCGCCGCATCCCCGCGCTCGAGAAGGTCGGCATCCGCAAGCTCATCAACGGCCCCGAGAGCTTCACCCCCGACGACCGCTTCATGATCGGCGAGGTGCCGACGGTAGCCAACCTCTATGTCTGCTGCGGCATGAACTCGGTCGGTGTCGCCTCGGGCGGCGGCGTCGGGCGGGCGCTTGCGGAGTGGATCGTCGCCGGCGAGCCGGCCATGGACCTCGCCTCGGTCGACGTCCGCCGCTTCAGCCCGTTCTGGAACAACCTCGCGACGCTCCGCGACCGCGCCGCCGAGAGCCTGTCCTTGCACTATGCGCTGGGCTACCCCGGGCGCGAGCGCCAGACCAGCCGCAACCTGCGCCTGAGCCCCTTCCACGACCGCCAGAAGGCCCATGGCGCCTACTTCGAGGAGCGCAACGGCTGGGAGCGGCCGTCCTGGTTCGCGCCCGCCGGGCAGAGCGTCCGGCCGGAGCTGACCTTCGGCCGGCCGGAGTGGTTCGACTGCGTCCGCCGCGAGCATCTCGCGGCCCGCGAGGGGGTCGCGCTCTTCGACCGCACGAGCCTCGGCAAGATCCTGATCCAGGGCCGCGACGCCGAGGCCTTCCTGCAACGCCTGTGCGCGACCGACATCGCCCGCCCCGGGCGGGCGGTCTATGCCCTGATGCTGAACGGGCGCGGCGGCATCGAGAGCGACATCGTGCTCCTGCGCGAGGGACCGGAAAGCTGGCTCGCCACCACCGGCACCGCCCAGGTCGTGCGCGACATGGACTGGATGCGCCGCCACATCCGCGCCGACGAATGCGTGACGCTGGCCGACGTCACCAGCGCCCACGCCGTCATCGGCCTCGTCGGGCCGAAGGCGCGCGACCTCCTCGCGCGGATCAGCCCGGCGGATCTCGCCGACGCGGCCTTCCCGCCCTTTGCCCAGAGGCGCATCGACGCCGCCGGCACGCACGCCCGCGCCATCCGCATGTCCTACGGCGGCGGCCCCGGCTACGAGCTTGTCATCGCCAGCGAATGCGCCCTGCCGATCTACGACCGGCTGATCGCGGCCGGCCGCGACTTCGGCCTTGTCGAGGCCGGCGCCCAGGCCCTGAACTGCCTCCGGCTCGAGCAGGGCTACGCCGTCTGGGGCCACGACATCGGCCCCGACGACGACCCCTATTCGGCCGGCCTCGGCTTTCTCGTCGATCACGGCAAGGCCGCCGACTTCATCGGCCGTCACGCCGCCGCCGCCGCCCGGGCACGGCCCCTCGCCCGGCGCCGGATGATCGTCGTCGCCGAGGACCCGGGTCTGCTCATGGTCGGCAACGAGCCCGTCTTCCTCGCCGGCCGGATCGTCGGCCGGACGACCTCGGCGGGCTTTGCCCATCACGCCGGAAGGCCCGTCGCCCAAGCCTACATCAGCCTCGACGGCGGCGCCGCCGGGGCCCGCGACGGGGCGGCGGCCGAGATCGAGGTCGCCTGCCGGCGCCACCCGGTGCGGCTGGTCCTGAAGGGGCCGCTGCCGCCCCGCTGAGGGGCGCGGCCGGCCCCTTCCCCGGGGCACGAGGCCCGGCCGGGGCGCGGGGCCCGGCGGTCGGGGGCGGGCAGGGACGCCCGGCGATTCAATCAGCCGCGATCCCCGCCCTGGAGGACGGCCTCGATCAGGAAGGGGCCGCGGCGGGCCAGCGCCGCGGCGAGGAGGTCGGCGAAGGCCTCGGCGGTCTCGGCCCGCGCCGCCTCGACCCCCATCCCGCCCGCAAGCCGGACCCAGTCGAGTTCGGGGTCGTCGAGGTCGAGCATGCGGCCGGCGTTGCGGCCGGCGGCGCCGGCGCCGACGGCGCGGAGTTCGGCATGGAGGATGGCGTAGCGGCGGTTGGCGAAGACGATCGTGACCACGTCCGCGGCCTCGCGGGCCTGGGTCCAGAGCGCCTGGAGCGTGTACATGCCGCTGCCGTCGGCCTGGAGGAGGACGACCTTGCGGTCGGGGCAGGCGATCGCGGCGCCGAGCGCGAGCGGCAGGCCGACCCCGATCGCGCCCCCCGAAAGCTGGAGGAAGTCGTGCGGCGCCGCCCCCTCGGTGTGGCGGAAGAAGTCGCGGCCCGAGGTGACCGATTCGTCGCAGACGATGGCGTTCTCGGGCATGAGCCGGGCGAGCGCCCGGGCGATCGCCTCGGGCGTCAGCGCCCCCCGCGGCAGGGCGGCCTCGCCCCGCCGGGCGGCCCCGGCGTCGAGGTCGCGGGGAAGGTCCAGCGCCCCGGCGAGCATCTCGACGGCGAGGGCGAGGTCGTCGTCCTCGGTCGTCATCGCGATGACCTCGCAGGCCGGCGGCAGCATGCCGCCGGGCTTGCCGGGATAGGCGAAGAAGGCGACCGGCGCCCGCGCCCCGACGAGGATCACCCGGCCGACCGGGGCGAAGGCGGCGAGGGCCTGATCGACTCGGTAGGGCACGCGCTCGACGGCCACCCGGCCGGCCCCGCGCTCGATCCGCGCGTTCGACTGCTGGGCCATGAGGCGCGCCCCGGTGGCCCGGGCGATGCGGCCGGCCGTCGCCAGCGGCCCCGCGCGCAGCGCCTTGCCCGATAGGAGGATCACCGTCTCCCCGCCGCTCCGCAGCGCCTGCGCGGCGCGCGCCACGCGGGCGGGGTCGGGGGAGGCGGGCGGGCGGGGGCGGGCCTTCGGCACCGCGACCCCCGCGACCGCGTTCCAGGCCGCATCGGCGGGCAGGATCAGGGTCGCGATGCGCCCGGGTTCGGCCCGCGCGGCCTCGATCGCGCGCGCGGTGTCCTCGCCGATCGCGCCGGCCGAGCCGATCCGGTGCACCCAGTGGGACATCGGGCGCGCGAGCGATTCGATGTCGCTTGTCAGCGGCGCGTCGAGGGCGAGGTGATGGGAGGCATGGTCGCCGACGATGTTGACGACCGGGCTTGCCGCGCGCCGGGCGTTGTGGAGGTTCGCTAGCCCGTTGGCGAGGCCGGGGCCGAGATGCAGGAGCGTCGCCGCCGGGCGGCCGGTCATGCGCGCATAGCCGTCGGCCGCGCCCGTCACGACTCCTTCGAAAAGGCCGAGGACGCAGCGCATCCGGGGCCTGCGGTCAAGCGCCGCGACGAAGTGCATCTCGGACGTGCCGGGGTTGGCGAAGCAGACATCGACATCGTTGGCGAGCAGGGTCTCGCAGAGGAGATCGGCGCCGTTCATGGCGATGGCATTCCTTTCGCTGGTGGCGGCATCCCCGGGCCCGGGACGGCGGGCGCCGGCGAGCGGCCGGTCCGGCGCCCGGGCGGGGCGTCGGGCGGGCGCATCAGCCGCGCGCCCCGGCGGCCCCGGCGGTCCCTGCGGGTGGCGCCGAAGGGTCCGGCACGGCCGGCAGGACGGCCGCGTGGAAGGCGGCGTCGATCGCATGCTCGGCGAGGATCTCGTCCGTATGCTCGGCGAAGGCGGGCGGCCGGCGGCGATAGCTCGCCGGGGTGCGGGACAGCTTGATGGGGCTGCCGGTGCCGCGGTAGTCGCCGATGTCGACGACCATCCCGCGGTGGATCGTGTGGGGATCGGACGCGGCCTCGCCGATCGTCCGCACGGCGCCGCAGGGCACCCCGGCCGCGATCAGCTCCGGCGCGAGCCGGGCGCAGTCGCGGCCGGCGAGCGCCGCCTCGAGTTCGACCTTGAGCGCGTCGCGATGGACGTTGCGGCTGCCGTTGGAGGAAAAGCGCGCGTCGCGGGGCAGTTCGGGCCGGCCGATGAGCCGGCACAGGGTCTCGAACTGCCGGTTGTTGCCGACGGCGAGGAAGATCGGGGCGGTCGCCGTCCGGTAGCTGTCGTAGGGGCAGATGTTCGGGTGGGCGTTGCCGGACGGCCCCGGCACCCGGCCCGAGAGGAAGTAGTTCGGCAGATGGGGATGGAGGAGCGAGAAGCCGCAGTCGTAGAGGGCGGCCTCGACGAACTGGCCCCTCCCGCTCGTCGCCCGCTCGTGGAGCGCCATGAGAATGCCGATGACGGCGTTGAGCCCGGTCACCATGTCCACGACCGGCAGGCCGACGCGCAGGGGCTCGCCGCCGGCCTCGCCGTTGACGCTCATGATGCCGCAGAGGGCCTGGATGGCGGCGTCGTAGCCCGGCATCCCGCCCATGGGTCCGTCGCTTCCGAAGCCCGAGACGCGGCAGTGGATGAGGCGGGGGAAACGCTCGCCCAGGAGATCGCCCCCAAGGCCCCAGCGCTCGAGCGTCCCGGTCTTGAAGTTCTCGAGGAAGACGTCGGCCCCGGCGAGGAGGCGCAGGAGAAGCTCCTGCCCCGCCGGCGCGGTCATGTCGAGCGCCATTCCCCGCTTGTTGCGGTTGAGCCCGAGGAAATAGCTCGCCGTCCCGTCCTGGAAGGGCGGCCCCCAGGCGCGCGTGTCGTCGCCCCCGGGCGGCTCGATCTTGATGACGTCGGCGCCGTGATCGGCGAGGATCTGGCCGGCATAGGGCCCGCCGAGCACGCGGCTCGCGTCGATGACCTTGAGGCCGGCAAGGGCCCCGCGGCCGGATCGTTCATCGCTCACGGTCGTTGCCTTTCCATCGCTGCCGCCGGCCGCTCGTCACCCGGGCCTCGTCCGGGCCCGGGATCGGGACGGGCGCCCCCGGGATCCCCGCCGGTTCCATGATCGCCAGCAGGAGCATAGCCGCCCCCGCGGGAATGGGCGAGGAGGCACGCGCAGCGGGGTGACGCGCCCCGCCGAGGCCGTCCGCAGGGGCGCCGATCCACCGCTCGCGGGGCGGGCGCCGGGGCCCGCGCCTCGCCCTCCGGCCGCCGGGCGGGTGGCCTCCGGGGGGTCAGTGGCCCGTCATGCCGGCGAGTTCGCGCGGCACATACTCCTCGTCGTGCTTGGCAAGGATCTCGTGGGCCTCGAAGCGCCCCTCGACCAGGCGCCCGGTCGCGACCACCCCGGCGCCCTCGGCGAAGAGGTCGGGGGTGATGCCGGAATAGACGACGGCGACCGTCGTGCTGCCGTCGCCGACGCGGAAGCTCAGCCGCGTGCCCTCGCGCACGAGGCTCCCGGCCTCGACCATGCCGCCGATGCGGAAGGTCTCGCCCGCGCCGGGTGGGCGCGCGAGGACCTCCGAGGGGGTGCGGAAGAACTGGATGCCGTCGCGGAAGGCAAACCCGAAGAGCCCCGCCGAGACCGCGAGAAGCCCGGCCCCGGCGATCAAGAAGCGGATGCGCCGGCGTCTCGAAAGGCGCATCACGGCTCGGCCCGCGGCAGTTGCAGCGCCTGCCAGCAGTGATCGAGCGCGGCCACGAGATCGTCCATCATGCGGTCGTCGTGCAGGGGCGTCGCCGTGATCCGCAACCGCTCGGTGCCGCGGGCGACGGTCGGGAAGTTGATCGGCTGGACATAGATCGCATGGTCGGCGAGCAGCATGTCCGAGAGCGTCTTGCAGCGGGCGGCGTCACCGACCATGACCGGGACGATGTGGCTCGGGTTGGCCCGATGCGGCAGCCGTGCCCCGTCGAGGAGGCCGCGCAGCCGCGCCGCCCGCCCGGCGAGGGCCGCGCGCTCGGCCGTGCTCGCGCGGAGGTGACGGACCGAGGCCAGCGCCCCGGCGGCGACGGCGGGCGGGATCGCGGTCGTGAAGATGAAGCCGGTGCCGGCCGAGCGGACGGCATCGACGATCGGGGCGGCGGCGGCGATGTAGCCGCCAATGACGCCGAAGGCCTTGGCGAGCGTCCCCTGGATGATGTCGATCCGGTTGCCGAGCCCCTGGGCCTCGGCGATGCCGGCCCCGGTCGGGCCATACATGCCGACGGCGTGGACCTCGTCGAGGTAGGTCAGCGCGCCGTGGAGCCGGGCGAGATCGACGATGTCGGCGAGGGGGGCGATGTCGCCGTCCATCGAATAGACGCTCTCGATGGCGATGACCTTGCAGCGGCCGCGCGGCAGCCCGGCGAGAAGCGCGGCGAGATGGGCCATGTCGTTGTGGCGGAAGATGCGCTTCTCGCACCGCCCGGCGCGGATGCCCTCGATCATGCTGGCATGGTTCATGGCGTCCGAGAGGATGACGCAGTCGGGCAGGAGCTGGCCCAGCGCCGAGAGCGCGGCCTGGTTGGCGAGCCAGCCGCAGCCGAGGACGAGCGCGGCCTCCTTGCCATGGAGGGCGGCGAGTTCGGCCTCGAGCGCGAGGACCGGCCCGTGGTTGCCGGCGATGTTGCGGGTGCCGCCGGCCCCGGCGCCGTGGCTGTCGATCGCCTCCTTCATGGCGGCGCAGACGGCGGGATGCTGGCCCATGCCGAGGTAGTCGTTCGCGCACCAGACAACGGCCTCGCGCGGGCCCGCCTCGGTCCGGAAGACCGAGACCGGGAAGCGGCCGCGCTGGCGGTCGTGGGGCTGGAAGACGCGGTAGCGGCCCTCCCCGCGCAGAAGCGCGAGGTAGTCCTCGAAATGGGCCGGATAGTCCGGCGCCGGCGGGGTCGGGGTGGGGTCGGCGGCAGGGTCGTCCCGCATGGCATCTCTCCTCGCCTCGGAAGGGGTTCGGGCCCGGCCTCAGCCGGGCGGGCGCGACAGCTCCTCGATCCGGCCGGTGACGGCGGCATGGGCCGGGCTTCCGGCCGGCAGTCGCGGCGCGATCCACATGAGTTCGGCGAGCGCGTCCTCGCGCCGGCCGAGGGCGGCGAGTAGGAGGCTGCGATACCAGCGCGCCTCGAGGAGGTCGGGCATGGCCGCGATCAGGCGCTCGGCCACCGGCAGCGCGCGGGCGGGGTCGCCCGCCGCGGGAAGCGTGATGACGGCCCGCAGCCAGCCGATCTGGAAGTCGGGATCGTCGGGAAAGCGGGCGAGGGCGTCCTCGAGCACCCGGCGGGCGTCGGCCATGCGGCCGAGGCTGTCGTAGCTGCGGAGCAGCATCTTAATCTCGCCGGGCCCGGCGTCGCCGGCGGCGACCCGTGCCTCGAGCCGCTCGACCATGGCCCCGATGTCGGGCGCGACGGCGTCATCCGCGGCGAGGGGCGAGCCCGCGGGCAGCCCCGCGGCCGGCGGCACGGCCGCCCCCGCCCCGGTCGCACTTCCGTCGAGCGGGACCGATCCGTCGGCGTGGGGGCTGCCGGTCAGGTCGATGTCCTGCCAGCGGGCGACGCGCTCGGCCCCGAACCCGGCCGCGAGCGTCAGCGCGAGGACGAGGAGGGTCGCAAGGCGACCCGGGCCGGGGCCGGCGCGGGCCTCGGCCGCGGGCGCGAACTGGCCCCGCGCGGCGCGCAGGCGGCCGAGCACGCGCTCGGCCTCGACGGCAAGCCGCGCCGCCGTCGTCTCGTGGGCGCGGGCGTCGAGGCGGCACTCGGCCAGGGCGAGGTCGTTGTCGCGCATGGCCGCGATCAGTCGCGCCCGCTCGCCCTCCCAGCGGGCGACGGGGGCGTCGTCCTCGAGCCCGCGGCCGAGCGGGCTCGGCGGCGCGAAGGCGAGCGGCCAGGCCACGGCAAGGCCCGCCGCCGCAGTGAGCAGGGCGAGGAGAAGGGGGCCGTTCACAGCTCGGTCTCCCGCAGGCGGTCGGCGTCCAGCGCCGGCCGCCCCGGGGACGGAACCGCGGCCGGCGCGCGCCGGCGGAGGGCGAGCGCGAGCACGCCGCCGCCGCCGGCGAGAAAGAGCAGCGGCAGCGCCCAGACGAGGCGGCCGGCCGCGGTCGGGGGGGGCGCGAGAAGCACGAAATCGCCGTAGCGGGCGCGGAAGAACTCGGTGATCGCGGCGTCGCTCCGGCCCTCGGCGACCATCTCGCGGACCATCACCATCATCTCGCGCGCCGTCGACGAGCGGCTCTCGAGGATCGATTCGCTCTGGCAGACCGGGCAGCGCAGGGTGCGGGCGAGGGCGCGGATGCGGGCCTCGCCCGGCGCCTCGGCCACCGTCTGGGCCGCGGCCGGGCCGGGGCGCGGCGGCGCGACCGCGAGGAGGGCGCCGAGAAGGCCGAGGGCGAGGAACGCGGGCCGGATCATGGCACGACCCCGATCCGGGGCAGCATGGCGGCGAGGACGGCGGGCGTCACCGGCCCGGCATGGCGCCCGCGCACGATGCCCGCGGCATCGACGAAGAAGGTCTCGGGCATCCCGTAGACGCCGAAGTCGATTCCGAGCCGGCCGCGGGGATCGACCCCCGAGGCGTAGGGAAAGGACCCCTCGCGGGCGAGAAAGCGCAGGGCGTTGCCGGCATCGTCGCGGTAGTTGATGCCGGCGATGGCGAACTCGCCCCGCGCCCGGGCACGCAGGCCGAGGCGGACGAGTTCGGGATGCTCCTGCCGGCAGGTGACGCACCACGAGGCCCAGAAGTTGAGGATCAGGGGCCGCCCCGCCGCCTCGGCCGAGACGAGCCGCCCCTCGCCGTCGAGAAGCGGCAGGTCGAAGGACGGCATCGGGCGGCCCTCGAGCGCCGAGGGGAGACGCGAGGCTTCGCGCGTGAGCCCGATGCCGAGGAGGCCGACGGTCAGGGCCATGGCGAGGACGAGAGCCCCCTTCCAGAGGCGGGAACGCGGCGCCGGGACGGCGGCGGGATCGGGACCGGTCGTCATTCCGCGGGCGCTCCCCTCGCGGCGGGAAGGGCGGCCGGGCGGCGCCGGCGTCCGCGCTCGCGCTCGCCGAAGGAGAGGAGGGCGCCGCCAAGGACGACGATCCAGCCCAGCCACACAAGTCCCACCAGCGGGTTCCAGTAGATCTGCGCCACCACCGTCTCCTCGCTCTCGTCCCCGAAGAAGATGTAGAGGTCGCCCGCGATCTCGGAGCGGATCGCGGTCTCCGTCGTCGCCATGCCGCGGATGGCGTAGAAGCGCTGCTCGGGCATCATCATCGCCACGACCTCGCCCTCCCTCGAGACCGAGAAGCGGGCCCGCCGGCCCTCCCAGTTCGGTCCCTCGGTGACATCGACGCCGCGGAGGGTGATCGTGTAGTCGTGGATCCGCGCCGCCTCGCCGGGGCGAAGGTGGACGGTCAGGGCCTCCTGGAAGAGGCCCGAGCCGATCATGCCGGCGGCGATCAGGGCGACGCCGAGGTGGACGATCAGCCCCCCCATCCGCCGCCGCCCCTGCCCGAGGGCGGCCAGCGCCGCCCCGGCCCAGCCTCCGCCCGCGACGTGGCGGCGCCCGGCCACCGCCCGGCCGAGGTCGGCAAGCGTCGCCGCGGCAGCGAAGGCGACGACGGCGAGGGCCGCGAGCGTCAGCCCGTCACGCACGCCGGCGACGAGGGCCACGGCCGCGGCAAAGACGCCCGCGAGCCCCGGCAGGCGGACGAGTGCTGCCAACCGCCGCCCCGGCATCGTCCGCCAGGGCAGCGACGGGCCGAGCGCCATCAGGACCATGACCGCGAGCATCAGCGGCACCATCACGCGGTTGAAGTAGGGCGCCCCGACCGAGATCCGCGCCCCCGTCACCACCTCGACGGCGAGCGGGAAGAGGGTGCCGATGACGACGATCAGCGCCGCGACGACGAGGATGACGTTGTTGGCGAGGATCCCCGCCTCGCGCGAGAGGGGCGATTCCACCACCGCCTCGGAATCGAGCGCCTCGGCCCGCCAGATCAGGAGACCGAAGCCCGCGACCATCGCCAGGGCCATGAAGCCGAGGATGTAGCCGCCGCGGGCGGGGTCGGTCGCGAAGGCATGGACCGAGGTCAGGACCCCCGAGCGCACGAGGAAGGTGCCGAGGAGCGTGAGCAGGAAGGTGGCGACGACGAGGAAGGCGTTCCAGAGCCGGAACATGTGCCGGCGGTCCTGGGCCATCATCGAGTGCATGAGCGCGCTGCCGGTGAGCCAGGGCATGAGCGAGGCGTTCTCGACCGGGTCCCAGGCCCAGTAGCCGCCCCAGCCGAGCTCGTAATAGGCCCAGTAGCCGCCGAAGATGATGCCCGAGGTCAGTGCCGCCCAGGAGAAGAGGACCCAGCGGCGCACTGCCGCGACCCATTCGGTGCCGACATGGGCCCGCACCATCGCTGCCACCGCGAAGGCGAAGGGGACGGCGAAGCCGACGTAACCGAGGTAGAGGACCGGGGGATGGAAGGCGAGGCCCGGATCCTGGAGCAGGGGATTGAGGTCGCGGCCGTCGGCGGGCACCGGAGCGAGCGTCGCGAAGGGGTTGGAGAGGAAGACGATGAGGGCGAGGAAGCCGGCCTCGACGGTGGCCAGGGTGGCGATGATCCAAGGCATCGAGAGGGGATGGTCGCGCCAGTGGATGACGATCGCCGCCGCCGCGAGGACGGCGAGATACCAGGCCCAGAGCAGGAGCGAGCCCTCGTGCGCGCCCCAGGCGGCGGTGATGCGGTAAAGCGGCGGCAGGCCGAGGTTCGAGTTCCGCGCCACGTAGGCGACCCCGAAGTCCGAGGTCGCGAAGGCATGGACGAGCACCGCCATCCCCAGCGTCACGAGGAGGGCGTTGGCGAGCATGGCGTTCCGCGCGAGGACGAGGCGCGCCGTGCTGCGGCCGCGGGCCGCCGCCACCGCCTGCCCGGCGGCGAAGAGGCAGAGGGCGAGCGCCAGCGCCACCGCCACCCCGCCCAGCCGGATCGGCGGCATCTCCATCTCACCCCTCCCGGTCGAGTTCGGCCAGAAGCTCGACGGCGCGGGCGATCTGGTCCTCCTCGACCGCGGCATAGCCCATCATCAGGAGGTCGCGGTGGCCGGCATCGCCGGGGGCGAGGTAGGCCCCCCCGCTCTCGGCGGTGTAGATGCCGATGCCGCGCCCGAGCGCCAGCCGTTGCAGCCGCCGGGCCGAGCCCTCCTCGGGCAGTTGCCAGGAGAGGTGCATCCCCCCCCGCCGGCCGAGGATGCCCGAGCCCGGGAAATGGCGCGTGATCGCCGCGATGAGGACGTCGCGGCGCTGGCGGTAGAGCGAGCGGATGCGCCGCAGGTGGCGCTGGAAGGCGCCGCTGTCGAGGAACTCGGCCATCGCCGCCTGGACGATCCAGGGCGTGCCGTTCGAGAAGAGGTGCTTCCAGCGCGCGAGCGCCGCGGCGCTGGCCCCCGACCCGACGATGAAGCCCAGCCTGAGCCCCGGCCCCATCGATTTCGAGAAGGTGCCGAGGTAGAAGACCCGCCCCGTCCGGTCGAGCCCGCGCAGCGCCGTGAGCGGCCCGCCCTCGTAGCGGAAGTCGCCGTCGTAGTCGTCCTCGACGATGAGGCTGTCGGTGCGCTCGGCCCAGCCGAGAAGCTTCAGCCGCCGCGGCAGGCTCAAGGTGACGCCGGTCGGGAACTGGTGCGAGGGGGTGACGTAGATGACGGCGTTGCGGACCTCGGGCAGGGCCTCGACGACCAGACCGTCGCGGTCCACCGGCACCGGCCGGCAGGCATAGCCCATGCGCTCGAAGAGGAAGCGGGCCCCCTGATAGCAGGGGCTCTCGTGCACCATGACCCCGCAATGGGGACGGAGCGCCTGCGCGATCAGCATGAGCCCGTCCTGCGATCCCCCGACGACGACGATCTCGCCCGGCGTGCAGCCGACCCCGCGGGCGAGACCGAGGTGGTCAGCGATGGCGCGGCGCAACTGCTCGTCGCCCTGGGGGTTGCCGTAGCGGACCTGGGCCTGGAGCCCGTGGCGGAGCTTGAGATCGACGATCCGGCGCCATTCGGTCAGGGGAAAGCCGCGCCGGTCGACGCGGCCGACCCAGAAGTCGGTCCGCAGCTGGCCGGTCTCGGGGTGCTCGATCGCCTGGACGGGAAAGATGCTGGCGGCGACGTGGTCGACGACGGTCCCGGCCAGGGGCGGCGGGGCGGCGGCCGGGGCGGGGGCGGGCGCGGCCGGCGCGGCGACGGCGAGCGTCAGCGCCCCGTCGGGCAGGTCGCGGGCGACGAAGGTGCCGACATTGGGCCGGACCTCGAGATAGCCCTCGCTGAAGAGCTTCTCGTAGGCGATCGTCACGGTATTGCGCGACACGCCGAGATGCTCGGCAAGGATCCGCGAGCCCGGGATGGGATGGCCGGCCTTGAGCCGCGTCGACAGGATCATCTCGCGGATCTGGTCGAAGACCTGGTCCTGCAGGGTGCGGGAGTCCGCTTCGTCGAGAACGAGCGCAAGAGGCATCACACCCCCCGGAGCCGGCACCATCAGCCTAGCACAAGACGGCCCGTCCATGCGGCCGGCAGGGCCGATTTCGATGAGTCCGGCCCGGTCGCTAGGGCGCGGAGGCGGGTGGGGTGATGGCGTCGATCCGGTAGAGCCAGTAGCCGTCCTTCTGCCACACCAGCCGCAGCCCCGGCACCATGTCGAGGCGGCTCGTGTTGAACGGCAGGAGCTGGACCACGAGCGTCGCCGTCTCGACCGCGTCGGTCAGGAAATGCCCGCGCAGGCGGCCGTCGGGGCCGCGGTCCACGGCCCAGGCGGCCTGCCCGTTGGTCGCGGCCCAGCGGCGCGCCTCGCGGGCGAGGTCGTGCGAGAAGCCCTCGGCCGCGAGGTCGCGCCGGACCATCGCCATGCGCCCCGGCCGCAGGAGGCCGAGCTGGAAGGCATCCTCGAGATGGACGAGGACGAAGCCCTCGCCGGGGCCGGCGAGGACGCGCATGCGGGCGGCGCCGATGCGGTCCTCGGCGAGAAGCGCATCGAGGAAGCCGGCGAGCGGGGCCCCCTCGGCGCCCGCGCTCGCCGCCCCGCCCCACTGCCGCGCCTCGGCCGCGGCGATGTCCTCGCCCCGGCCGGCCCAGGGCGCGGGCATGGCCAGGGGCTCGGCCGCCGCGGCGAGCGGGAAGGAGGCGGCGCCGAGAAGCGCCGCGAGGCGCCGCGAGACCCCCGGCAGGGCGAGGATCGTCCCCCCCGCGGGCAGGTGACGCTCGAGCGCCTCGAGAAGCGCGAGATCCTCGGCGGCACGGATGTCGCGGCGCAGGAGGGGGGCGCCCGTCAGCGCCTCCCAGCCGAGCAGCCGGGTCGCGCCGTCGGCCAGCCTCGCTGCCTCGGCCCGGGCGAGCGGGCGCGCCTCGCCCGCGGCCCGCAGGTCGAGGACGAGGGCGGTGCCGCCAAGGCGCAGTGCGAGGGCCCCGGCCGCGGCCGAGGGCGGAACGGCGGCGGGCGCGTAGGTCGGGGCGGCGTCCGCGACGGGGGCCTCTGCGGTCTCGGCGCGCGGCCCCCCCGCGGGCGCGAGAAGGGCTGCCGCCAGGGCCAGCACAAGGGCGATGTCCGCCCCGGCGCGGGCCGGCCCCGTCCTCTCGGTTCCTCTGCCCATCGCGTCCCGCCCCCCCGCAGACCAAGGGGCCTGACGCCGCCCTGCCGGCGCCGGGCCCCCCGTCCTGTCGCTGCCGGCCGGTCAGTTGCCGCCGCCGGCCTTCTCGAGCGCCTCGACCCGCTCGACGAGCGCGCGGGCCTCGCGCAGCCGCGTGTCCTCGTCGCGGATGCGGGCGAGCGAGCCGATGAGTTCCGACCAGCCGTAGGAATAGGTGAAGCCGCCCGGGTTGACGTGGGCAAGGCCCTTGAAGTGGCGCATGAGTTCCTGTTCCCACATCTGGGCATATTCGTGCTCGACCGCGGTCGGGTTGTTGCCCGCGGTCCAGAAGAGGCCGAAGAAGCCGCCGGCGGCGTCGGCGTCGGGCGCCGGCGGGGCCGGCCGGTTCGCGGCCTGGCCGATCAGGAGCCCGTCGGCGTAGAGCCCCTTGACCACAGCGTCGGCCTGCTGGACGAGCCCGATGCCCTGCACCGTGCCCTTGTCGAGCATGTCGAGGTAGCTCGTCGCGAAGCTCGGCGAATGGCACTGGGTGCAGGTCGCGACCCAGA
Source organism: Paracoccaceae bacterium (assembly GCA_020846995.1). Classification (GTDB taxonomy): domain Bacteria; phylum Pseudomonadota; class Alphaproteobacteria; order Rhodobacterales; family Rhodobacteraceae; genus JAHDXW01. The sequence continues at coordinate 14,736 of JADLCV010000032.1, forward strand.
GATCCTTGCGCTCCTGGAACCAGGAATGGTCGAGGTTCTCGGCGATCGAGGGCATCGGGTTGAAGCCCCAGCGCACCTTCTGCACGAGGTTGTGGCTGTATTCGCCGTTCACGCTCATGTGGCAGGTCTGGCAGGTCGGCGCGTTGTAGCCGGCCGCGGCGAAGGCCTCCGAGAGCGGCGCCTCCCAGTCCCAGCGGTCGCCGTTGGTCTGGTAGATCAGGCCGTGGCGCGACATCATGTAGTTCTCGAACTCGTTGTGGTCGACGCCGTTGTGGCAGTTCGCGCACATCTCGGGCCGGCGCGCCTGGGCGGCCGAGAACTCGTGCCGGGTATGGCACTGGTTGCACGTCACCTGGGTGGTGTGGCACATCGTGCAGCCCTCGGCGACCTCGCGCTCGGCCATGCCGGCCCAGATCGCCGTCTCGTAGTTTGCGAGCATCGAGAGCGCGTGGCTCGGCCGGCCGGCCGGCCACTGCTCCTGCGGCCAGGTCTGGGTGTCGCGCTCGGACTCGCGCTCGGCGAACTGGCGGACGTGGCACTGGCCGCAGACGGCCGCGTCGGGCAGCCGGAGGTCGGTCTTGTGGTTGCCCTCGGTGACGCCGACGCCCATGTGGCAGTCGATGCAGCCGACCTCGGCCAGGGCCTCGCCGGCGTCGAGCAGGCCCATGCTGCGCAGGTTGGCCTCGACCTCGTCGAGATGGGCGACCTTGTAGGCACGCGGATCGTCGGCCGGCAGGCTGCGGAGCGCCGCGAGGTCGGCATGGACGCTGCGGCTCGCGGCATGGACCCACCCCGGGGTCACGGTCTCGTGGCAGGTCACGCATTCCTCGGCCGTGACCTGGAAGCCAAGCTCCTCGCGGCCCTCGTAGAGCGCGGGGTTGAGGTAGCGCGAGAAGGCGATGGGCTCCCACAGGGCCGAGAACTGGCCTTCGCCATAGCCCTTGGCCTGATCGTAGAAGCGCGCCGCCAGGGCCTCGTAGAGGACGTTGGCGGGGGCGTCGGCGGCGACGCCCAGGGCCGCGAAGGTCTCCTCCGGGACGGTCGGCCAGCCCTCGCCCAGGGCGGCCCCGCCGCCAAGGCCGATGCTCGCGGCCGCCACCGCGGCGATTGCCCGCCATCCGCGAAGTCCCGAACCGTTCCTCATGGGTTGCGGCCCTCCCTGCATGCCGAAAGGACGGAGTCCCTCGCCCCCATCGTGCCGGAGGGCCACGGACCTGTGTAGGACCGGCTCGGGCGCAAGGCGTGGCTCCGGCGGCAGGCGGG
>JADLCV010000033.1 GCA_020846995.1 Paracoccaceae bacterium
CGTCTACGCGGGCGAGGCGGATGCGGGCTATGCCCTCAACCGCCTCGTCAGCGCCCCGGCCACGGTCGGGGTGACGCTGACGCCGATGCCGAAGGCGGCCTCCGGGCGTTGGGACCGCGGCGCGCCCCTGCGGGTGCGGCTGACGAGCGGGGCCCTCGCCTCGGCCGCGCCCGAGGCCGTGCTCGGGGGCGCGAACCTTGTCGCGATCGGCGACGGCAGTTCCGATGCCTGGGAGCTTTTCCAGTTCGCCGAGGCGGTCCTGGTCGCGCCCGGGGTCTACGATCTCTCGCTCCGGCTGCGCGGGCAGGCCGGCACCGACGGGGTCATGCCCGAGGTCTGGCCCGAGGGGTCCTATCTCGTGCGCTGGAACCCGGCGGTGGCGCAGATCGAACTCGCCTCGTCGGCGCGCGGGCTCGTGCGGCACTACCGGATCGGTCCCGCCGGCCGGCCGGTGGACGACCCTGCCTATGTCCACCGCGTGGAGGCCTTCGCCGGCATCGGCCTCCGGCCCTATGCCCCCTGTCATGTGCAGGGGGCGGCCGGCGAGGCGGGCGCGATCACGCTCGCCTGGGTGCGGCGGACGCGCATCGACGGCGACCGCTGGGAGAGCGTCGAGGTGCCGCTCGGCGAGGACCGCGAGGAATATCTCGTCCGCGTCCGCCGGGGGACGCAGGTCGTGCGCGAAGCCCTGGTCGCGGTGCCCTCGTGGAGCTATCCCCAGGCGCAGCGGCTGGCCGACGGGGTCGTGGGCGAGACCGTGCGGCTCGAGGTCGCGCAGCTTTCGGACCGCTTCGGGGCGGGGCCCTTCGCGGGCCTCGACGCTCTCGCCTGAGAGGCGGCGATGCGGCCGGTCCTTCATGGCGATGTCGTCGCGGCGGCACGGGCGCTCCGGCTCGCGCCGCTGGGGGCGCGGGCGGCGCTGATCGGGCGCCTGATCGCGGAGGCGGACCTCGCCGACCGCTGGCGGCGGCGGACCGGGCGCGCCCATCCGCGGGCCGGGAACGGCAGCCTGATGGCCGCCGCCGCCGCCTGGCCGCAGGCGCCCGAGCCCTTCCTGTCGGATGCCGACTATCTCGACTGCCTGCGCATCGTCATCGAGGCCCTGATCGCCCGCCGCGCGCGGCACGCGAGGGGAGGGACGGCCCCTCTCGCGCCCGGGCCCGAAACGGGCTAGGTTCGGGGCGCGGAGTCCCCCGGGGAGGATCGCGCGATGGGCGAACTGCGGGCGCGGGTGACGACGGTCGATCCGGTCTGGAAGCGGATCACCGAGGAGGCGCAGGAGGCGGTGCGGGCCGAGCCGATCCTCGGTGGGCTGATCCATTCGAGCCTCCTCCATCACCTCTCGTTCGAGCGGGCGCTCGCCTACCGCTTCTCGCTCAAGCTCGCCTCGGGCGAGATGAGCGAGCAGATCCTTCGCGAGATCGCCGACGAGGCCCATGCCGAGGCGCCCGAGATCGGGCAGGCGGCGCGGGCCGACCTCGTCGCCGTCTACGAGCGCGATCCGGCCTGCCACCGCTTCATCCAGCCCCTGCTCTACTTCAAGGGCTTCCAGGCCGTGCAGGCCTACCGCGTCGGCCACTGGCTGTGGCGGCGGGGGCGCACGGACCTCGCCTATTTCGTGCAGATGCGGGTCTCGGAGGCGTTTGGCGTCGACATCCATCCCGCCGCCCGCATCGGCCGGGGGATCATGATCGACCACGCCCATTCGATCGTCATCGGCGAGACCGCGGTCGTCGGCGACAACGTCTCGATGCTGCACGCGGTGACGCTCGGCGGCACCGGCAAGGAGGACGGCGACCGCCACCCCAAGATCGGCGACGGGGTGCTGATCGGGGCGGGGGCGAAGATCCTCGGCAACATCCGCGTCGGGCATTCCTCGCGGATCGCGGCGGGGTCGGTCGTCCTGCGGGACGTTCCCCCCTGCACCACGGTCGCGGGCGTGCCGGCCCGCGTCGTCGGCGAGGCCGGTTGTGCCCAGCCCGCGCTGATGATGGACCAGACCCTCGAGCAGCCCTGAGAGGGATGTGGCGATGCTGCGCCGGCTGGCGGCGGTCGTGGCGGGCGAGGCGATCGCGCTTCTTGCCCGCTTCCTCACCGCCCCGCGCGCCATCTGGTCGGGGGTCGCGCCCGAGGCGGGCCAGCGCGTCTATTTCGCCAACCACACCTCGCACGGGGACTTCGTGCTCCTGTGGACGGTCCTGCCGCCGGCCCTGCGGGCGGCGACGCGGCCGGTGGCGGCGGCCGACTACTGGCTTCAGTCGGGGCTGCGGCGGTTCATCGGCCGCGATGTCTTCGACGCCGTGCTGATCGACCGCCGGCCCGAGATGCGCACCGAGGATCCGGTGGCCCAGATGGTGGCGGCGCTCGATGCCGGCGCCTCGCTCATGCTCTTCCCGGAGGGGCGGCGCAACGACGGCACGGCCCCGCTCCTGCCGCTCAAGTCGGGCCTCTTCCACCTCGCCTCGGCGCGCCCGGGGATCGATCTCGTGCCGGTCTGGATCGGCAATCTCGACAAGGTCCTGCCGCGGGGCCGGATGGTCCCGCTGCCGCTCGCCTGCACCGTCACCTTCGGCGCGCCGATCCGGCTTGCCGCGGGCGAGGCGCGCGACGCCTTCCTTGCCCGCGCCCGCGCCGCCCTTCTGGCCATCGCCGAGGTGCAGACATGAGCGGCGACGCCTCCCTTTTCGCCCTCTTCACCGGGGTATTCCTTCTTCTCGCCCTGGCGACGCTTGCGGCCGAGGCGCTGGCCGAACGCCGGCCGGGGCCGGTGACGGCGAACCTGCGCGCCCGCGTCGCCGCCTGGTGGGTCATGGTCGTGCTCCTCGGCCTCGCCTTCGTCTTCGGGCGGACGGGCGTCGTCCTTCTCTTCGCGCTCGTCTCGTTCGCGGCGCTGCGCGAGTTCCTGACCCTGATCGTGCGCAGCCCGGCCGACCACCACGCGCTCGTCGCGAGCTTCTTCGTCGTCCTGCCGCTGCAGTATCTCCTCGTCTGGGCCGACTGGTACGGGCTCTACTCGGTTCTCATCCCGGTCCACGCCTTCCTCTTCCTGCCCGTGGTATCGGCCCTCCGGGGCGGGCCGCGGGGATTCCTCGGCCGGGTGGCCGAGACGCAATGGGCGCTGATGATCTGCGTCTACTGCATCAGCCATGTCCCGGCCCTACTCTACCTCGAGATCCCGGGGTTCGAGGGGCGGGGAGTGCTGCTCGTCGCCTGGCTGATCTTCACCGTCCAGTTCTCGGACGTGATGCAGTACGTCTGGGGCAAGCTGGCGGGGCGGCGGCCGATGGCGCCGGCACTGTCGCCGGCCAAGACCTGGGAGGGTTTCCTGGGCGGGGTCGGCACGGCGACAGTGGCGGGGGCGCTCCTGTGGTGGCTCACCCCCTTCGGGCCCCTGCCGGCGGGGTTGCTCGCGCTCATGGTGACGGTCATGGGGGCCCTCGGCGGCCTCGTCCTCTCGGCCGTCAAGCGCGATCGCGGGGTCAAGGACTGGGGCCATCTCATCGGCGGCCACGGCGGCGTGCTCGACCGGCTCGATTCGGTGATCTTCGCCGCGCCCCTCTTCTTTCACGTCGTCCGCTACCTGTGGTCGCTGCGATGACGGGACCGCGCCGGCCGCTGGCAAGCCGCGGGAGCCGCCGGGTGCGGGCGCTCGCGGCCGGGCTCGCGGCCCGCGGGGTGCGGCCGAACGCGATCTCGGTGGCCTCGCTCGCCTTCGCCGCGGCGGGGGCGGGCACCCTCGCGGCCACCGCCTGGCTCGTCGGGACGGGGGCGGCGATCGCCCTCGTCCTCGCCGCCGCCGCCTGCCAGCTCCGCCTCCTGGCCAACCTTCTCGACGGCCTCGTGGCCGTCGAGGGCGGGCGCGGGGGGCCCGACGGGGCCTTCTGGAACGAGGCTCCCGACCGGCTCTCGGACCTCGTCCTCTTCGCCGGCGCCGGGGTCGGGGCGGGGGTGCCCGCGCTCGGGCTCCTCGCCGGGGCGCTCGCGCTCCTCACCGCCTGGCTGCGCGAGTTCGGCCGCGCCGAGGGGCTTGGCGCCGACTTCGGCGGCCCGCTCGCCAAGCCGCAGCGGATGGCGGCACTGACCGCGGCGGCGCTGGTCGCGGCCGCCCTTGTCCCCTTCGGCGTCGCCCCGGCGGCCGTCCTCGGGCCGGCGCTCGTGCTTGTCGTCCTCGGCACGGCGCTGACGGCGGGCCTGCGCGCCCGCCGCCTCGTCCTCGCCCTCAGGCGAGCATCGCCATCGGATTCTCGAGATTCGCGATGATCGCCTTCAGGAACTCCGCCCCGAGGGCGCCGTCGATCACGCGGTGATCGACCGACAGCGTCATCGCCATCATCGTCGCCGCCGCCACCGCCCCGTCGGGCGCGATCACGGGCCTGCGCACCCCCGCCCCGACGGCGAGGATCGAGCCGTGGGGCGGGTTGATGACGGCATCGAAGCTTTCGATCCCGAACATCCCGAGGTTCGAGATGGCGAAGCTGCCGCCGAGGTATTCCTGCGGGAGGAGCTTGCGCGCGCGGGCGCGGGCGGCGAGGTCCTTCATCTCGGCCGAGAGCGCGGAGAGCGACTTCAGATGCGCGTCGCGGAGAACGGGGGTGAAGAGGCCGCCCTCGACCGCCACCGCCACCGCGACATCGGAGGGCCTGAGGCGGAGCATGCGGTCGCCGGCCCAGACGGTGTTGGCCGCTGGCACCGACTGGAGGGCCATGGCGCAGGCCTTGATGATGAAGTCGTTGACCGAGAGCTTGACGCCGCGCCCCTCGAGGCGGGCGTTGAGGTCGGCGCGGAAGGCGAGGAGGGTGTCGATCGCGACCTCGCGGCGCAGGTAGAAATGCGGGATCGTCTGCTTGGCCTCGGTCAGGCGGGCGGCGACAGTGCGGCGCATGCCGTCGAGCGCCACCTCCTCGTAGGCGCGGCCCTGGAGCATCTTCATCACCTGCTCGGCGGTGGCGCCGGCAGGGGCCGCAGCCGGGGCGGCGGGCCGCGGCGGGGCGGCGGCCGCGGCGGGTGCCGCCGATTCCGCTGCAGCCGGGGCCGGCGCGGCCACCGCCGGGCGGGCGGCGACGACGTCGGCCTTGACGATCCGCCCGTGCGGGCCGCTGCCGGCGATCCGGGCGAGGTCGACCCCCTTCTCGGCCGCCAGCCGGCGGGCGAGGGGCGAGGCGAAGAGGCGCCCGCCCTTGCCCGCCGCCGCCGCCGGGGCGGCGGGGGCCGGGGCCGGGGCCGCGGCAGGCGTGGGCGCCGGGGCTGCGGCGGCAGGCGCGGCCGGGGCTGCGGCGGTCTCACCCTCGGCAAGGAGGAGCGCGATCGGGGCGTTGACCTTGACCCCGGCCGTCCCCGCCGCCACGAGGAGCGGGCCCATCACCCCGTCATCGGCCGCCTCGAACTCCATCGTCGCCTTGTCGGTCTCGATCTCGGCGATGACCTGGCCGCTTTTTACCCGGTCGCCCGGAGCGACCAGCCATTTCGCGAGCGTTCCCTCCTCCATCGTCGGCGACAGGGCGGGCATCAGGATTTCCACGGGCATCGCTTTTCCCCTCAACGATAGCAGACCTGGCGCACCGCCTGCGCCACCTCGGCCGCGGTGACAAGCGCGAGGCGCTCGAGATTGGCCGCATAGGGCATCGGCACGTCCTTGCCGGTGAGGTTGACGACCGGCGCATCGAGCCAGTCGAAGGCCTCGCGCTGGATCACCGAGGCGAGGTAGCTTCCGACCGAGCCCTGCGGCCAGCCCTCCTCGACCGTGACGCAGCGGCCGGTCTTGCGCACGCTCGCGAGGACCGTCGCGGCATCCATCGGCCGCAGCGTCCGGAGGTCGATGACCTCGGCGGCGATGCCCTCGCGGGCGAGCGCATCGGCGGCCTCGAGCGCGTGGCTCATGCCGATGCCGAAGCTCACGATCGTCGCGTCCCCGCCCTCGCGCCAGATGCGGGCCTTGCCGAAGGGAACCGTGAGGTCGTCAAGCAGCGGGACCTCGAAGGCGCGGCCGTAGAGGATCTCGTTCTCGAGGAAGACGACCGGGTTGTGATCGCGGATCGCGCTCTTGAGCAGGCCCTTGGCGTCGGCCGCCGAATAGGGCATGGCGACCTTCAGCCCGGGCACCTGCATGTACCAGGCGGCGTAGTCCTGGCTGTGCTGGGCGGCGACGCGCGCCGCCGCCCCGTTGGGGCCGCGGAAGACGATCGGGCAGCCCATCTGGCCGCCCGACATGTAGAGCGTCTTGGCGGCCGAGTTGACGATCTGGTCCATCGCCTGCATGGCGAAGTTGAAGGTCATGAACTCGACGATCGGCCGCAGCCCGCCGAAGGCGGCACCGACGGCGATGCCGGCGAAACCGTGCTCGGTGATCGGCGTGTCGATCACCCGCCGGGCCCCGAACTCCTCGAGGAGCCCCTGCGAGATCTTGTAGGCGCCCTGATACTCGGCGACCTCCTCGCCCATCAGGAATACCCGGTCGTCGCGGCGCATCTCCTCGGCCATGGCCTCGCGCAGGGCCTCGCGGACGGTCATCGTCTTCGTCGGCGTGCCCGCCGGCCAGTCGGGGACGGGGGCGGCGGCGGGCGGCGCCGGGGCCCGCGCCGGCGGCGGGGCGGCCGCGGCCGCCGGGGCCACGGGGGCCGGGGCCCGGGCCGGGGCGGCAGCGGCGGCCGGGGCGCCCTCGCCCGCGAGGCGAGCGATCGGGGTGTTGACCTTCACCCCCTGGGTTCCGGCGGCGACGAGGATCTCGGCGAGGAGGCCGTCGTCGGCGGCCTCGAACTCCATCGTCGCCTTGTCGGTCTCGATCTCGGCGATGACCTGGCCGGCCTTCACCGTGTCGCCGGGGGCGACCAGCCATTTCGCGAGCGTGCCCTCCTCCATCGTCGGCGACAGGGCGGGCATCAGGATGGCGTTGGGCATCATGCGGCTCCCTCAGGCGTAGATGTCGGTCCAGAGCTCGGCCACATCCGGCTCAGGGCTCTCGCGCGAGAAATCAGCCGCCTCGTTGACGACCGCCTTGATGTCGCGATCGACGGCCTTGAGCTCGTCGTCGGTCGCGAGCCCGCCGGCGAGCAGCATCTCGCGGACGTGCTCGATGGGGTCGCGCTCGTCGCGCACCTTCTGGACCTCCTCGCGGGTGCGGTACTTGGCCGGATCCGACATCGAGTGGCCACGGTAGCGGTAGGTCATGACCTCGAGGATGTAGGGTCCGCGGCCGGCGCGGGCATGGGCGACGGCCTTCTGCCCGGCCGCCTTGACGGCGAGGACATCCATGCCGTCGACCTGCTCGCCGGGGATGCCGAAGGCCTCGCCGCGGCCGAAGAGCGTCTTCGAGCGGGTCGCGCGCCTGACGCTCGTGCCCATCGCATACTGGTTGTTCTCGATCACGAAGATCACCGGCAGCGACCAGATCACGGCCATGTTGTAGGTCTCGTAGACTTGGCCCTGGTTCGCCGCCCCGTCGCCGAAATAGGCGAAGGTGACGCGGTCGTTGCCGAGGTAGCGGTCGGCGAAGGCGAGCCCCGCCCCGATCGGAACCTGGGCGCCGACGATGCCGTGGCCGCCGTAGAAGTGGCGTTCGCGGCTGAACATGTGCATCGAGCCGCCCTTGCCCTTGGAAATCCCGCCCTTGCGGCCCGTCAGCTCGGCCATGACGCCGGCCGGATCCATGCCGCAGGCGAGCATGTGGCCGTGGTCGCGGTAGCTCGTCACCCGCTTGTCGCCCGGCCCGGCCGCTGCCTCGAGGCCGACGACCACCGCCTCCTGGCCGATGTAGAGGTGGCAGAAGCCCCCGATCAGCCCCATCCCGTAAAGCTGCCCGGCCTTCTCCTCGAAGCGGCGAATCAGCAGCATCTCGCCGTAGAAATGCAGCAGTTCCTCGCGCGAGGCGTTGGGCTTCGCCTCGGACTTGCGTGTGGCCATGGGGCCCCCTCCTCCCGGCAGAGATCGTTTAACGTTGAACGACCCTATAGCCGAAGCGCGCGCCCCGCGCGAGGGGGTCGGAGGCGGCCTCAGCGGATCACGAGTTCTTCGGGCCGGAGGTAGCCGAGGACGTCGCGTGCCTGCTCGTCGAGGAGGTCGAGGTCGAGGAAGTCGTCCGAGAGCCGCCGCGTCTTGTTCTCGAGGAAGGCGAGTTCGGCCGCGAGGCGGTCGCGCTCGGCCGCAAGGCTGGCTGCCTCGGCGTCGATGGCGACGCGGCGGAAGATGCCGTGGTCGCCCTGGACGGCGGCGAAGGTGAAATAGCTCGCCGCGACGAAGGCGAGCGCGAAGAAAAGGACGTCGCCCGGTGCGGGCGCGGGGGATCGCGGCATTGCTCGAGCCTCGCTCGCGCCTCTCGCCGGGCGCATTGCCGCAGTCTGGCACAAAGGCGCGGGCCTGGGAATCCCCGCGCGCGGGGCGGGTGTCGAAGCGATTCCGTCCGTGCCGAATCTGCGCTAGCCTCGGCGCCAGCACGGGAGTCTTCCCCATGGATGCGGTCGCGCCCCTCTCCAGCCTGCCCACCCACCGGGTCGAGAACCAGCCCGGGCCCGCCCCGGCGGGCGACCCTTGGGCGGGGGACGCCGCCCTGCGCGAGGCGGCGGCGGCAGCCGGGGCCGACGCGGCGGCGCTGGCGGCCTTCGCCGCCGCGATCGGGACGGCGGCGCGGCGCGAGGAGGGGCGGGCGGCGAATCGCTGCCCCCCCGAACTCCGCGCCTTCGACCAGGCCGGCCGCCGCCTCGACGAGGTCGGCTTTCACCCCGCCTATCACGCGCTGATGGCGGCGGGGCTTGGTGGCGGCTATGCCGCCGTCGCCTGGGAGGGGGCGGCGGGCGGGCATGCGACCCACGCCGCCATGGTCTACCTCATGACCGGGGTCGAGCCCGGCGTCTGCTGCCCGATGACGATGACCTACGCCGGCCATCCCGCGCTCGCCGCCGCCCCGGCCCTCGCCGCCCGCTGGCAGCGAAAGCTCGCCGCGCGCGGCTACGACCCCCGGCCGCTGCCCCTGTCGGCCAAGGCCGCGGCCACGGCCGGCATGGCGCTGACCGAGAAGCAGGGCGGCTCGGACCTGCGTGCCGTCACCACCCGCGCCAGCGCCGACGGCACGGGCTGGCGGCTGGTCGGGCACAAGTGGTTCTGCTCGGCGCCGATGTCGGACTGCCTCCTGACGCTCGGCCGGGCCCCGGGCGGGCTCACGGCCTTCCTCGTCCCGCGCTGGCTCGAGGACGGCAGCCGCAACCCCCTCCACCTCGTGCGCCTCAAGGACAAGCTCGGCAACCGCGCCAACGCCTCGGCCGAGATCGAGTTCCCCGGCACCTATGCCGAGGCCGTGGGGTCCGAGGGCGACGGCATCCGCACCGTCCTGACGATGGTCCACCACACTCGGCTCGACACCGCGCTCGCGCCCGTCGGGCTGATGCGCGCCGCCCTCGCCGAGGCCCTGCACTGGTGCCGCGGCCGGCGCGCCTTCGACCGGCGGCTGATCGAGGTGCCCCTCATGCGCGCCGTCCTCGCCGACATCGCCCTCGACCGCGAGGCCGCGCTCGCGCTCGGGATGCGCGTCGCCCGCGCCTTCGACGGCACCACCGAGGCCGAGGGCGCCCTCGCCCGCCTCGGCGTCGCGCTCGCCAAGTACCTCGCCAACAAGCTCTGCGCCCGCGTCGTCGGCGAGGCCATGGAGGCCCTCGGGGGAATGGGCTACGTCGAGGAGACGGGCCTGCCATTGCTCTGGCGCGAGGCCCCGCTCAACGGCATCTGGGAGGGGTCGGGCAACGTCATCGCGCTCGACATCCTGCGCACCCTGGCGCGGGTGCCGGCCGCGGTTCCGGCGCTGACCGACGAACTCGTCGCCGCCCGCGGCGCGAGCCGTGCCTACGACGCGGCCCTCGCCGCCCACGGGCAGCGCTGGCGGAAGCCGGACGAGGGCGAGGCGCGCGCCTTCGCCGAGGACACCGCCCTCCTCCTCGCCGCCTCCTGCCTGCACCGCTTCGCCCCGGCCGAGATCGCCGAGGCCTTTTCGGCCACCCGCCTCGGGATGCGCCGGCGCCTGACCGCGGGCGCCTCCGAGAGGGTCGAGGCCGACCCGCTCCTCGACCGCATCGCCCCGCCCGAAGCGGCCCGGGCGGCCGGGGAGGAGACCGGCGACTGACGCCCCGGGGTGTCCCCGGGGGCGGGCGGGCGCGGGCGAAGGCCCGCCCCGGGGGCGCGGGCCTCAGGCCTTGCCCCTGTAGATCTCGACCAGCGTCCCGAGCAGCTTCAATGCGTCCTCGCGCTGGCGCTGGAAGCTGTTGCGGCCGATGATCGAGCCGTTGCCGCCGCCGTCGCGGATGGCGCGGGCATCGTCGTAGACCGAATCCTCGCCCTTCGCCGCCCCGCCCGAGAAGACGACCAGCCGGCGGCCGGCGAAGGCCGCCTGCATGCAGTGCCGGACGCGCGCGGCGGGGCTCGCGATCTCGACCCCGTGCTTGTCGTAGACCTTCTTGGCCTCGCCCTGCTCGATGTTGGCCGCCGGCAGCTTGACCTTGATGACATGGGCGCCGAGCAGGGCCGCGATCTGCACCGCATAGGCGGTGACGTCGATTGCCGTCTCGCCGTCCTTCGTCAGGGCCTCGCCGCGGGGGTAGGACCAGATGACGGTCGCGACCCCCTTGGCCGCCGCCTCCTCGCGCAGCGCGCTCACCTCCTCGAACTGGCCGAGGGCGGCGTCCGAGCCGGGATAGACGGTGAAGCCGATGGCGGCACAGCCGAGCCGCAGCGCGTCATCGACGCTCGCCGTGATCGCCTGGTCCTTGCCGGCGGTGGCCGACATGAGCGAGTTGGCCGAGTTCATCTTGAGGATGGTCGGGATCTGGCCGGCGTAGCTGTCGGCGCCGGCCTCGAGCATGCCGAGGGGGGCGGCGAAGGCGTTGAGGCCGGCGTCAATCGCCAGCTGGTAGTGATAGTGGGGGTCGTAGCCTGCGGGGTTCGGCGCGAAGCTCCGCGCCGGCCCGTGCTCGAAGCCCTGGTCGACGGGCAGGATGATCATCTTGCCGCTGCCGCCGAGCCGGCCCTCCATCAGCATCCGGCAGAGGTTGGCCTTCACGCCGGGGGTCTCGCCCTCGTAGTTGGCGAGGATTCGCTGCACGGTCCGCGTCGCCCGCATCGTCTTCTCCTGTCCTCCGGATCCTCGGGCGAGGCTTAGAGGGGCGGGCGCGGCCGTGCAATGGCGGTGGCGCTAACGGGCCGGGGCCTGGGGCTGGCCGAGTTGTCGCGGCAGGTCGGTGGCCAGCCATTCGCGCAGGATGACGGCCGCGAGGGGCCCGGTCGCGGCCTCCCAGGCCATGACGGCGGCGGCGCCGCGCGCGGCCATGCGGGCCTCGATCTCGTCGCGGATCGCGGCGCCCGCGGCGTCGCCCGCGGCGGCGGCGAGGCTCGCCTGGAACCAGGCCTGCGGATAGCTCCGCGGCCGCGTCGTCCCGGTCAGCGCCGCGAGCGCCGCCGCCCTGAGGCCCGTGACCGTGGCCGGGCCTTCCGGCGCCACCGCCGGGGGCTGGGCCGCGGCCTGGGCAGCGAGCATGTCCCGGGCGTCGAGCCCGGCCTCGATGCGGTCGAGAAGGGCGAGCGCCCCCGGCGCGCCTGCCGCCGCCGCGACCAGCGCATGGCCGTAGGCCGCGACCGGATTGGCGGCGGCGAGCGCCTCGGCGAGGGCGCGGGCGACCCCGCCATCCCCGCCCGCGAGCGGGGCGAGGAGGGCCGCGCCGCGCCCGACGTCGCGCGGCACCCCGCGCCCGGTCAGGAAGGCCAGCCCGACGCGCCGGCGCTCCTCCACCGACAGCCCGCCCGGAAGGCTGATCGCGCGCCCGACGAGGACGGCGGGAAGGATGTCGGCACGCGCCGGCGGGGCGGCGGCAAAGGCCGGGGCGAGGGCCGTGAAAAGCAGCCGCGGATCGTCGCCGACGGTGTCGGAGGTCAGGAGGACGGCCTCGCCCGTCGCCGCGGCGGCGAGGGTGATCGCCCCGCCCGTGCTGAGGAAGCGCCCGGCCTCGGCCTCGAACGAGGCGACGAAGGCCCGCTGGGCCTCGGTCAGCGGCGCCTCCACGGGGGCATCGGGGCTCGCCCCGGCGGCGATCCGCGCCCGCCGCTCGGCGGCGCGGTTCTCGCGCTCGAGGCCGCGGGCGAGTTCGCCCGCAAGCCCGCCCGCCGCCGCCGCGGGGTCGGCCATCTCGGGCGGCAGGAGGGGGCGGATGCGGGCGAGAAGCCCGCGGTCCTCGACCGTCACCGCCCCGCTCCGGAAGCGGGCGACGGGTTCGGGATCGCCGTCCATGCCGGGTTCGACGACGGCGAAGTAGTCGAGGACGAGCGTCGCCTCGACATCGGCGAGCCCCGGCATCGACAGTTGCAGGCCGACGTCGGCGGCGCCGGGGCCGAAGTCGTAGGCGACGCTCGCGAGCGCCCGGTCGACGACGAGGGTCCCGATCCCGGCCGCGGCAAGGCCCGGGCGGGCGTCGCCTTCGAGGCAGGCGGCGGCGACGCGGAGGCCGATCGCCTCGATCCGCAGCCGCCCGAAGTCGCCGGCGAGCGGCGAGAGCCCGGCCACCGCCAGGCGGTCGGCGCCGAAGCGGCAGGCCGGGTCCACCCCCGGCCCCGGCAGGGGCGCCCCGGCGAGCCCGGTCAGCGCGACCGTGCCCGCGGCGACATCGACCGACAGCGCGTCGTAGGTGACCTCGGCCTGGCTGCGCAGCCCGGCGATCCCGCCGAGGACGAGCATGGTCACGAGATGGTCCGGGGCGACGAGGTCGAGCCAGCCCGCGAGCGGGGTCGCGGCGCCGGCGGGAAAGGCAAGAAGGCTTGCGGAAAGGGCGAGTGCGGTGCGTCTCATGCGGGCATCTCCCGGGTTCGGGCGCCGGCAGGGGTCGCCCGGAGGGCTGCGGTCCCCGGGGCGGCGCCCGGCGGACGGTGCCCAGAAGACCCCCGGCGGCGGAGAGATGCAAGTCTGCGCCGCCGCCCCGGTCGCCCGATTGCGACCCCGGGGCGCCTTCGCGCGCCCCGCGGGGGGGGGCGCAGGCCGCCCGCGGCTGGCGCGGGGGCCCGCCCGCTAGTCCTGCCCGCGGCCCTGCCAGTCCGGGGGGCGGCGTTCGAGGAAGGCGGCGATGCCCTCGGCGGTGTCGCGCCAGAGCATGTTATCGACCATCACGGCGCCGGTGTGGGCGTAGGCCGCGGCGAGGTCGAGGCCGATCTGGTCGTGGAAGGCGCGCTTGCCGATCCGCACCGCGCCGCCAAGCTTGGCGGCGACGGTCTGGGCGAGGGCGCGCGTCTCCTCGGCCCGCCCCGCCGCCGGCACGACGCGGTTGACAAGGCCGAGGGCCTCGGCCCGGGCGGCGGAGACGAGCGCCCCGGTCGTCAGCATCTCGAAGGCGGCCTTGCGGGGGACGGCGCGGGTCAGGGCCACCATCGGCGTCGAGCAGAAGAGCCCGATGTTGACGCCGTTGACGCCGAAGCGCGCGTCCTCGGCCGCCACCACCATGTCGCAGGAGGCGGCAAGCTGGCAGCCGGCGGCGGTGGCGATGCCGTGGACCTCGGCGATCACCGGCTGGGGCAGGCGCGGGATCGCCTGCATGAGGCGCGAGCAGCGCGCGAAGAGGTCGGCGAAATAGGCCCGCCCGCCGTCCTCGGCCTGGCGGCCGGCCTGCATCTCGCGCAGGTCGTGGCCGGCGCAGAAGGCCCGGCCCGCCCCGCGGAGGATGACGACGCGCGTCGCGGCCTCGCCCGCGAGCGCCGCGAAGGCCCCCTCGAGGGCGGCGATGAGCGCGTCCGACAGGGCGTTGAGCCGGTCGGGGCGGTTCAGCGTCAGGACCGCGACCCCGCCGCCCGCATCCTCGCGCTCGAGCACCGCCTTCTCCATCGCCCCCTCCCTGCCGGTTCCGCGAACACTCTAGCCCAGTAAGTCGGGGGATGGAAACGCGCTCCCCCCCGGGGGGCGGGCAGGCGCCCGGCCATCGCCGGTGACCATCGGAGACAGGGTCGGCGCGGGCCACCCCTTGGGAGCGTGCCGGCACCCGTCCCGCGGCCCCGGGCGGGCCGGCGCGCGCCCTCACCCCCCGGGGGCCGGGCACCGGCGGGCATGCGGGCGCGGTCGCCGGCGGGGGTTGCCGGGGGGTCGCGGGCGGGCCAAGGATGGACCCCGGGGGCGCGACGCCCCCGGGGGGGCACGATGGCGGCGTTGGGCATCGACGAGCTGCACCGCTTCCTCGCCGCGTCCTTCCCCCAGGTCGCGGGCGACTTCCGCATCCTCCGCCTCGATGACGCGGGCATCGCCGTCGCCATGGCGGTGGCGGACCGCCACCTCCGGCCGGGGGGCACGGTCTCGGGGCCGACGATGTTCGCGCTGGCCGATGTCGCGGTCTACCTCGCCATCCTCGCCCGCATCGGCCCGGTCGCCCTAGCCGTGACCACGGGCGCGAGCATCGACTTCCTGCGCAAGCCCGCGCCCGGAAAGGATCTCCGGGCCGAGGCGCGGCTCCTCAAGCTCGGCCGCACGCTCGCCGTGGGCGACGTCCTCGTCTTTTCCGACGGCAGCCCCGGGCCGGTCGCCCGGGCGGCCCTGACCTACTCGATCCCGCCCGGCACGGTCAGGCCGTCAGCGCCCTGACGTAGGCCGGAAGCGCGAAGGCCGCCCGGTGCAGTTCGGGGGTGTAGCAGCGCATCACGATGCCCGCGGCCGCGAGGCGGGCCGCGAGGGTCTCGACGCTCGCCTCCCGCGCCCGCCCGTCGGTGCCCCAGCCGAGCGCCATCGGCCCGCCGGCATAGGTCGGCACGGTGACGAGGTAGCAGGCGGCATCGGCGAAGAGGGCGCGGAAGGCGCGCATCGTCGCCCGGAGTTCCTCGCCCTGCAGGAAGGGGACGCCGTTCTGGGTGACGAGGATGCCGCCCGGGGCGAGGCGGGCGCGGGCGCGGCCGTAGAAGGTCTCGGTGAAAAGCGCCTCGCCGGGGCCCTCGGGGTCGGTCGAATCGACAAGGATGACGTCGTAGGCCGGCCCGGGGCGGGAAACGAAGGCCGCCCCGTCGTCGATCACGAGCTCGAGCCGGGGGTCGTCGAAGGCCCCGGCCGAGACCATCGGCAGATGGGCGCGGGCAAACTCGGTGACGGCGCGGTCGATCTCGACCATCGTCACCCGCTCGATGCCCGGGTGGCGCAGCACCTCGCGCGCAAGCCCGCCGTCGCCGCCGCCGACGATCAGCACGCGGCGCACGGCCCCATGGGCCAGGATCGGGACATGCGCCATCATCTCGTGGTAGATGAACTCGTCGCCCGTCGTCAGCTGGACGACGCCGTCGAGCGTCAGGACGCGGCCGAAGCGGGCGTTCTCGATCAGGCACAGGCGCTGGTGCTCGCTCCGGCTGTCGTAGACCAGCCGGTCGATGCGGAACGCCTGCGCCCAGTCGGGGTGGAGCGCCTCCCGCAGCCACTCGCCGGTCATGCCGCGAGCGGCCGCGCGATCAGCCCCTCGCCGCGGCGGAGTTCCCTCACCTGCACGTCGGGGGTGGCAAAGGCCCGGCGGAGGACCGGCACCGCCGCCCAGGGATCGGCCCCCCCGCACATGAAGACGTCGAAGGCGCCGTAGCGGGCCTCGGGCCAGGTGTGGACCGAGATGTGGCTCTCGGCCAGCACCGCCACCCCGCTCACCCCCTGGGGGGCGAACTTGTGGGTGTGGATGTGCAGGAGCGTCGCCCCGCAGGCGGCGACGCAGTCGCGGAAGGCGCGGGCGATGCGCGCCTCGTCGTCCAGCCCCTCGCCGTCCACGACCTCGATGATCAGGTGCGTGCCGGCAAAGACGGCCCCGTCGCGGTGGATGAAGTGATCGGCCCGGTCGCCGTCGAGAAGCCGGCCGGCGAGCGCGCCGACCGTCTCGGACGCAGCCTTGCGGCTGCGGGAATCTTCCGCGTGGGCGCCAGTCTCCAGACCGATCCCCAGTTGGAAGAGGCTAGCGTCACGCATGGCGCCCCCCTTCGTTCCAGCAGACAAATCCAGAGGTTCCTTAGCGCCCCCCCGGGGTTGTCGCGGGGTTGGGATCGGTCCCTCGGTCTCGGCGGGGGAGATAACCGCCCGGGGGCCGGGAATCAAGACCCCGCTGCTGCGGTGCAGCGAAAGGGTGCGGGCGGGATCAGGGGGGCGGGCGCGGGCCGGCCCCGGTCGCTCAGGCGCCGGGATGGTCGAGGAAGGCCGCGCAGCCCTCGAGGGCGGCGAAGTCGTCGGCGATCAGCGTCACCGCGAAGGCGTCCATGAAGGGCGCAAAGCGGCCCTTGTCGCGGAAGGCCGCGGCGAGGCCGAAGCCGAGGAGATGGGGGGCGAAGGCGCGGGCGACCCCGCCCGCAAGCCAGATGCCGCCGAAGGGCAGATGGACGAGCGCGAGGTCGCCCGCGACCTGCCCGAGGAGGCGGACGAAAAGCCGCCCCGCCGCCACCGCCACGGGCTCGCCGGCGGCGATCCCCGCCATGACCGCCGCCGCCGTGAGGGGCGCGGCCGGGGCGCCGCCGGCCTCGCTGCCGGCGAAGGCGTGGAGACGGGCGAGGCCGCGGCCCGAGAGCGCAGCCTCGACCGTCGCGTGGCCCTCGGCCGCGACGAGCGCGCGGGCCAGCCGGAGCCCCTCCCCGGAGGTCACGGGCAGGCTCGCCTGGCCGCACTCCGAGGGGGCGACGAGGCGGCGGGCACCGGCGCGGTGATGGACGGGGGCGGCGTTGAAGCCGGTGCCGATGCCGATCACGAGCTCGGAGGCGAGGGCGGGCGCCGGCGCGCCGGGAAGGAGCGGGCGGAGGTCCTGCGCGGCGACGCGGCCGAGGGCATGGCCATGGGCCTCGAGGTCGTTGAGGACGGCGACGCGCTCGGCCCCCGTCGCCCGGGCGAGGTCCGCGCCGTCGATCTCCCAGTCGATGTTCGTGAGCCTCCCGACGCCGTTGCGGACCGGCCCCGCCACCGCGACGCAGGCGCCGGCGGGCGCCTCGCTCCCTGCCGGGAGGGCGGCGCGGAATGCCGCGAGAACGTCGGTCAGCCGCGCGAAGTCGCGGTTGGCGAAGCGGCGGAGGCTCGCGCGGTCAAGCCGGCCGCCGCGCGCGACCGCGACGCGGGTGTTGGTGCCCCCGACATCGGCGAGGATCGCGGTCGCCCCCTCTGCCATCGCCCCTCCCTTCCGCGCTCCCCGGGGCCGGGCCGCGGGCCCGCCGCCCCGGGGGGCCGCTCAGAGATAGAACCCCGGCCGAGGGCGCCGCAAGCCCGCGCCGCCCCGGGCCATGGCAGTCGCATGCGCGCGGAGGCGCGGGCCTGCCCCGGGGGGCGGGTCATGGCGCGGGGCGACGTTTCCTCTGCCTCCGGCCGAGGGCCGGGGAGCCGACGGGAACCGGACGGGGCAGACCCCTTCCGACCGGACCGCGCCACCGCGCCGCCGGACGGGAGGCGGCCACCGCGGGAACCCCGGCGCGATTCCCCCTTGCCCCCGGGGGCGCGGTGGAGGCCGGCCTGCGCCCGTGCCCGCCCGTGCCCTGCCCTCTCCCCGGGGCCCCGGGCCCCTCCGGCCGTCGCACGGTTCCGCGGGTCGGGGACGGGCCGGCTTGCGGCCGCCGAGAGGCCCGGCGAGAACGGGGGCAGGGGCGAGGGCCGGGCGGCGGCGCCGACCTCCCCCGCGGCCCCGGACGCGGGCGGCCGCGCCCGTTCCCGCGCCCGCCCGGGGCTGCCGCCCGGCGCGACCGGCACGAAACCCCCCGGATGCGGCGGGACCCGTCGCCGCGCCCGGCCCGGCCCGAGGAGGGAGGATGACGTCCAGCGCCACCACCCCGCGCCCCTGGTGGCGCGGCTGCACCATCTACCAGATCTATCCCCGGAGCTTCCAGGACGCGAGCGGGGACGGGGTCGGCGACCTTCTCGGCATCGTCCACCGGCTTCCGCATGTCGCGGCCCTCGGCGTCGATGCCGTCTGGGTCTCGCCCTTCTTCGCCTCGCCGATGAAGGATTTCGGCTATGACGTGGCCGACTACCGCCACGTCGACCCGATCTTCGGCACCCTCGCCGACTTCGACGCGCTGGTGGCCACCGCCCATGCCCTCGGGCTGAGGGTGCTGATCGACCTCGTGCTGTCGCACACCTCCGACCGCCACCCGTGGTTCCGCGAGAGCCGCGCGAACCGCGCGAACCCCCGGGCCGACTGGTATGTCTGGGCCGACCCCCGGCCCGACGGCACGCCCCCCAACAACTGGCTCGCGGTCTTCGGCGGGCCGGCCTGGCAGTGGGACAGCAGGCGCTGCCAGTATTACCTGCACAACTTCCTCGCCGCCCAGCCCGACCTCAACTTCCACAACCCCGAGGTGCAGGCGGCCCTCCTCGACGTCGCCCGCTTCTGGCTCGACCGCGGGGTCGACGGCTTCCGCCTCGACACCATCAACTTCTACGTCCACGATCGCGCGTTGCGCGACAACCCCCCGCTCCCGCCCGAGCTGCGCAGCGACCGCATCGCCCCCGCCGTCAACCCCTACAACCACCAGCGCCACCTCTACGACCGAAACCGGCCCGAGACGCTCGACTTCCTGCGCCGGTTGCGGGCGGTGATGGAGCCCAGCGGGGCGGCGATGCTGGGCGAGGTCGGCGATGCCCAGCACGGCCTCGAGATCCTCGGCGAATACACCTCGGGCGGCGACAAGGCGCAGATGTGCTATGCCTTCGAGTTCTTGTCGCCGGCGCCCCTGACGGCCGCCTATGTCGCCCGCACCCTCTCCGCCCTCGCGGCCGCGGCGCCCGACGGCTGGGCCTGCTGGGCCTTCTCGAACCACGACGTCATGCGCCACCTCACGCGCTGGGGGCTGACGGATGCGGCGGCGCGGGCCCATGTCACCCTCCTGGCCATGCTCCGGGGCTCGCTCTGCCTCTACCAGGGCGAGGAACTCGGGCTCGGCGAGGCCGAGCTTGCCTTCGAGGACCTCCGCGACCCCTACGGGATCGAGTTCTGGCCCATGTTCAGGGGTCGCGACGGCTGCAGGACGCCGATGGTCTGGCAGGCGGGCGCGCTCAACGCGGGGTTCTCGGCGGGGCCCACCTGGCTGCCCATCCCCCGCGAGCACCTGCGCCATGCGGTCGATGCGGCCGAGGCCGATCCGGCCGCGATCCTCCACCACTACCGCCGCGTCCTCGCCTTCCGCCGCGTGCATCCCGCCCTCGTCGCGGGCGACATGGACGGGCTCGCGGCCGCGCGGGACGTGCTGTCGTTCCTGCGCGAGGGCGGGGGCGAGCGGCTGTTCTGTGCCATCAACCTCGGCGAGGAGGCGGCGGTCGTGACCCTGCCGCCGGGGCGCTGGGAGGCGGTCGGGGCCGAGATCAACGGCGGCGCCCCGGGACCCGACGGGGCCGTGCACCTCGGCCCCTGGCAGCCCTGCTTCCTCGTCGCGGCCTGAGCGACCGTTCGGGAAGGGGGGATCCCGTCCGGGGCGGTCGCGCGATCGCCGCTGCCCCCCTCCGGGCGGCGGGCGCGGAGAGGGTGGATCGCGCGCGGGCGGCGGCCCGTGCGCGCCTTCGGGACCCGCCCCGCCGCCGCCCCCGCCCCGTGGCCTGCCCGCCGCAGCGCGCCGGCGCCCGCGCGGTCGTGCCCGCAGGGGGGTTGCCTCGGCCGCCCCGGGGCCCCAAACCCGCCCGGCCATGGCCCCTGACCGCTCCCCTCGCCCCGCGCCCGGCGCCGGCGCCCCGCGCCCGGCGGTCCGCGGCCGGCGCGGGCGGGGCGTGGCAATGGGGCTTCTCGCCGCCGCCCTCGTCCTTCTCGCCGCCTGTGCGGCATCCCCTCCGGCGCCGCCGGCGCGCGGGGAGGGAGGGGTCGACGGCGCGCTCGCCTCCTACGAGACCGGCTGGCCGGGGCCGCTCCGCGGCCTCGGGCTCCCGGCGCAGCGCGACTATGTCGCCCTCCTCCACGTCGCGCCCCTGCGGCCGATCGACCTTGCCGACCCCGAGCGGGCGCGGGTGACCCTGCAGCGGGCGATCTTCGATCCCCTCGCCGTCGCCACCGGCAAGACCGCGATCGGCCACCTGATCGTCGCCTGGCAGTGCGGCGGCCGCCAGGGCATGGCCTCGCAGACGGGCGAGAGCCGGGGCCAGGGGCTCCGCATGGCGGCCGACGGCTGGGGGGTGGCGGCGGTCCTCTCGACCTTCACCGACGGGCGCGTCCTGACCCCGGGCGAGACGAGCTGGCGCCACCTGACCGTCCTTGGCGCCGGCCGCGGCAACGTGCTCGCGGTCGAGGTCGACGCCCGCGCCTGCGCGCGGCTGCGGGCGGGGCTTGCCCGCTGGCTCGGCGATCCCGCCGCGCCCGCCCGCCGCTTCGGCCTCCTCCTCGACCCCGCCCGGGGCGAGGGCGCGGGCTGTCTCTCCTTCGGGCTCTGGCTCGCCGGCGAGGCCGGCGTCCTGACCGGGGCCGGGCGGGCCCTGCGGCGGTCGCTGGCCGTCCACGCCGCGATCGTCGGCCACCGCGCCAGGGTGCCGCCGGCCACGCTCCCCGAGGCCCCCGCGGGTGCCGCCCCGGGCACCCGCGCCGGCGCCCGCGGAGACGGGCGGGCGGACGGGGGGGCTGACGGGGGCGACGGCGACCGGATCGTCTCGCTCGCGGCCCTCCGCCGCGGTCCCTGGGACGCGGGGCCGGTCGTCGAGCGCATCAGCGTCGTCGACGGCGAGCTGATCTTTGCCGCCGTCACCGCGCTCCGGGCCGGGGCCGGGGCGCGGCCGGGCTGGCGCGAGGCCCGCGCGCTTGCCGCGACCGATCCCGCGGTGGCGGCGGCGATCGCCCGCACCCGCGACTGGGCCGCGGCCTGGCCGGTCCGGCGCATCGCCGACCCCGGGGGCGTCGCGGCCCTTGTCCTCGAGCGGCGCTGAGCCCCGCGCCTCAGGGCTCGGCCGTCACCCGCACCATGCGGTCGGGGTCGGCGACAAGGCCGTTGCGGCGGCGGTCGCCGCGCCGGATGCGGTCGACGACCTCCATCCCCTCCACCACCCGGCCGAAGAGCGTGTAGTCGCCGTCGAGGTGGCGGCCGTCGCCGAGCATGATGAAGAACTGGCTGTTGGCCGAATCGGGGCTCCGCGCCCGCGCCATGCCGACGGTGCCGCGCCGGAAGGCGAGGTCCGAGAACTCGCCCCGGAGGTCGGGAAGCTCCGAGCCGCCGGTGCCGGCGAGGGCGAGATCGCCGCCTGCGCGCCCGAAGCGGACATCGCCCGTCTGGGCCATGAAGCCGTCGATGACGCGGTGGAAGGCGACCCCGTCGTAGGCGCCCGCGGCGGCGAGCGCGAGGACGCGGGCGACGTGGTTCGGCGCCACCTCGGGCAGGAGCTCGATGACGACGCGGCCCCGGGCCTCGCCCGCGACCTCGATCACGAGGCGGGGCGCGGCGGCGGCGGCGGTCGCGGCGGTCGCGGCGGTCGCGGCGGCAAGGGCGCCCGCGAGCCCGAGCCCGAGGGCCGCCCGGCGCGTGAGCTCAGAGGACATCGGCCGCCACCCGCACCGTCAGCATGCGGTCGGGGCTTGCCGGCGGCTCGCCGCGGACGATGCGGTCGACATGCTCCATGCCCGCGATCACGCGCCCGTAGACGGTATACTGGCCGTTGAGGAAGTGGTTGTCGCGGAAGTTGATGAAGAACTGCGAGTTGGCGCTGTCGGGGTTCGAGGAGCGGGCGGCCCCGAGGGTGCCGCGGTCGTGGGGGATGCGGCTGAACTCGGCCGGGAGGTCGGCCAGCCCGGAGCCGCCGGTGCCGGCGCGGCGGAGGTTGAAGTCGCGCGTCGCGTTGCCGTGGGCGACATCGCCCGTCTGGGCCATGAAGCCCTCGATGACGCGGTGGAAGACGACGTTGTCGTAGGCCCCGGCGCGGGCCAGCGCCTTCATCCGCTCGGCATGGCGGGGGGCGACCCCGGTCAGGAGCAGGACCTGCACGGGGCCGTCCTTGAGGGTGATGATGAGGGTGTTCTCGGGGTCGGTGATGGCGGTCATCGGGGTCTCCAGGGGATGAGGCGGGCGCGACCCTAGGCGAGATCGCCGGCCGATGGAACCGCCCGCCGGTCACGCCGCGGCCCGCGGGCGGCGGGCCGATGCCCGCTCCGGCCCCCCCGCCGCGGCCTTCCCGGTCGCGCCCCGGGGCCGGGCCGCCCCCCCCGGGGGGGTCCCGGGCGGGCACGACCGGCGCCGCGGGCGCCCGGGCCCGGCCGGAGGAGGGCGAGGGGGGGGGAAGTGCCGGTCCCGGATCCGCCCGCCGCCCCGGCCCGAGGCTCCCGCCCGCCCACCCCGCCCGGGCCGGGGCGGCGGGCGGGCGCCGCGCCCGCGGTGGCAAGGGGCCTCTCCGGACCCCGGCCTGCCCTCGCCCCTGCCAGGGTGGCGCGCCCGCGGGGGAGAGAGGCCCCGACGGGCGAGGGCCGGACGGGCTCAGGATGCGGCCCCGCGCCGCGCCCGCGGGGAGTGGGGCCCCCGGGGCGGGGAGATTCGCGCCGGCCCCCCGGGGTGGGCCCGGCCGCCCCGGGGCCGCGGTTGGAGGGGCCACGCGCGGGCGCCGCGCCCCGGGCGGTTGACCGCGGGCCGGGGGCGGGCGAGAAGGCGGCCGGCGCGAACGGGGGAGGGAGGGGTGGTCTTGCGGACGCTCGACGACATGGACCTGGCCGGGCGGACGGTGCTGGTCCGGGTGGACATCAACGTGCCCGTGGCCGCGGGGCGGGTGACCGACGCGACCCGCATCGCGGCGATCGTGCCGACCGTCCGCGACATCCTCGCCCGCGGCGGCCGGCCGGTGCTGCTGGCCCATTTCGACCGCCCCGGGGGCCGGCGGGTGCCGGCGATGTCGCTGGCGGTGACGCTGCCCGCGCTCCGGGCGGCGCTGGGCGTTCCCGTCCGGCTGGCCCCCGACTGCGTCGGCCCGGAGGCGCGGACGGCGGTGGCGGCGATGGCCGCGGGCGAGGTCCTCCTGCTCGAGAACACGCGCTTCCACCCCGGCGAGGAGGCGAACGACCCCGCCTTTGCCGCCGCTCTCGCCGCCCTCGGCGAGATCTACGTCAACGACGCCTTCGCCGCCGCCCACCGCGCCCATGCCTCGACCGCCGCCCTCGCCCGTCTCCTGCCCGCCTGCGCCGGCCGCCTGATGGCGGCCGAGCTGGCCGCCCTCGAGGCCGCCCTCGGGGCCCCGGAGCGCCCGCTCGTCGCCGTCGTCGGCGGGGCCAAGGTGTCAACCAAGCTCGACCTGCTCGCGAACCTCCTCGCGCGCGTCGACCACCTCGTCATCGGCGGGGCGATGGCCAACACCTTCCTCCTGGCCGCGGGCCGCGAGGTCGGCCGCTCGCGCGCCGAGCCCGACATGGCGGGGACGGCGCGGGCGATCACGGCCCGGGCGGCGGCGGGGGGGGTCGCGCTCCACCTTCCCGTCGACGTCGTGGTGGCGGACGCGCTCGCCCCCGGGGTCGCGGTGCGGACGGTCGCGGCCGACGCCTGCCCGGCCGGGGCGATGATCCTCGATGTCGGGCCGGCGACGGTCACGGCGCTCGCGGCCGTGATCGCGGGCTGCCGGACGCTCATCTGGAACGGACCCCTCGGGGCTTTCGAGACCCCGCCCTTCGACGCCGGCACGACGGCGCTCGCCCGCCACGTCGCCCGCCTCGGCCGCGAGGGGCGGCTCCGTTCGGTCGCCGGAGGGGGCGACACGGTCGCGGCCCTCAACCACGCCGGTGTGGCGGCCGACTTCGGCTATGTCTCGACCGCGGGCGGCGCCTTCCTCGAGTGGATGGAGGGCAGGGAGTTGCCCGGGGTCGCGGCGCTCGCGGGCTAGGGGCGCGGGCTTCCCCCGGGTTCCGCCGGGGCCGGCCGCGGACCGCGCTGCGGCGAGGGGGCCGGCGGGGCGCGGCCGGCCCCGGGGGCAAGGGGCTCCCCTCTTCAGCTTCGGAATGCCGCAGGAACGACAGACGGGCGCGCGCGGGCCGGCCGGCGGCGAGGGGTGCCCCTGCCCCGGGCGGCCCTGGCAGGACGCCCGGGGCCGGCGGCGGCTCCTCTCGGGGCGGGCGGAGTCGCCGGCGACGGCGCCGGGCGGCCTCCGTCGGGGGCCGGGGCGTTTCCGGGGCGGCCCGCGGGCCTGCGATGAACGCTGTCGCCCCGCGCCGGCGCCGGCGGCTTCCCGCGTCCGCCCCGGGGGCCCGCTTCCCCCCCCGGGGGGGGAAGGAAGAACCGGCGGCCCGGCCGCGCATGCCCGGGGGGTGGCCTGCAGAGGCCCGGACGGGCGCGCGGAGGGCCCCTGCGGATCGGCCCCTGCCGCCCCCGTCGCGCGGGCCGGGGCGCGCGGCCGGCGCGCCCGACCCGGCCGCGAGGTCGCCCGCGGCCCTTCCGCCGGCGCGGCCGAAGGCCCCGGGGGGCCGGCCCCTGTCCGTCACCGGCGCCGCTGATTGCGCTGCATCTTCGTGCGATGCTTGCGCTATCCGCAGCAATCGGTCAACAGAAAGGTTGAATCGGCCATCTTCATACGGTATGATGTATCCTGGACATCAGACTGGGGGGCATGGGATGTCGGGAACCAGCAGACGCAGACTCCTGCAGACGGTGGGGATGACGCTCGCGGCGAGCACGGTCGCCTCGCGGGCCCTGGCCGGGTTCACGGAAGCGGTGCGCTATCCGGACACGGCCGTGCGGGCGCTCGACCCGAGCTTCAGCAAGTACATCGTCTTCTTCGCCGCCATCGAGCAGCTCTACAGCGGCGGCATGCGCTACACCGAGGGGCCGGTCTACTTCGGCGACGGCCGCTATCTCCTGTGGACCGACATCCCCAACAACCGCATCATGAAGTGGGAGGAATCGACGGGCGCGGTGACCGTCTTCCGCGAGCCGGCGAACTACGCCAACGGGCTCACGCGCGACCGCCGCGGCCGGCTGGTCACGGCAGAGCACGGCCGCAAGGTGACGCGCACCGAGTATGACGGCTCGATCACCGTCCTCATGGACAGCTTCGAGGGCAAGCCGCTCAACTCGCCCAACGATGTCGTCGTCGCCAGCGACGAGAGCGTGTGGTTCACCGACCCGCCCTTCGGCATCGCCGGCAACTACTCGGGCGTGCGGGCCAAGTCGGAACTGCCCAACAACGTCTACCGCCTCGACCCCGCGACCGGCCGCGCGACCGTCGCCGCGAGCGACGTCAAGGCGCCGAACGGCCTCTGCTTCTCGCCCGACGAGTCGAAGCTGTACATCGTCGACTCCGGGTCCCGGCCGGTGACCGTCCGCGTCTACGACGTCGCCGCCGACCGGATGTCGCTCTCGAACGGGCGGGTCCACTTCACCTGCGGCGAGGGCGAGGCCCCCGACGGCATCCGCTGCGACATGGACGGCAACGTCTGGGCCGCCTACGGCGCCGTCAACGTCGGCTGGGACGGGGTTCTCGTCATCAACCCCGAGGGCAAGGCGATCGGCCACATCGGCCTGCCCGAGCGCGCGGCCAACCTCTGCTTCGGCGGGCCCAAGCGCAACCGGCTGTTCATGGTCACGGGGCGGGCGCTCTACTCGCTCTATGTCAACGCCCAGGGCGTGCCGGGCTCCTGAGGAGGACGCCGCGGGGAATGGGGAGGTCGGGGCGGTGACGGAGGCGGATCTCGCGCGGGCCCGGAAGGCGCTCGTCTCGACCTGGCGGCTCGTCAGCCACAGGCAGGAGGAGATGGCGACCGGCGCCGTCACCGATCCGCGCGGGACCAACCCGCGCGGCCTCCTCACCTACACCGGGGACGGGCGCTTCTCGGTCCTCAACGTGCCGGGCGAGCGGGCGGCCCCCAGGGGGGCCGCGCCGACCGACGCCGAGGCGCTCGCGCTCTTCCGAGGGCTCACGGCCTATGCCGGGAGCTACGTCGTCACCGGCTCCGACACGCTCGTCCATCGCCCCGAGGTGTCGTGGAACGAGGCCTGGGCCGGCACCGAGCAGCCGCGCCGCTTCCGCATCGAGGGCGACACGCTCACGCTCATCGCTGGCCCGGCGCAAAGCCCCTGGGACGGCCGCCTCGTGCGCGCGACCCTGACCTGGCGGCGCATCGTCCCCGGGCAGGACGGGGGGCCGGCCTGACCGGGCCATGGTTCCCCCGTCCTCGCCCCCAAGCCACGGGCGGCGGCCGGCCGTGGGCGGCGCGAAGCGCCCGCCCTGAGGTGAGGGCGGACCGCCCGTGCCGGTGGCACGACGAAGCCCCCCGAACGCCGGGCGCTGCCCGTGCTGGCGCACGGGCGGGGGAGGGGCGGCGGGGCGGTTCCGCGGGGGCGGGCGTCGCCTTGGGGGGAGGGTGGCCCGTGGCGACACCGGCCCCCCGGTTCACCCCTCCTCACCCCCGGGGCCGCGGGCGGCGCCCGCCCGGGTGCGGTGCGGGGGCCGTCCGGGTCCGTGGCAGGGGGGGGCGCCGGGCGCCCGGACGGCGGCGCGGCCAGGCGTCCGCGCCCCGGGGCGGGGAGGCGGGCGCCTTGGCCGGACGGGCCCGACCCTCAGTCCCGGAGCGGGTGGTGGCAGGCGACCTCACGGCCGTCGAGGGGGGCGAGGGCGGGCTCGCGCTCGCGGCAGAGGGGGCTCGCGAAGGCGCAGCGGGGGTGGAAGGCGCAGCCCGGCGGCGGCGCCACCGGGCTCGGGAACTCAGCGTTCAGGTTCAGTTCGGGCAGGCCCCGGCCGCGGCCCGGCACGAGCATCGCCCGCAGGAGCTCGCGCGTGTAGGGGTGGCGGGGATGGCGGAAGATCGCGTCCGTCGCCCCGATCTCGACGATGCGGCCGAGATACATCACCGCCACCCGGTCGGCGAGGTGGCTGACGACGGCGAGGTTGTGGCTGATCAGCACCATCGTCAGCCGCAGGCGCCGGTGCAGCTCGATCAGGAGGTTGAGGATCTGGCTCTGGGCCGAGACGTCGAGGGCCGAGGTC